>JBMNOY010000001.1:0-113723 GCA_050943315.1 Syntrophomonadaceae bacterium
GGACTTACCGGAGAGGTTCTGGGACTTATCTGTGACGGTACAGGCTGGGGAACAGATGGTGCTGTTTGGGGCGGTGAGATATTGAGAGGTGACTACTCAAGTTTTTCCCGGCTGGCCCACCTTAAATACCTCCCCTTACCGGGAGGCGATGTTACGGCCCGCAAGCCTTATCGTATGGCATTGGTGTATTTGCTGTTGGCACTGGGAGAAGAAGGCCTAAAGATGGCTGATAAGCATTTACCGTGGTTATCCACTGAGGAAAAGGAGATTGTAGCAAGTCGGGTGCAACAAAGACCATGTCGGGAAATATCTACCTCTTCCTGTGGACGTTTGTTTGATGCCGTGGCTGCTTTCCTGGGGGTATGCGGAATAAATGCTTATGAGGGTCAGGCGGCTGTTGAACTGGAGGCCCGGGCTGACCAAAAGCAAAAAGGCAGTTATGGTTACGATGTGGTTAGGGAAAACGGTTTATTAATAATGGATGTCTTTCCTATGTGGCAGGATATGGTTGCCCAGATAAAAAAAAGAACTCCTGTTGAAGTTATTGCCCAAAGGTTCCATTTGACACTGGTTGATATGTTTACCAACACATTGTTGAGGTTACGGGATGAAACCGGCTTAAACAGGGTAGTCCTGAGTGGTGGGGTTTTTCATAACCAGATTCTATTAGAAAGGTTAATGCAAAATCTGACCAACAAGGATTTTTATGTTTTTCAACACCAACAGGTCCCCCCCGGTGATGGGGGCATTGCGCTGGGTCAAGCAGTTATTGGGAGTGAGGTGATGCACAATGTGCTTGGGTGTGCCCGGTAAAGTTATCGAGCTCCTTGAATATAGCCAAGCCAGGGTAGATATTAATGGTAACCAGGTAGACATAAGCATAAAACTGACCCCTGAAGTTCAGGTAGGGGAATATGTATTAATTCATGCTGGATTTGCCATGGAGGTTATTGAAGAAAATTGGGCTAGGGAAACAATGCAGTTATTAAAGGAGTTGCAACCAGATGGCTTCGAATAATGCCTATTTGAATAGTTTATTGCAAGAAATCGGCAAGACAACCAGACCGGTAGCTTTAATGGAGGTTTGCGGTACGCACACCATGGCCATAGCCAGAAGCGGCATAAGGAATTTATTGCCGCCCGGGTTCAAACTGATTTCCGGTCCTGGATGTCCTGTTTGCGTTACTTCCCAGGGAGATATTGATGCAGTAATAGAATTGGTGCGGCAACCAGATATTACGCTGGTTACCTTTGGTGACATGATGAGGGTGCCGGGAACACATAGTTCTCTGCAGGAAGAACGCAGCCGGGGTGCAGATATCCGGGTAGCGTATTCACCTCTGGATGCGCTGGAAATTGCCCGCCAAAATCCTAACCGGGAAGTCGTATTTCTGGGTATAGGTTTTGAAACCACTGCACCTGCAGTAGGTATAACGGTTGAGCAGGCAGATGAGGAACACCTGGCGAATTTCTCGGTCTTTTCATTGCATAAACTGGTTCCTCCAGCCCTGGAAATTATATTTTCCGACCCCGATATAAAAGTTGATGGATTAATCTGCCCGGGCCATGTCTCGGCAGTTATCGGCGTTGAACCTTATGAAATATTGGCTCAAAAATATCATAAACCCTGTGTAATCACCGGCTTTGAGACCATGGATATTCTCGAGGGATTGGTTATGCTTCTTCGGCAGTTGCAATCCGGACAGGCAGTAGCAGAAATCCAGTATCGGCGGGTAGTTAAAAAAGAGGGCAATATAGTAGCCCGTCAAACCCTGGAGCGGGTATTTATCCCTTACGATGCCAGGTGGAGAGGGCTGGGTCTGATCCCTGGCAGTGGCCTTACACTAAGGGATAAATATAAGGATTATGATGCGCGCAGAAAGTTTCTAATTCCGGAAATAGAGGATCTGCCCATAAAAGGTTGTGCCTGTGGGGAGGTGCTGACAGGAAAAATTACTCCTCATGATTGTGTTCTTTTTGGCAAAGCCTGTACCCCATTGCGTCCTGTCGGACCTTGTATGGTTTCCCAGGAAGGCGCCTGTGCAGCCTATTACCGGTATACTCCACTGAAGGGAGAAGATGAAAGTGACCACTGATAGAGTGCTGATGGCCCATGGCAGTGGCGGGCTTATGAGCCAGCAGCTAATTGAACAAGTCTTTAAAAACGCCTGGAATAATGATTACCTGGCTCCGATGCTGGATGGGGCTTTGTTGGACGTAACTGCGGGGAAAATAGCCATGTCTACTGATTCTTTTGTTATTACCCCCATTTTTTTCCCGGGTGGTGATATTGGTAAACTGGCTGTATGCGGTACAGTCAATGATTTGGTGGCCTGTGGTGCGAACCCTATGTATATGTCAACAGCTTTCATCATAGAAGAAGGTTTTATGTTTAGTGATCTCAAGAAAATAGCCGCGTCGATGGCGGCGACGGCCCGAGAAGTCGGAATTAACCTGGTTACGGGAGATACCAAGGTGGTGGAAAAAGGCAGTGCTGACGGTATATTCATTAATACTACCGGAATCGGCATCATACCGCCTGGTATTGATTATCGCCCCTCCTGTATTAAACCCGGCGATCAGGTTATTGTAAGCGGCAATATCGGTGATCATGGTCTGGCAATTATGGCCCGGCGGGAAGGTTTAACTTTTTCTACCCCGGCGGTGAGTGATTGTGCTCCTTTGTATGCGATTGGCAAGAGACTGGAGAAATATGGCAAAGAGGTCAGGTGTATGCGTGACCCTACCCGAGGGGGGCTGGCCACGGTTTTGAACGAATTAGCCGGTCAGGCACAGTTGGGCATTTTAGTGAGAGAAAGGGATATTCCAGTATCACCGGTTGTAAAAGGAGCCTGTGATATGCTGGGACTCGACCCTTTTTATATGGCTAATGAGGGCAAAATGGTTATTATTGTTGCTCCAGGACAAGCTGAGCAAATAATAACAGATTTACGCCAGTTGCCCCACGCGAAAAACGCTGCTCTTATTGGTGAGGTACTGGCCGAACCTAAAAATATGGTATTACTGGAAACTGAACTGGGAGCCCAAAGGATAATGGGAGTCCTGGAAGGGGAACACGTGCCCCGAATATGTTAGTTAAAGGTTTTTCAAAAATTATTATTAGCAGGCGATTATGACCGCCTGCCTTTTTCTATAGAATTGCAATTGCAGGGAAATAAAATAAAGGGATTAGGATAAGCTCTAAAAAGGAAAGAGGCTTCTGGCACATTGGCATCTCTGACAATGACCCGAGCATGGTAGTAAAACAATTCAAAAAACTTTTACCATTTTTAGGTCAAAACAGTTGACTAGCAACAGTTAGTAGATGTTTATAAGGTAATCGATCTTTATTGGACCTGACGGAAATTACCCTATGAAGAGTGGGAGCCAGGACCTTTTTGAATAAAACTGGATATCTACTCTATAATTGACAATAATATTAAGGGCAGACTATAATAAACCTGTATTTTGATGGGGTGTAACACACATGAAAGTAAATATTAAAAGCCTTATGACCAAACCACATACAAAAAAGGAGTTTCGCCTACAGGAAGCAGGTAATCCCGAATTACTAAGCGATATTGGCGGTTGCTTTCTCGAACCGGTTATGGTTGATTTGGTGATAGAGAATACCGGGCAGGTTTTTATCGCTTCGGGAACAGTGCAAACGATGATTAAATTGGTGTGTTCGCGTTGCTTGGAGGAAATAAATTTTTCTATAAAGTCTCCTTTTTATGTTACAATAATGCAAGGTACGCTACCCGCTGAAAATAGCGCAGAAGATGATGATTTTCTAGTTGTAGCTGCAGATGGTGAGGTTGATATATCGACTTCGGTTAATGAGGCTATATACCTGACTATTCCCTTAGTTCCTCTGTGCAGGGAAGATTGTCAGGGCATCTGCCCTGTCTGTGGCGTAAATAAAAACATAGAAAATTGCCACTGCCTGGAGGAGGTTATCGATCCTCGCTGGGAAAAGCTGAAGAATTTGAAGTAGGGAAGGAGGTTATTTAAATGGGTGTACCCAAAAGAAGACAATCCCATTCCCGCAGTTCCAAGCGCGCTGCCGAGTGGAGAAAAATTAAGAAACCAGGGCTGGTTGAATGCCCCCAGTGTCATGAACCTAAGATGCCTCATTGTGCCTGTATGGCTTGTGGGTATTACAAGGGCAAGACGGTTATGTAGTCTAAATACGGAACAGAAATCAAAAAGTAAGTATGGTCTATTATCGGATTATAGCTTACTTTTTGTTTTTAGGGAGGTTATTTATGAGGATAGCAGTCGATGTAATGGGCGGTGACTATGCACCGGCAGAAATAATTGCCGGGGCACTGGAGTGGGCAGCCCAAAACGATTCCCAGTTGCTATTGGTAGGTGAGCAAGATGTAATTGCCAGGGAAATGGAATCATATACCGGTCATCCAGGCCGGGTCAGCATTGTTCATGCCTCTGAAGTGGTCGGCATGAATGAGGCGCCGGCACTAGCGCTGCGCAAGAAAAAGGATTCTTCGATTATGGTAGCTACTAAACTGGTTAAAACCGGTGAAGCTGATGCCGTGGTTTCCTGTGGCAATACCGGAGCTCAGATGGCTGCCGCAGTATTTATTTTAGACCGCCTGGAGGGAATTGAAAGACCGCCTATTGTAGCAGCCGTTCCCAATATCTCCGGAAAGTTCTCTTTATTAATAGACGTAGGAGCCAATGTCGACTGCAGACCGGGACAATTACTGCAATTTGCGTTACTGGGAAATGCATATGCCCGGGTGGGTCTAGGTATTGAAAATCCCCGGATTGGTTTGTTAAATAATGGTGAGGAAGAAACCAAAGGTAATGCACAGGTAGTTGAAGGCCATAAGCTGATGAAAAACCACCCGGAATTAAATTTCATAGGTAATATTGAAGGCAGAGACTTATTTAATAACAAATGTGATGTAATTGTATGCGATGGATTTACTGGCAATATAGTTCTGAAAACCGTCGAGGGATTGGCTATGATTATGGCCGGTGCTGTTAAAAAAGAGCTTAAGCAATCACTATCAATATTTAAACATTTTGATTATACTCAGGTTGGTGGGGCACCATTACTGGGTATAAACGGCATCAGTATTGTATGTCATGGCAGTTCTAAACGGCAGGCGGTTTACAATGGAATAAGAATAGCAGCGGAGTGTGTGCAGCAAGATATAGTTACAATGCAGAAAGAAGCGTTATCCCGGTAAATGTGAAGAGAAAAACACCAGGAGTGATTTTATGAATGAATTGTTTGATTTAGCCAGGAAGGTACTGGCCGAACAGCTGAATATTGATCCCGATGAAATAACCATGGATACTACTTTTGAAGAAATTAAGGCCGATTCTATAGATATTGTAGAAATGATTATGGCCATCGAAGATGTGTATGATGTTGAATTTCCTGAAGAAGACCTGGAAGACTACCCGACGGTCGGTTTACTCTTAAATGCTCTGAATAATTTTTTAGAACAGGCGAATAATGGCTAACGAACCTAACTCAGCACAGTCTTTCCTGAATGATAACGGATTAAAGTTCCAGAATCCGGGCTTAATGACTATGGCTCTGACTCATCCCTCCTATTCTCAGGAACGTTGTACTAATAACAATAATCAAAGATTGGAGTTTTTGGGGGATGCTATACTAAACTTTGTGGTAGCTGAGTATTTATATAACCATTATGTTCACAAAGCTGAAGGTGAGCTGACCAAGATAAGGGCACGGGCGGTGTGTGAAAAAGCGCTCATTGATGTAGCCAACGAGCTTAACATCGGCAGGTATATCCGCCTGGGCAAAGGTGAGGAGATGTCAGGGGGCAGAAAAAGAAAGTCGATTCTGGCGGATACGGTGGAATCAGTAATAGGGGCTATCTACCTTGATCAGGGGCTGGAATGTGCACGGGATTTTATCCTTAAACATTTGGAAGGGACTATTAAAGAAACCGCCAAGGGAGAATATCAAGACTATAAATCCAGGCTTCAGGAACTGGTTCAGGCCAAAAGCAGAAAAAACGTAAGCTATGCCATCTTAGAAGAGAGTGGTCCGGCTCATGCCCGCAATTTTACTGCCGGAGTTTATTTTAGCAACCGCTTACTGGCCACAGGCACAGGTAAAAGTAAAAAGGAAGCTGAACAGAATGCCGCACACAAGGCTTTGGAAAAAGAAACACTTATTTTTGATACCGGGTTAGATTATGAGAAATAACACCAGACACTATAATATTCCCATTTTTATTCCTCATTTAGGCTGCCCCTTTCACTGCATTTTTTGTGATCAAAAAAAGATATCATCTCAGAAAAGAGTACCTGACCGGGATGAAATAGCAGCTTTGATAGAAGAGTATTTGAGTACCATTCCAACTGGTGCTGAGGTGGAAATAGCGTTTTTTGGGGGCAATTTTACATCTATTCCACCGCTACAACAACGCAGCTATCTTGAGGCGGTAAGTCCATATTTGAAGTCTGGACGGGTTACAGGTATAAGAATTTCCACCCGGCCGGATTGCATTGACACTGACATACTGATGTTGTTGCGCCAGGGGGGAGTACAAACCATTGAATTAGGGGTTCAATCACTAAGTGATAGAGTTTTAAAAGCATCGGCTCGAGGATATAAAGCAGAGGATGTTTTTAAAGCTTCCCGGCTGATTAAGGAGCATAGATTTACACTTGGCATCCAATTAATGATAGGTCTTCCCGAGGACAGTTTTGACCAGGATATGCAAACCGTTGATTCTGCACTCTCCCTTAAACCGGATATGGTAAGAATATATCCAACTCTGGTGATAAGCGGTACCTCACTTGAGACCATGTACCGGCAGGGAGACTATCACCCGCTCGGATTACCCGAATCAATAGATACCGCCATGCATATGTTGTTGAAGTTTCAGGGACAGGACATTGAGGTTATCCGCATGGGTTTGCACCCTGGTGAGGACCTACGCAGTCCGGGTACAATAGTCGCAGGTCCGTTTCATCCCAGCTTCGGTGAGCTGGTAGAACAGGAAATCTTTAAGAAACAAACGGAAATGCTGGCCCAAAAATTCTTACATCTTTTGCCGGATGAGACTATCTGGCTTTATGTGGACCCCCGGGATGTATCCAAACTGGTTGGTAATCGACGCACCAATATAGAGCATTTTAAGCAGGTTTGGGGCTGCCCCAAGATTTGTTTAAAGCCGGTCGCCGGTCAGGAACGCGACTGGGTGGGTATAAGCGGTGACAGAAAACCTTACCCGGAATTAATTCTAACCAGAAAGGATTTTATCAGCAAATTTGTTAAGGATTAGTTTTGAGCACAGTCCCGAAAAACGGGATGTGTTCAATTTTTTTATTATACTGTAAAAGGTTTTACAGGTATCTCTGTCAAACTAGCTAGATAGGAAAAAAGGAAGGTTGGCTACCATCTATGCGGGAGCGAATACTGGAAGAGTTATATAAGAACCGGGACCAGTTTATATCTGACAGTCAACTGGCTGCGCGCTTGCAGATTAGCCAGCTTGCCGTTTGGAAACAGATTGAGGAGTTAAGAAAGGAAGGACTTGAAGTTGAAGCTGTAAACGGTAAGGGTTATCGTATAAAGAATGCCTGTAATCTAGTTGTACCAACTGAAATTACCCGGCATTTTAATAACGCTTTAATAGGTAATTCGCTCAAATATTACTTTCAGGTTGATTCTACTAACGAATTAATCAAACGGCTCAATCAGGAAGCCAGACTGCCTGCCGGTACTGTAGTTGTAGCTGGAAGCCAAACCGGGGGCAAAGGAAGGCGAGGCAGGAACTGGTTTTCACCCTTTGGCGGGCTATGGTTCTCGGTAATTCTATATCCGACCATTTCATTATCCCAGGTGGCACTTCTGTCATTGGTATGTGCAGTGGCGGTGTGCCGGGCTTTACAGTCTCTATCTTACTGGCGGCCAATGATTAAGTGGCCCAATGACATACTTGTTAATAATAAAAAAATAGCAGGAATTCTTCTCGAGGTCAGTAATGAAGCCAACCACGTCGATTATGTTATTGTGGGAATAGGCATTAATACCAATATTAATACCAAATCATTACCCCTTCCGGTTGGGGCTGACTCTACGTCCTGGCTGGAAGAAAATAACCGGTATATTGAAAACAGCAAAGTTCTATCAGCGGTGCTTACTAACCTGGAGAAGTATTACTGGCAGTTTATAGAACAGGGGTTTGCCAATATCCTTACTGAATTTAAAGGCGAATGCCTGCATCTGGGTGAAGTTATCAAGGTTAAACGAGGTTTAGAGAATATTACTGGCGTTAATGTGGATATTGAAGAATCAGGCAACCTGATTATTGACACCGGAGCAGGGATAGAGAGAATAACTACTGGCGATGTTTTCTTAATAGGAAAAACAGGAGGACAAGGGTGTATTTAAAAAGGTTGGAGATTAGGGGGTTCAAATCCTTTGCGAATAATACCGAGATACAGTTAAAACCAGGTATTAATATAGTAATTGGACCGAATGGTTGTGGCAAAAGCAATATCATTGATGCCGTTCGCTGGGTGCTGGGAGAGTCGAATATTCGAAATCTCCGCGGTCAGAGTAATGAAGACGTAATTTTTAACGGTACTGACAATAAAAAAGCCCTGGGCGTTGCCAGCGTGGAAATGACTATTGATAATTCCTGTCACAGCTTGCCGGTGGACTATAATGAAGTAACCACTGGCCGAAAGATTTACCGTTCCGGCGAGAGTGAGTTTTATCTTAATAAAACCCGGGTTAGACTTAAAGATATAACCAGCCTTTTTACTGGCACCGGACTGGGTAAAAAAGGTTATACCATAATTAGCCAGGGTGAATTGGAACAGGTTCTAAACGCCCAGGGCTTCGAACGGAGGCTTATATTAGAAGAAGCCTCAGGAATAATTAAGCACCGCCAGGAAAGGGACGAAGTTAAGCGCCGAATTACAGCCACCAACAGTGACCTAACCCGTCTTAGCGATATCCTCTTGGAACTGGACAGCCGTAAAACGGAGCTGGAGGTAAAATCGAAAAAAGCTCGCACGTATCTTAAGGTAGCTGAGGAATGCCGTAATTTGGAGCAAGTGCTTCTCAGCCACGAAATTAATAAGGTGGTTTCTGACCTGTCAGATAGGAAAGAAGCACTCCGGCTCAAACAAGAAGCCCGAAAAAACATCCAGCTGGCCATTATGCAACAGGAACAGGAGCTAAAGGAGCAAGAGCAGCAATTGGAGAACCAGAGAAATCTGGAAAACGACCTCAAGGAGCAAAAGCATTCTCTGGAAAGCCAGCTTAGCCAACTGAAGTCCGAAGTGGCGCTGTATGAAGAGAAAATAAGGAATTGCCATGAGCGTATTAGAACAGCTGTTGCTGATCAGAATAAATACACTCCTTTAGCGGAAAAACTGGAGCAGGATCTTGCGACAACCATACGCGATTATGATACCGAAAGACAAAGATATACAGAGAAATGTGAGGAAAGCCAGGTTTTGGCTGAAGATATTAGTAAATCCAAAAAACAAATAGACGAAATGAGCAGTCATTTCGAGACCTCCCAAAACCTGATCTTTGAACATTTAAACCGGGAATCAAATCTTAAGAGCCAGATTGCTGAAAAAGAGCAATCTATCAACCAGGCCCGGGAGAAAAAAGAAAGATTAGTTATCCACATTGAAGAGGCTTCAGCCAGATTAAAAAATCTCAGTGAAGCCCTGAACAAAGTAAAACAAAATGATAAAGAGATTGCCCAAGAAATCCAGGCTTATGAACAAGCGGCAAGTGATTGGGAAAATAAAAAGGTTAAGATTACCGACTCTATAAAGACTATGGAGCAGGAATACAAACAGCTTAAGCGTGATGCCATTAATCTGGAAACTAAGCTAGCATCCATAAAGGATATGGATAAGAATTATAGCGGTTATTCCGAAGGAGTTAAAGCAGTTCTGGGCGGGGGGAAAAAGAGCCAGCCCGTAGTAAAAGGAATAATCGGGGTTATCGGAGAATTAATTGATGTTCCGCCGGGAATGGAAGTCGCTGTTGAAGTAGCGATGGGCAGAGGCTGGGAAAATATCGTGGTAGAGAAAGCTGACCAGGCCCAAAAGGCTATACAATACCTCAAGAATAATCGCCTGGGCAGGGTGACATTTCTACCCTTGGACATTTTAAAAACTCAACCGGTACCTGCCAAGATGCTGCAGGAGGTTTGTTCTCTGACCGGAGTGCTGGGTATCGCATCACGATTGGTGGCTTTCGATCCCCGCTGCCAAAAAGCGATCGATTATTTACTGGGCAGAATTCTAATCGTAGATAGTATGGATTCTGGTCTTAAGGTCTTTAAGGATACCCGCTATTCTTTACGATTGGTCACTCTAGAAGGGGAAGTCATCAATACCAGTGGAGCCATATCCGGAGGTATAAAACCCTCCCGCTCGAATAGCCCCTTGCAGCGCAAAACCGAAGAAAAGAATATCACTCGGCGGCTGGAACAACAACGTCAATCTATAAATAGAATTAACAAACATATGGAAAAATTGAGCGCTGATCTGGCCGAGATCGAAACCTCATATAATAATGCCCGTAACCATCTTATGGAATGCCGATTCCAAAAAGATATCTTAAATAGAGAACTTAATAAGATACAAAGTGATATAAAGGTTTGTACTCAGGGCCGCAATACGGACATAGAGAATGTGGGCCGTTTAGATAAGAGAATAAACCAATTGGAGCTGGGGATTGCCGAATTAGAGGAGAGCTATACGGTTATCAGGCAGGAAAATGAAAAACTATCCGAAGACCTCGAGAAAAACAAGGCTGATGTTGATACCAGGATCAGAGAATATGAGATGAAGAAGGAACGTTTAAAGGCCTATACTGATCAGCTGAACATGAAAAAGAAAGAACTCGAAAATATGGAGAAAAACATTAACCAGTTCAAGCAGGTAAAGAAATCTTATCAAGATTCATTAGAAGAGGCCAGACTGCTTAATGACAGAATGAATAAAGATATTAAGGATTATGACAACCGCGTTACATCAATAAAATCGCAAATTGTTACTCTTACGACGGAACTGGAAACTTGTCTGCGGGGCATAGCCAGTACCCGACAGCAGCAGCAACAATATGCCGCTAAGGCCAGCCAAATACGTACAGCAATACGGCCCCGGAAAAACGAATTGCTCGAATTAGAAGGCAGTACCAGAAATATAGAGATACATATCACCAGGTTGGAAACCGAGTTGGAAGGTATACAAAACAAATGGAGGGACCGGTTTCAAAGTGATCCCCCGCTTCCCCGGAATGAATTCTTGTCAGCCCGGGAGATTAAGGACTATAAAGCACAAATCAGTGAATCCCTCAAATACATAGAAGAATTGGGTCCGGTCGATATAAGTGCAATAGAGGAATATGAAGAAATTAAAAACCGTTATGACTTTATGTATACCCAGTACTCGGATTTGCAGGAAGCGAAAATAAGGCTGGAAAACCTTGTACAAGAAACAGAAAAATTAATGATTAAACAATTTGCCCACTTTATGGTACTTGCCAATGAAAGTTTCAATATGACATTTAACCAGATTTTTGGCGGAGGTGAAGCACATCTAAAACTGGAATCAGGCGATAAGTTTGATGCCGGTGTAGAATTAACAGTAAAATTGCCCGGGAAAAAGTACCAGTCACTGAGTTTATTATCCGGAGGGGAAAGAGCCTTAACCTGTATTGCTTTACTCTTTGCGCTGTTAAGATTAAGACCGGCTCCTTTCTGCCTTCTTGATGAGATAGATGCTGCATTAGATGAGGTGAATCTGCTAAGATTTACGAGCTTCCTGAAGAAGATGGCCGCAGATATGCAGTTTATTGTTATTACTCATCGCCAGGCCACAATTGCGGCCGGGGAAAATATTTACGGAGTGACTATGCCTGAAGAAGGAGTGTCGACAGTTTTAACGGTAAATTATAATGAAGCTGAATCCCTCGCGGGATAACAGATAAAAAGCCCTAAATGAGCATAAAAGGATGGATCTGGGAATGGCATTTTTTGATCGATTTAGAAACAAGAAAAAGGTTAATACTGAACAAGAACCTAATCAACAGTTGGTGGAACAAGTTAGTCAGGATGTGGCGGTCGATAACGATAATGACCAGCAGGTTAAATTATCGCCCGTTCTGCAACCGGTTTCAGTACAAGAAGAGGTTGAGACAGCTCCAGTCAAGAAGATGGGTCTCTTTGACAAACTGAAGCAAGGTTTAAGCAAAACCAGGCAAAATATCACCGGGAAGATTGAGACCCTGGTTAAAAGCTCGAGTAAGCTTGATGATGATTTCTTTGAAGAGCTGGAAGAAATATTAATACAGGCTGATGTAGGGGTAAATACTTCTCTGGAGTTGGTAGACAATATTAGAAAGGCTATAAAGAAAGAGAAAATCAACGATCCGTCTAAGGTCACTGAATTGTTAAAAATGGAGGTAGCCCGGATTCTTGATTCTCCTGCCGTTCCTCTAAATATTAGTGCACAACCGCCGACGGTTATTTTGGTAGTTGGTGTCAATGGGGCCGGAAAAACAACTTCAATCGCCAAATTAGCCCATCGGTTTAAAAAGGACAACCGCAAAGTGTTATTAGCTGCCGGCGATACCTTCAGGGCTGCGGCCATAGATCAGCTCCAGATTTGGGCAGACCGTGTGGGAGTTGAACTAATCAAACATCAGGAAGGCTCGGACCCCGGGGCAGTGGTGTTTGATGCTTTAGGTGCGGCCCGGGCCCGTAAAGCGGATGTTTTGATAATTGATACGGCGGGAAGGCTGCAGAATAAGACTAATTTGATGAAAGAAATCGGCAAGGTGCGTAAAGTAATTGATAATGAAATGCCGGGTGCACCGCATGAGGTTCTGCTGGTACTGGATGCCACAACAGGACAGAATGCCATTAGTCAGGCAAAAATCTTCGAAGAGTCCACCGGAGTTACCGGTATTATACTCACCAAACTGGATGGCACAGCTAAAGGAGGCATCGTGCTGGCAGTTGCCCAGGAGCTGAACATACCGGTAAAAATGGTGGGCGTGGGAGAAGGAATGGAGGACCTAAGGGAGTTTTCCGCGCAGGATTTTGCCAATGCATTATTTGCCGAGTAGTTAAATGCTATTAAAATTTAACACAGATTAACACTGATCTGATTTTAAGGAGACAGAATTTTTGGGGTAAATACCTCAGTAAATTCCCACTGGTGTTATTTTCTGTAGCCATGGGGTAACGCAATTAGGATTAATCTGTGTGCCTTTGCCTAAGTGAGCTTAGGTTTAATTCTTTTTTGATGTTAAGGAGGTTTCTTAATGCCTGAAGTTGCGATAATTGGAGGTACCGGGGTTTATGATCCGGGTTTGCTGACTGATACCCGGGAATATGTTCAGGGTACTGAATATGGGGATGTAAAAGTTTTAGTCGGTAAACATAATGGGATTGAAGTCGCCTTTATTCCCCGACATGGTTCTAAGCACAGTGTTCCTCCCCATCTGATTAATTTCCGCGCTAATATTATGGCTTTATATAAGATTGGGGTAAGAAGTATCCTGGGTACGGCAGCGGTAGGATCGCTTAATTATGACTACAAACCTGGTGAAGTGGTTTTGGCCGATCAGTTCCTGGATTTTACCAAACAGCGTATCAGCACCTTTTTTGAGGGCGGGGAACAAGGCGTTATTCATTGTGATATGACAGTGCCGTACTGTCCTGAATTAAGGAAGGTTTTACAGCACAGCGCTGATGAGAAAGGTATTAATATTCACAACGGCGGGGTGTACGTATGTACTGAAGGCCCGCGGTTTGAAACCTCGGCAGAGATTGCCATGTTTAAACAACTTGGCGGGGATATAGTTGGTATGACAAGCGTTCCCGAAGTATGCCTGGCCAGGGAATTAGGCATTTGCTATGCAAATGTTTCGATTGTGACTAATTTTGCCGCGGGAATCTCACCCAAGCTTCTTACCCATAATGAGGTAGTGGAAGTTATGGGTAAGAGCCTCAGTAAATTAAGGAGCTTGTTAATGGATAGTATTAAGGGTATACTACTGCCCCGGAAATGCAATTGTTCTAGTATAGCTGAGACTTCAGGTGTGCTGAAATGATTAAAACTATATTCTTTGCTGATGATAGCGTGTTTGTACTGGACCAGAACCAATTGCCTGGCCAGGTTGTTTACGAGCAGTGCCATACCCCTGCTGAAATAGCCCGGGCGATAAAAATGCTTAAGGTCAGGGGGGCACCTTTGATAGGTGTAACGGCAGCTTTTGGCATGGTACTGGCAGCCCGGAATTACCAGGGAAAAGACTTAAAGCAATATCTTCAGGAAACGGCTGCCCTGCTGGTTTCTACGCGGCCCACAGCGGTGAATCTATTATGGGCCATAAAGAGAATGCTAAAAGTTATTGATGCCGCCAGCACCCACAGCAGCGAAGAAATAGTACAGTTACTGACTGATGAAGCCCTGCTCATGTATGAGGAAGACATTGCTATAAACCGGGCTATTGGTCATAATGGACAGGAATTGCTGGGACCCGGCAGCAGGGTAATGACCATATGTAATGCTGGGGCACTGGCTACCTGTGGATATGGTACAGCTCTGGGAGTAATTCGGGCCGCTCATGAACGCGGAAAAATTGATATGGTGTGGGCCTGTGAAACCAGGCCGGTTTTGCAGGGCTCTCGGCTTACGGTGTGGGAACTGACTGAGGACAATATACCGGTTACCTTAATAACCGACAATATGGCCGGCTATACTATGGCCAGACAGCATATTGATGCCGTAATAACTGGTGCCGACCGGGTTGCCGCCAATGGTGATACAGCCAATAAAATCGGCACCTATTCACTGGCGGTGCTGGCCTTCTATCATCATATACCCTTTTATATTGCCGCTCCTTTGTCTACTTTTGACACTTCCAAAAGTTCCGGAGGAGATATTCCTATTGAGGAACGGGATGCTGACGAGGTGCGTCAGGTAGGCGGCCAATTATTAACTGTTAGTGGAGCCAAGGTATTCAATCCTGCCTTTGATATTACACCTTACCAGCTAATTACCGGTATTATTACCGAAAAAGGTATAATCAAGCCGCCTTTTAGAGAGAACATTAATTCTAAGTTTCAGGAGTTGAACCAATGATACACTTAAAAGAACGCAAGGATGTAATGAATACAGCCCAGCAAATATTTTTCAGTAAGCTTGTCTCTGGCACCTGGGGCAATGTAAGTGTAAGGATACCCGGTGAGGAATTAATGGCTATTACCCCCAGTGGGATGGCTTATGATACCCTGACGGTAGAAGATATGGTGCTGGTAGACATGAATGGAGTTGTGCAGGAAGGGAACTGGAAGCCATCCATTGAAACAGCCATGCATACACAGATATACAGAAACCGCCCCGATGTTAATGCTATAGTACATGTTCACAGCCTTTATGCCACTATATTTGCCGTAGCCGGTAAAAACATTCCCGTGGTGACCGAGGAAACCGCCCAGGTAATAGGACACGAAATAGAAGTGGCTGCTTATGCCATCTGCGGAAGCCATGAACTGGCAGTTAATACTATTGCTGCCCTGGGTTTAGGCCGGGCAGTGCTGTTGGCAAATCATGGCCTGATTGGTGTAGGAAACAATACCCAAGATGCGGTTAAAGTATGTATGGTGGCGGAAAAATCTGCGCAAATAGCCTTAGGTGCTCATCAACTGGGACAGGTTAATTCGTTGTCTCCGGCGGACATAAGCGTACTAAATAATAATTATAAGACCTACGGGCAGAGTAAAAAATGATATAGGGTCAAAAAATTAGATTAATGACCTGATGTCTTTTCTAAGTTGGAAGAGGAGATGAAAAATGAGATTATTACTACAGAATATCAGTATTATTCCCATGACCGCAAATAACCTGGTGCTGGAGAAAGGTTATATTGTAATTGAGGACCAGTTTATTAAAGAGGTTGGCGAAGGGGATGCTCCAGAAGGAGCTTATGACCGTATTATTGACGGAACCAATAAGGTAGCATTACCAGGTTTTATCAATACCCACACCCATGCCGCTATGAGCTTATTGCGCGGTTATGCTGATGACCTGCCTTTAAAGGAATGGCTGGAAACCAAGATCTGGCCTTTAGAAGCCAAAATGACTGCGGATGATATGTACTGGGGAACTATGCTGGCTATTGTGGAGATGATTAAGTCTGGTACCACTACCTTTCATGATATGTATTTCTACATGGATAATGTGGCTCAGGCGGTTAAAGAGACCGGTATTAGGGCTGTCCTTGCCCGGGGTATGATCGGAATAGGGCCGGAAAATGAATTGGCTATTACCGAAAGCAGAGAATTGATTAAGAAATGGCACCGGACTGCCAATGATCGGATAAGTTTCCGGCTTGGTCCCCACGCGCCCAATACTTGTCCGCCTGATTATCTAAAAAGAGTAATTGCCATGGCCGATGAATTACAGGCAGACATACATATTCATTTGGCTGAGACAATAGGAGAGGTTAACTTTTGCCGGGAACAATACGGAAAAACTCCCATCGGTCTGATGGAATCACTGGGCATGTTTAGACACCATGTTTTAGCTGCCCATTGTGTGCATGTTACCCCCGAAGATATTGATATTCTTAAGAAATATAATGTGGGTGTTGCTCATAACCCGGAAAGCAATATGAAACTATCCAGCGGTATAGCACCGGTTCCGCAGATGCTTGATGCTGGTATACCGGTAGCCCTGGGAACAGATGGGGCATCCAGTAATAACAATCTGGACATGCTGCAGGAAATGCGCAGCTGTGCTTTATTGCATAAGGTGAATACTCTTAATCCAACCGTTATTCCGGCCAGTCAGGCATTGGAGATGGCAACTGCCAACGGCGCCACAGCGCTTTGTCTGGAAAAGGAAGTCGGGCAGTTGAAACCAGGTATGAAAGCAGATATTATTTTAATGGATTTGTCTCCGGCCCATATGACTCCACGTTATGATATCCTGGCTAATATTGTTTATTCTGCTCAAGCAGCTGATGTGCTTACGGTTATTGTAGATGGTAATATTCTTATGGAGGACAGGGTATTAAAGACTATCAATGAGGAGGAAGTTCTGGAAAAATGCCGGGACATTGCGCGGCGTTTTGTGAAAGGTTAGCAATAGGTTAAAACGGTATACGCTATAGACAAGTAATTAGTCTGCGTTACTTTGGGCAGCTTAGGAATCCGTGTTTAAGAATAAAATAAAGAAGGGTAGGATAATATGGTGCCGATTGTTTCGTTTGTGGGAAGACATAACTCGGGCAAAACCAGTATCTTAACCAGGGTAATTGCATATCTAAAGCAGCAAGGCATTAAAACGGCTATCATTAAACATGCTGCACATGGCTTGTCAATACAGCCGGTTACCGATTCTGACCGCTTGTTTTCTGCCGGAGCCACAACCGTGTATGTAGCTTCTCCGGATGTGGCGATACATTATTCCCGGTATGACCAGCAAAAAAGCCTTCATGACTTATATGAAAAGGTTGCGGAGGGGGTGGACCTGGTAATTACTGAAGGCTATAAGCAAGAGGCCACCAAGAAAATAGAAGTGCTGCGCCGGGAGATAAGTACCAAGCCTTTGCGGCTGGAAAATCTTATCGCCCGGGTATGCGATTTTCATTTAGACCACCAGGTTCCCGAGTTTGCCTTTGAACAACACCAAGAAATAGCCGAGTTTCTGATTGAAACCCTCCAATTGCGAAAGACATCAACCAAAGATTCAACACAGATAGGCACAGAATTAGAAACGGAAAGATAAGGAGATTCTTAAAAACCAAAAATGCCTGGGTGGCTGGTTATCCAGGCATGATTATCTATAGCGCAAGTCTATTTAGTTGTAAACACTCGCTTGCCAGAAACTCTTTTATGCTAACCTGTTTACATATTAACGATGCCAAGATAGAGTACACTTTTTACAAGCTGTATTAATCATAAATAATCTGTGTACGAGCCAAGCGAGTCCGTGTTAAATTATTCGGTATGCGTTAGTCATAAATGGTTTGCGGAATCGGCGCCTATTCGTCCAGCATTTTGCCTGCTACCAGCTGCCGCTTCTGCTCCAGGGCCATATCCAGGGGCAGATAGGAAATGGCTTCAGTCCAGCAAAATTCAACACAGCGCGGGTTGCCCTGACATTGGTCACATTTAAAGGCTACTCCTTTAAAGGCATTAAAATTCATGTGGCTGAATGGACAGGTCAAAACGCACTGCCGGCAGCCTATACACCGTTCTTCATTAACAGTCACCAGACCTGTGTCCTGACTCTTTAGTATTGCACCTACCGGGCAAACGTTAACACAAACCGGTTTTTCGCACATGGCACAGGTGAGGGGGTAGTTCCAGCCATTCATTTCATCCTTAACCACCCTTATACGGGATAGTGATGAAGTGCAAACACCCTCATGGCCCAGTGAACAAATTATCTCACATGTACGGCAACCTACACATTTGTGATAGTCAACCACAATAGTTCTCTCCATACTGTTTCTCCTCCTTTTTCAAAACCTAGCTTAAAAAAATTCCCGGGCAGGTAAATACCAGGACATCTTACGATAGAGAAATGGATCGGCAAGTATACGGTGCAACTCAGAGAGCGGAGTGCGGCTTTTAATCAAGGCGGTCATGGCTCCCCAGCCGGAGGACAGGCCAATACTCTGAAATCCCACCACATAACCATTGGCTATTAGAGTACGTGCATAAGCGTGGTGTTTATGATTTTCGATTACCTGCACCTGATTCTTTAAATCATGTGAAGTTAACCCAATGGAAACGACGTTAGTTCCAAATATTTCTTCTGTAACAAAATTGAGAGAACCTTCGTATTTAACTGGATAGCCCAGGAGGTGAAGTGCAGCTAACTTACCCTGCTGTCTGGCAGTTGGCCATAGCTGACTTAATACCGGCTGGCCGGTTATCATGTTTATTGATTCGGTACAGTCTCCGCAGGCATATATATGGTCGAGGTTGGTTTTCATATGGGAATCAACCTTGATTCCTCCCAGACTGCCGATTTCAACCCCGGCCCAGTCAGCTATCTGTACATTCGCTTTAACTCCCGTGGCCCAGACAACCGTATCGCAGGTAATAGTCCGCTGATTAGTACTGAGGCTCTTAACTCGTCCATTACCAGCTACCTGAAGCACGGTTTCTTCCGTAAATATATTTATACCATTACGCCTTAAAATCTTTTCCACCATTTGTGCTGGCACTTCGTCCAGGACCCGGGGAAGGATTCGATTCATTTGTTCTACCAGGGTTACCTTACACCCTTTCATATGAAGGGCCTCCGAAATCTCTACGCCAATGTTTCCCGAGCCTACCACAACGACTTCTTGAGGATGGTGTTCTAAAATGGCATCAACATCAAAAATAGACTTAACAGTAAAGTTCCCCTGTAAGTGAGCACCAGGTACCGGCGGTAGAAATGCCCGGCTTCCGGTAGCCAGGATTAGTTCATCATATTTTATATCTTCATCGCCCAGGCAGACAGTGTGATTTTGAGAATTAATTGAGGTTACCCGGCGGCCGAAAAGGGTAGTAATAGCATTAGCTGAATAGTCATCCGGTGTTTTAAGAAAAACTTCATTCCTGCCCAGGCGCCCGGATAGAAAATCGGGTAAGGCACAGGCCGAGTAAGCACAGCAATCTTCATGGGCAATCATAATAACCTTGCCATGACGGGTATTTTTCCGAATGGTTTCTGCCGCACTGTTACCGGCGGCACCATTGCCGATTATAACTATGGTTCTTGTCACAAGTCCCCATTCCTCTCCAAACTAAACCGGCCTATTAGTCTTTATAGCCGAAAATCCTTAATCACTTTGTACTTACCTGGCAGCTATGGTGGTATTAATGGTTGTTACAACTCTATCAAATCTATTGGCATCGACGGTCAGTTCAACATTGTTATAACTAAGTGCACCGGTAGGGCAGTATTTAACACATTCAGGTTGTCCGCCACAAAGGTCACAATTGACTACTACGTCATTTTGATAATCATACCGGCATCCCTCAAACGGACAGACAATCTGACAGGTCCGGCAGCCAATACACTGGTCCAGATGCCGCAGTGTAATCCCACTGGCGACATGCTTATAAATAATATTCATTAAACAGGCTTCTACACAGGGCGGGTTAACACATTGCATGCAGGTCAGGGGTACAAACATCCCCCGGGTTTCCTCCCGCCAGACGTTAATTCGGGCCATGCCTGGTGCACATTGTCCGGTCTTGTTAATAGCACAGGCCATCTCACAAGCTCCGCATCCCGTACACAATTCTGAATTAATAATAAGTTGTTTATCCATCAGTGTACCTCTTCCCATGAAGAATAGATAGATTAGAAAATTCAACGCTATAAGGATTTACGCGGCTGTTATTTATAAACGATAGTTAGAATTCTGCCATTTAGAGGGGCGGTTGTGTCCCCCAGAATTAAAGTATATACCGTCTTCAAAACAGATACCACAGGTATCATGCTTCCTTAAGGTTGCAATTGAGGTTGCGCGTCTATCCGCGTTGAATCTGTATCTATTCGATACCTAATTCCTTCAGCTTTTCTTCCGTCGGCCGACCGCTTGTATCCCAGCCCCGGGCCTGGTAGTATTTCTGCAGTACTGCCTGGACTTTAGTCTCATCAAGTGCCCGGCCTTCCAGTGGCTGATTATAAAAACGGAGAGGAAATTTGGATTCTTCAGGTTTTTCTCCCTCGCGCAAGTTATAAAGCTTCATAAGGTTCCAGGAACGTTCCGCAGCCTGCATAAGCATTGCGGCATCCACTTTAAGTCCGGTTAATGCCGTGACTGCTTCGGCTAATATGGTAGGACCGATATTATTCATCACCGGGGGACGTATACAAACACCTAGAGTGTTAAATAGATTGATTAAATCTTCCGACCATTTGGACATAACAGCGATATCCACCGTATCAGTTTCCAGGTCAATGGCTTGCTTTTTTATATCATCCGGCATATCCAGGTTATCGTACATACGTTGGTCAAAACCATAACGCTCTTTTTGGTAGTCATGTTTATTTTCATTATAACGTAAATTTTCCACTGTGCTGCGGCAGCGCAGGTGATCTCCGCCCCTTACATTGGTGAGCATACCCAGGACCCAGGTTGACCATCGGCCGCGGGGATCGATCATTGGTAGTTCCAAGCCTTTAATGTGTATAGCACAGGTTTCCCCGCCTTTTAACTGTGCTGCTGCTTTTCGGGTACCTTCGGCCAGTATATCACCCAGACCACGCCGGTGAGCAATATCGTCCATTAAGTGAAAAATTGACTCATCATTGCCGAAAGCCAGTTCATAACCAATATCATCAACTGATAACAGCCCCTGGTTAAACATCTCGGTGGCCATACCTATCACTCCGGCTGCGCTGACCATATCCATACCGTAGCGTTGCCCTAATTCAGCTGCTTTTACGGTAGCATTGAGTCCCAATCCGCAACCTGAGCCAAATGATGTTACCGGGGTTACTTCCATGTCTTTCATGCGCAGGCCTTTGTACTTGCCTTCTTCTATTTCCACCCAGTGAGCACAGGCAATAATACATGACTGGCAAGCTATATTACCTCTTATAAGCTTTTCCACCCGGGAGCGATCAAAATTATCCTTCCAATCGGGAAGGGCGCCCCGGGTAAAATTATGGGCATTAAGGGCCTTGAATTTGCCGTAAGGCATGGCTGCGTTCATACTGCCATACGACTTAAAAGGCTTGTAAAAAGGGGAGGCTTGAATCAATTTGCGCCCCTTAATAGTGGCCTGAATTAGGGCTTCAGTATTATGGGGAGTTATTCCTTGGGTACCTCGTACCACTATTGCCTTAAGATTTTTGGAACCCATTACTGCACCCAGGCCGGTACGTGCCCAGGCGTCAAAATAACCGTTTTCTATAGACGCAAACCTCACCAGATTCTCTCCAGCCGGGCCGATTACAGCAGCTTCGCTCCCGGGGTGGCGTTTTTTGAGAGTGCTCAAAGTGTCCCAGCAATCTTTACCCCAGAGGTCGGCAGCACTTCGTATAGTGACTTCGGTATTCTCAATTAGAATATAGGAAGGCTGGTTTGCTTTACCTCTAATTATTAATCCTTCGTATCCGGCTCCTTTCAGTTGGGTACCAAAAAACATACCCGAATTCGACGTACCAAATAGACCGGTTAGGGGTGATTTGGCCGAGGCTTCGGTTCGGGCTGAAGTGGGAAAGGGTGACCCAACCAGAGTTCCTGCCCCAAAGACCAGTATATTGTCTGGACCCAGCGGATCTATACCGGGAGGTAGCTGATCATAGAGAATTTTTGCATTTAGACTGATACCTCCGAGGTAGGATAGGCGGAACTCGGTGGACATATCACGACAAACTGTTTTGCTGTCAGAAAGATTAACCTCAAGCAACATACCATTAGATTTAGCCATTATAACTGCTCCCTTCAGCCAGTTAGATTGCTCAGTGGCTTATAAACTATGTAGTTCTACAAGCACTGCAAAACTCCTGCAGTTGTTATACCAATATTACGTAGGTAGAACATTCTTATTGTAACACTATAACTCGCGGTATAAAAATCCGCTGCCACCCTAGTATAATAAAAAGCTATGAAAAGAAAACCACGTTAGATAGTTATGGCTTATAAGCTATATAGCGAACAGTTATATCAAGTGATTACAGAAGGAAGATTTATACTAGATATTGAATAAGTTAATGGCACTATATTCGGCGTTGCGGTAATATTTGCCAAATATGCTGATAAAGGCAGCGAATAATGAAAAAGGAGGTGATAAGATGGCCAACTATAAAGATATTATTATGGATTGTAAGGATAAGAAAGGTGGAATAATAGAGGCATTTCATGCTCTGCAGAAGGAATATAACTATATTCCCCAGGAGGCATTCACGGAAGCTGCCAAAGTTTTCGGTTTGTCAGAAGCGCAGGCTTATGGGGTAGCAACCTTTTATTCCTACCTGTCACTGGAAGAACGTGGCAAATACATTATCCGTATGTGTGAAAGTGCTCCCTGTCATGTCGCCGGAGCTGATGAAGTAATCAAAGCAATCGAAAACTACCTGGGTATTAAGGTGGGTGAAACTACCCCCGATGGCAGATTCACACTGGAGCTTACCGAATGTGTGGGGCAATGCCAGGCAACCCCGGTAATCACTATTAACAGTGAGCCAGTTTTCAATGTTACCCCGGAAAAAGTACCCGATATCCTGGGGAACTTGGCATAACAAAGAAAGGAGGGCAGTATAATGGCTGAAGAAATGCGTGTTTTATTAGCACATGCAGACAAAATCAACCCTGCTAGTGCAGAAGACTATATTAAAGTCGGGGGCTACCAGGGACTTGAAAAAGCTCGCCGTCTGGGACCCACAGCCGTAATCGATGAAGTAAAGAGATCAGGATTAAGAGGCCGTGGCGGAGCAGGCTTTAACACCGGTATGAAGTGGAGTTTTGTGCCCCCTGCAGATGTCAAATACGTGGTTTGCAACCTTGATGAAGGTGAGCCAGGTACCTATAAGGATAGAATAATCTGTGAGAAAAATGCTCAGGCTTTGCTGGAAGGTATGGCAATTTGCGGGGCTGCGATTGGGTCTAATCAAGGATACATTTATTGTCGGGGAGAATATCCTTTTATAGTGGATTTGCTCAGAAACGCTATTACCAGTGCTAAATCCAGCGGAGCGTTGGGTGATTTTGATATTGAAGTAAGAATGGGAGCCGGAGCCTATGTATGCGGGGAGGAAACCGCTCTTATAGAGTCCATTGAAGGACATCGCGGTGAGCCCAGGTTTAAGCCTCCGTTTCCAGGTGTAGCCGGACTGTGGGCCAAACCCACGGTAGTAAATAATGTTGAAACCTTTGCCTGTTTGCCTTATATACTTGTAAACGGTGCCGAATGGTTTGCCAGAATTGGGTCTCCCCGGTATCCAGGCACCAAGGTACTTACTTTAACCGGAGATATTAATAACGCCACTTATTTTGAGGTTCCCACCAATTATATTTTAAGAGATGTGATTGAAAAACTCGGCGGCGGCGTTAAAAACGGCAAAAAAATTAAGGCGGTGCAGGTAGGGGGAACATCCGGAGCCTTTATTCCGGAACAGAACCTGGATACCCCGATTGATTTTGATTCTATGAGTTCTATTGGTGCGGCTCTTGGTTCTGGTGCTGTATTTGTAATGGATGAGACTCGTGACATAGTAGATATAATAACTAGAATATCAAAATTCTTTGAACATGAATCCTGTGGAAAATGCAACCCCTGTCGGGAAGGTACCTTCCGCTGCCGCGAAATAATGGAGAAGATAAATAGCGGTAAAGCCAGCGCCAAGGATATTGATAACCTGTCTTTATTATCCAAAATTATGCAGAAAGCAGCTTTGTGCGGTTTGGGACAAGCTGCTCCTATACCCATCGATTCTACTCTTAAGCACTTCCGGTATGAGTATGACCGGAAACTGCTTTAATCCCCCGGGAAAGGAGGAAAATGAATGATAACCTTAACCATTGATGGCAAGGAAATACAGGTACCAAAAGGTACTATGCTTTTAGATGCATGTCTTAAAGCTGGCGCCGATATTCCCACCCTGTGCTATGATCCGGATTTAAGGCTGGCTGGTTCTTGCCGCATGTGTGTGGTAGAGGCCAAGGGTAGAAGGAATCTTATAGCCAGTTGTGTATCACCGGCAGAGAACGGGATGGTAATTGAAACCGAAAGCGCTGATGTTATAGAAGCCAGGAAGGTAATTCTGGAATTATTATTGGCCCGCCATAAACTGGAATGCCATACCTGCGAGAAAGATGGGGATTGTAAACTTCAAGACTATTGCTATCGTTACGGAGTAACTGAGTCTCGTTATACTGGTGAAGGGCCGCATTTTGCCATGGACGATCCTAATCCATTTATTAAACGAGACTATGATAAATGCATTATGTGTACCCGCTGCGTAAGAGCCTGTGAGGAGATTACCGGTGCCATAGCTATAAATGTCAAGGACCGGGGACATCACGCTAAGATTGCTACAGCTTATGACGGTAAATTAGCCGATTCCACCTGCGTTTTTTGCGGACAATGTATGATGGTTTGTCCGGTAGGGGCATTAACCAGCAAAGTCTCCGCTGGAAAAGGCAAACCTTATCAAACCGAAAAAGTTCTTACCACCTGCACCTATTGCGGAACTGGATGCACCTTCCAGTTGAACGTCAAAGATGATAAAGTTGTGGGAGTTACCTCGGTAAGGGATGCTGATTGGAGTCCTGTAAACAAAGGAGCCCTATGTGTAAAAGGCAGATTTGGATGGGACTTTATCAACAGCGAAGAGAGGCTTACTACTCCATTAATCAAGGAAAACGGTGAGTTTCGCCCCGCATCCTGGGACGAAGCCCTGGATTTGGCAGCCAAGAAACTCAAAGAGATAAAGGAGAAATCAGGACCCGATTCACTGGCCCTATTCTCTTCTGCACGTATGACCAATGAAGAGAATTATCTGGCTCAAAAACTGATGCGGGCCGCTATTGGTTCCAATAATGTTGACCACTGTGCCCGTCTCTGACACTCTGTTACTGTCGCCGGTCTGGGGGCAGCATTTGGTAGTGGCGCTATGACTAATACCATTGGTGAATTAGAAAAAGACGCTACTGCGATTTTCCTGATTGGAACCAACACCACTGAGAATCATCCGATTATTGGATATAAAATCAAGAAAAACATTCGTGAGAACGGAGCCAAATTGATAGTAGCCGATCCACGGCGGATAGAGCTGGCCAATATGGCAGATGTTTATATGCCGTTTAAACCCGGAACTGATGTCGCGCTGATTAACGGTATGATGAATGTTATCATCAATGAAGGGTTAGCTGATAACGAGTTTATCGCCAACCGCACCGAGGGTTATGAAGAGATGGCTAAAGTAGTGGAGAAATACACTCCCGAGTACGTGTCCGCCATCACTGGAGTACCAGCAGAAGATATCATTAAAGCAGCCCGCATTTATGCCAGTGCAGACGCTGGTTCCATTTGTTATGCCATGGGTGTGACGCAACATAGTACCGGAACGGATAATGTTAAATCAATATGCAACCTGGCACTGCTAACTGGCAATCTGGGTAAACCCGGTACAGGGGTAAATCCCTTGCGGGGTCAGAACAATGTTCAGGGGGCATGTGATATGGGTGCTCTCCCAGTTAGCTACCCGGCCTATGCCAAAGTTGTTGATGAAGCTGCCCGGGAAAAGCTTGAGAAAGCCTGGGGGGTAAAACTTCCTGATAAAAATGGTTTGACCTTGACTGATACTATTAACAGGGCTCACCATGGTGAGATTAAAGGCTTGTATGTTATAGGTGAAAATCCTATGATGAGTGACCCGGATTTGGGTCATGTGGAAGAGGCTCTCGATAACCTGGAGTTTTTGCTGGTTCAGGATATATTCCTTACCGAAACAGCCAAGAAAGCAGACGTGGTATTGCCGGGGGTTACCTTTGCCGAAAAAAACGGTACTTTTACCAATACGGAAAGACGGGTGCAGAGAATCCGGCAGGCGATCAAGCCTGTAGGTGATGCGCGCGAAGACTGGAAAATTATCTCTGACTTATCAACCCGACTGGGATATCCTATGAATTACGATTCCCCGGAGGAGATATTTGAAGAAATCAGGACCGTAACGCCTTCTTATGCCGGTATGACCTATAAACGTCTGGAAGGCAAGGGACTGCACTGGCCGTGCCCCAACGAGGACAGCCCGGGAACACCTATTCTGCATAAAGAGAAGTTCAATCGGGGTCTGGGCCTTTTCCATGCCATTGAGTTTAAAGAGGCTGCTGAACTGCCCGATGAAGAATATCCCCTGATTCTTACTACCGGACGCAGCCTGTTCCATTACCATACTGGTACCATGACCAGAAGATCAACCGCTCTGGACAATCATATGCCTGATAATGAGGTACAGGTAAACAGTAAGACAGCAGCACAATTGGGCATTCTAGATGGGGAAAAAGTCAAGCTTTCCACCCGCAGGGGCAGTATTGAACTCAGGGCTAAATTATCCGATAGCATTAGAGACAATGTGGTATTTACCTACTTCCACTTCCAGGAAGCAGCCGCTAATGTCTTAACCAACGCCAACGCGGATTCTTTGGACCCGGTTGCCCGGATTCCAGAGTATAAAGTTTGCGCAGCCAGATTAGAAAAACTATAACTAAACAAAAAAAACGATAAGCCGATATATAAAACGGGACCCGGGTAAGCTTGCTTATCCGGGTCCTAATGCTACTTAGAAATATAATTAACCGTGGTTTAGTTGGTTAACCTTATCCCGTTAATACCCACTATCAGCTTTCTCCATCTTCGGTGTGATTCTTAAATCCATTTTCCTCAGCTACCATATCCAGGTATACAGTTTCCACGTTAGCGATAAAGAGATCAACTGCCCCGGCTTTTTTCCGTTCGTCATAGGTTTTAATGTAACCCTTACACTTGTCACACACATATATCTGGTAGGCAGGATCATTCTCTAGCGACAGGTACCGAATAGTACCTACTTCATCATTGCCGCAATGAACGCAGTATAAAGCCCGGACTTCCCATTCGGTGAAGCAGCGGTCACAGAACATGAATCTGCGGCCATCTTCAGATCTCAGGCGGCAAATACGCGATTTGGCGCCACAAAAGGGGCACATGTCGGGAAAATCCCAATATTGAAAAGTATCCTCCTTTATATCCTCAGCTACTGGTTCAGCGTAGACCCTTAAAAACGGACGGAGAGCATGCTCCAGGCTAAAAATAAAAAGCTCCTGGGGTACATCCAAACCCACGGCCAAATTTCCCAGATATGTATAGTCATCATCAAGCATTCTAGACAGGAGATGCTTGAACTCTATATTGCTTACTATTCCTTTAAGTTTAGCAACTGTCTGAGCCGATTCCGGACGACAGCTTGGAATATAGTCCAGTAATTCAACATAGAGATTCTGGAATTGATCAGGGTCAATAATTAAAGACATATGTTTTAGCAATGGTTTACTGCTATTAGACAAGAGTTTGATAACATCTGTTTTATCAGAATGAATTAATCGCTGAAGTTTAAACTGTTGCTGATTTTGCCAAGTTTCCAGATTCTTATAGAATTCCAAATACCCCTCGGGCAGGGTAACCGGTACCTGTCTGCTCATAAATAATTACCACCCCTCCTGATATTTACCCTTACTAAAGAACACGAATATTTGATCATTAGTGGGATATTAAAATGTTATTAATATATTGCTTACATTAATTAAAATAATAAAAAGGGGGAATTAGTCCCCCTTTTTAGCTGTTACTCGGACTTGGATTTATCACCGTAGGTTTCTTCATACCAGATAGTATGATGATGCTTAGCCCAATCTTCGCGGACAGTACCTTTCCACATGCCCCAGAAAGATTCCCCGGAACCAGGGTGGAAGGAACCCAGATAGCCGTGCATACACACCATACAGGTGGAGAAAATCATAGCCAAATCGTGAATTGGGTATGATACACGAACTAAGCCAGCCGGAAACAGGGCAGGAAACCACATGATGTAACCGCTTAGAACCAGTAATATAACACAGGTCGGGGTTACTATGGAATTGCCTTTTTCGCCGCCGTTGAATCTGGTTTGAGGCGGTATCTTTACGGGAAAGCCTAGAAATTCCAGGGGGAATTTCATTAAGAAACCTATGTCATTCATACCAAAACGGAAAATGTCTTTTACCCAGTTAATGATTCCTTTGAAATCAAATAATACAAAAATGGCCAGGAATGCAGTCATAATTACGGCTGCAATCCGGTGAACCAGGCCTGCTCCTTTATACCCGCCAAACACCGGGGCAAGAAAGTCCAGACCATTGCAGAACAAGAGCAAACCAGTAAACAGACAAAGTATGAAGGTCACGGTATGTCCCCAGTGGGTCATACGGGCAACAACATTGAACCTTTCTACCCGTTTAACATCTGGTTTGTATTCTGGAATCCATTGCATTACTCATGACCTCCTTCCTCGTGCCCATGTTTATTGGCTAATATTCTGGTAGTTACAAAACTGATAGCAGATGCACCGAGTGCTACCGGTATTAGCCAGCCAGCCCAAGGTTGCACGTAGTTCTGCCAGAAGGGGATCTGACCAGGAACTTTGGGATTAACCGGCAAATCAAATTTGTCCGGGGTATCTGTTAAAATATAAAGGTTATTAGTTCCGCCTAATTCAACTTCACCGTAGATTGTTGCCCGGGGAAATCCGTTTGCCCGCAGGTATTTGACCCGTTCTCTGGCCTGCATTAATAATTCTTCGCGATCACCAAAAGTCAGGGCACCAGCCACACAAGTCTTGGCACAAGCCGGTATTTCTCCAGCATCCACCCGGTCCGCACATAGAGTGCATTTAGTTACTGTATCTTCTCTCTTTCTGTACTTGGGTATCTCAAATGGGCATGCATAAGTACAATATTGACAGCCGATACATTTTTTATAATCCTTGATTACTGCTCCCCACTCGTTAATACTGATAGCGTCTTGTGGACAGGCATGTTTACAAGCTGGATCGGAGCAGTGCATACATTGATGTTTAATGAAGTTCCATTTTACGCCGCTGACAGGATCTTCATGCTCAATAAATTTAACAATCGTGAATGTGTCTCCATTGGTGTCCTTATGAGTCTGATAATTCCCTTTGAAGGGCTCTATTACTGCAGGAAGCTGGTTCCAGTTTTTACATGCCACCTGGCAGCCACGGCAGGCGGTACATTTGCTGGTATCGTACATATTACACTTTTTTGCCATGCTTAAGCCCTCCTTATATCGCAAAGCCAGGCTTTGTATTCGGGGATCATGGTGTTAGCATCACCTACATGCGGGGTCAGCCGGTTAACCGGATCACCGGTGGCAAAGCCTTTGTAACCATAATGCCAGACCGTTCCGATCTCGTGTAGTTCCTGACCGTTTACAACCATCGGTTTTAATCGTTTGGTTACACATGCAATGGCTTCAACATCACCCCGCGATGAGGAGATTATTACCTTGTCACCATTCTTAATTCCTTTGGCTTTTGCTAGTTGTTCACTCAACTCGATAAACATATTGGGCATAAGTTCAGCTAACCAGGGCAGGTTACGGGTCAGGGCACCAGTCTGCCAGTGCTCAACTACCCGATAGGTGGTACCTATGAGCGGGTATTTGTCAGTTTTGCCCTGCTTGTCAGGTTCCCAGATCTTTATCACAGGATTGTTCTGCTGACTGCTCAACAGATTTTTAACCGGGCTTTCCCATGGTTCATAATGCTCGGGGAAGGGACCTTCCTTAAGGGATGATTTGGTAGCAAAAAGACAGCCAGTTCCTTCCGGTCTCATGATAAACGGATTTGCTTTCTCCGGAGGTGCGGTCTTGGTGGTATCACATACATCGTCGCCTTCCCAGCAACCCACCACACTGGGGTTAGCAGGATCGGAAATTTTTGTCGGGTTCCATATGATTAACTGACGATCTTCATCGCCCGGCCAGGGATTACCGTCTGGCTGTACTGAGCAACGATTGTAGATAATTCTGCGGTTAAGCGGCCAGCACCAGGCCCAGTTGGAGTATAGTCCCAAACCGGTTTTGGAGTTGTCTTTATTATCCCGGATCTGTGGTTTGTAGATATCTTTACCGTCTTTACGGGTCATAACCCCGCTCATTAACCAGCATCCGCAGGCGGTTGAACCGTCATCAGCCAATTTCGCGAAGCCTTCTACCGGTGAATTATCCTTTACGTTGTAGCCGTTAATCTCCTTGCCAACCAAAACTACATCAGGCTCTTCGCCCTCGCCATAACCCCAGGTAAGGTTAACAATGGGCTCGTCCTGAGGAAGAGTACTGCCTTCGTATAGTTTTTTAACCCGTTTGGCAATCTGGTCGATGATCCACAGATCAGGTTTAGATTCTCCAACCGGATCTGCGCCTTTCCAGCGGAACTGTACCAGACGGCCGGTGTTGGATGCCGTACCTTCTTTTTCATAAACTGCAGCGGCAGGCAGGAAGAAGACCTCGGTCTGGATATCCTTGGGCTCCATAATTTCTACGTTGGGGTTATTAACCGGTCTTTTCCAGGCTTCATAGGACCAGAATTCAGCAGATTCGTTGGCCCACAGGTCACAACTAACCAGCCATTTTAAGTTGCACATAGCTCTTTGTTCCTTGTTGGCATTTGGACCTCCAACCACCGGGTTGGACCCCATGATAAATAAACCTTCAATTTCTTTGTTGTACATGGCTTCAAACAAAGCTATATGCGAATAATTCTTCTTTTCATCCCGCTTGGGCAGGTAATGATAGCCGAAATCGTTATCCTTGGTAGCTCCTTCACCCCACCAGGCCTTGAGCATACTTACTACCCATTTAGGGGTGTTAATCTTAAAGCCCGACATAGGTACAGGATTCTTGAGGAGTTCCCTTAGTTCATCCAGGCTGGTTGCGGGAAGCTTGGCAGTTCCCGGGGTAACTTGTTTCAGAAAACTTACCAGATCCTTGTTATTCGGAGTGTTCATTGGTGAATCAATATAACCGGGAATTATATGGAACAATAAAGCCATATCAGTAGCGCCTTGAACATTATTTTCACCGCGCATGGCATTAACGCCGCCGCCCGGTCTGCCCATATTGCCCAGTAACAACTGAACGATGGTAAATGCTTTAACATTCTGACTGCCTACGGTATGCTGCGTAATCCCCATGGCATACATAATGCTGCCGGTTTTATTAGGAGCACCGGTGGCGCAGAAAGTCTTTAATACCTCCATGTACTTATCCTTGGGAGTGCCGGTAATTTTGCACACGGTATCTATGTCATAACGCTCATAGTGCTTTTTCAACAGCTGGAATACGCACCGGGGATTACTAAGGGTAGGATCCTTAAGAGGAGTACCCTCAGGAGAATACTGGTAATCCCAGGTGGTTACGTCATATTTTCGGTTGGCCGCATCATAACCGGAGAAAAGCCCGTCCTTAAAGTCAAAACCGTCAGCTATCAGGTATGAAGCATTAGTGTAAGCTACTACATACTCTTTATGATATAATTCATTATCTAAAATATACTTAATCATCCCGCCTAAAAAGGCTATATCCGTACCGGAACGCATCGGAGCGTAAATATCTGCCACGGCAGAGGTACGGGTATAACGAGGGTCAACGTGGATAATTTTAGCCCCCCGTTCTTCCTTGGCTTTGAACAGCCATTTCATGCTGATCGGATGATTTTCCGCCAGGTTACTACCCATAATCAAGGCACAATCAGTATTTTTAAAGTCATTAATATGGTTGGTCATAGCTCCACGGCCAAATGCGGGTGACAAACCTGCCACCGTGGCCGAGTGTCAGATACGGGCCTGGGTTTCCAGGTAAACCACACCGAGGGCGCGCATTAACTTGGAGTGCAAGTACGCTTCCTCGTTATCCAGGCCAGAACCTCCTATCGATGCAATTTTTTCGCAACGGTTAACAATGATTTCACTACCATCAGATATCTTTTCTTTGTGAATAAAGTTCTTGTCCCGGGTTTCCTTCACTTTACGAGCGATTTGGTCAAGTGTCCAATCCCAATCCTTTTCAACCCATTTGTCACTTCCGGGAGCACGATACAGTGGCTTCTGCACCCTTTTAGGGTTAATAACCTGCTCGCCTTTCTCATTATAAATCTCTCTTAAATTGAACAGGGCTGCTCCCTTGGCACATGCGCCACCGCGGTTTATGGGATTATCTGGGTCTCCTTCCACACTGAGAAGCTTTACGAACTTCCCGGCGGCATCCCTTTCTGCATAAACCAGCAGGCCGCATCCCGAAGCACAATACGGACAGATAGTTGGCGTTGGAGTTACATTCTTAATTCTGCATCCCTTAACCTCAGCCGCGGTAGCCTGAAAGTCAAAACCCAGGTCTACTACTGCTAAAGAAGCGGCAGTAACTCCGGTTACCTTAAGAAATTGCCTTCGGGTAACCTTCATACTCATCACAAAACACTCTCCTTTCCCCACATATTTAATTTTGGCTTTTAACACTTTGGCAGAACCCTTAACCCCCTATATCTAACAACTGCTAAACAGAAGGATTGTGCCATTCTTGCTATAATTTTACACGATTACAGGGAAAAATAATATTACCAATATTGTTAGATATTATAGAATTCTACCTGCTATTTTGGGGCCCCTATTTCTGGTATCCTTATCTTTAGATACCTATTTGCCTTCAACTAACTTCGACACAAAACCAGTAATATCCTTGAAATTTTATAACCAAACCTAGTTATATTAGACAATGTTATTGGCGCTATAAAAATGAGTTATATGATTGAGCGAATCAGGGTGATTATCACAGACTTTTACCAACAACCCTTCCTGATAAATCAAGGTTATAGCCCCCCGCCCGGCAAACTTTTTGTTTAAACTCGTCACCGGCAATGACCTTCTTTAAAAAGTCAATTTGTTGTGGGCTGATATAATCTACTAAAATACAGATGTCATACTGTTCTTCAGTTATAGGAATAAAATCCAGGTCCATTGCCAGGGCACTGGCATATATACCCATACCTACATCACAGGCATCATTCTTTACCGATGCGGCCACTGCCAGATGGGTGTATTCTTCACGGTTATATCCATTTATAGCTGCTGCTGGTATACCTTCCCGCTGCAATAAATAATCCAAAAGAATTCTGGTTCCGGCACCCCTTTGCCGATTAATGAACCGAACTTTGTCCCCCACCAGGTCATGCAAACCGACTATGCCCAGCGGATTGCCTTTCTTGACTATTAACCCCTGCTGACGTTTAACCAGGTTAATTAATAACCATTTCTCATTAGGCAAATATTTTTCCAGATATGTAATATTATATTCACCTGTATCATAGTCCAGAAGGTGAATCCCGGAAAAATGAGTTTCCTTCCTGCGCAGAGCCATAATACCTCCCATACTCCCAGCATTGGTAGACACTAAACGAACACCGTGATTCTTTTTTAATATATCGCCCAGAATATCAATGGCCATGTCATGACTGCCAATGGTTATCAGAGTATTGTCAATAACATCCCGGGAATGTTTTAACCATACTGTGCAGGTATCACCTGCCTCAAGGCCTTCCTGTCCGCGTTCAATATGGATGAGTCCATCAGAATTAACCAGGCTGGTGGTTATTCCTGCCCCCCGGTTAAGCGGATAGGCAATATAACGATCCTTAATCTTACCTATATTAACATGTACATACTCATCTACTCCCATATGGGAAGCTAATTTTTTGGATATAGTACAGGCAAGTGCAGACGGTTCAGGAACAGGTAAACCCATTTTTCGATAAATAACCGGTTGGGCGAATAAGGAGAAAACCAGCTGCGCAGAAACCGGATATCCTGGTACCCCAATAACCGGCTTATTGTCGATTATGCCCAGCATGGCTGGTTTACCCGGGCGAGTAGCAATACCATGTACCAGAAGCTCACCCAATTCATCTATGAGTTCAGCGGAATAGTCTTCCCGGCCGGCTGATGAACCGGAACACACGATGATCATATCGGAATGATCCTTGACATCAATAATTGCCTGTCTGATTTTTTGCTTATCATCAACGACAATATCGTGGCGTCTGGGAATAGCGCCCCATTCGCAACATAAGGCTGCCAGCATGCGGCTGTTGGAGTCAACAATAGCACCTGGCGGCATTTCTTCACTACCGGTGGCAACTAGTTCGGTGCCGGTAGGAATAATGGATACAACCGGTTTTCTTACCACTGCTACTTCATTAACGGCTGCGGTTATAAATGAAGCAATTTCATATGGTCCTATGAGTGTGCCAGTGGGTACGATGATGTCTCCGACCACTAGATCTTCACCGATAGAACGTATATGCTGCCAGGGAACGGCGGCTTTTATAATTTGAATCCCGTCTAAACAAAAATTCACGTCTTCGATCATAATAACAGCATCGTATTCTGCAGGAACATAATCACCGGTATCAACCTCTAAAAACTGATCCTTTTTGAGGGTTACGGGATTTGTTTCACTGGCACCATAAGTTGTTGATGCTTTAACGGCAACTCCGTCCATGGCTGAGGCTATATAATGGGGACATGATCTTTTGGCTATCACCGGGGCGGCGGTTATTCTGCCCTGAGCTTCAAGGGTATTAATAGTCTCGCTCTCTGTTTTAAAATAACCTTTTTTCTCCAAAACCAGTAAAAAGTTGTTCAGAGCTTGTTCCAGGGGCATGTTATCGATATATACATTTCTTTTCATAGCACTTCTCCTTACCGGGTGATTTATGGTTATAATTTTAGCCAAAAGCGCGCTAAAAAACAAAAAACCCTACTATTTGTGCTGAATATTAGCTTAAAGTATAATCAAGTTGATAGAAAGTGTGAAAATAACGAGGTGTATAAATGACATGGGAGAATTCTTAAAAGTTTTAACCTTTCAAAACGCCAGAAATCAGATTATAGAACATTTTCCCGGATCCCAGTCAGAAACTGTTGCTCTGGTTGATGCTTATGGCCGTATACTTTCTGATCCTGTAACCAGTCCGGAGGAGCTTCCGGCCTTTTCCCGGACAACGGTAGATGGTTATGCCGTAGCTGCCGAAGATACCTTTGGCAGCAGCGAATCATTACCAGGTTTTTTAGATCAGGTGGGGGAGGTTGAGATGGGCAAACCACCTCAAGTGGCTATTGGCAAAGGACAATGTTGCTGGATACCTACCGGCGGCATGCTGCCGGATGGGGCTAATGCGGCGGTAATGGTGGAATATACGGAGAAATTAGGGGATAACACCGTCCTGGTGTACAGACCGGTGGCACCATTAGAAAATATTATGCAAAAAGGAGAGGATGTAGCTCTTGGCCAGCACCTCTTTCCGGCGGGTAAGAGGGTAAGACCTCAGGATATCGGGCTTATGGCTTCCCTGGGGATAAGTACCGTGGGGGTATTTAAACCGTATAAAATAGGTATTATATCCACCGGTGATGAGATTATAGCCATCCAAAGTGTTCCCGGGCCGGGCCAGATCAGGGATGTTAATTCCCATTCGCTGGCGGCGGCTGTTCTGTCCTGTGGTGCTATTCCTCACCAGTATCCGGTGGTAAAAGACAGTTTTGATAAACTCAAGCAGGCGGTTAATCAAGCGTTGCAAGAAAATGATGCGGTTCTTATATCGGGGGGCAGTTCAGTAGGAGTGGCGGATTATACCCTGGATGTTTTATTATCATTTCCGGACTCCGAATTACTGTTTCACGGTATAGCCGTTAAGCCTGGAAAACCTACTATGGCGGTTAGAATTGGAGATAAAATGGTAATCGGGTTACCTGGCCACCCGGTATCGGCGTTGATGGTATTTTATATTATTTGTGCACCGGTTTTAAGGTTTACACCTGCTCAGGCCATTGATGCACGGGTAACTATGAATATAGCCTCCCAGGCTGGCCGGGATGATTTTATACCGGTTCGCCTAATAGATGCCCAGGGGGGCCAAAAGGCCCAGCCTTTATTAGGAAAATCAGGATTAATGAGTATTTTGGCTTTGGCTGATGGTTATATTCATATTCCCTATGAAAAACAGGGTATAGAGGCGGGCGAAACAATTCGGGTAATTATGTTTTAGCAGGAGAAGAGTATAAGTTAATGAGGAAAAAAATAAGCCTGGAGAAGGCTATAGAAAAGTGTGCAGAACTTGTAAGGACCATTGATGATGTGGAAATCATCCCTGTGGAGCATGCTTATAACCGGGTAGTTGCCCAGGATTTGAGAGCTTTGGTTGATATGCCTCCTTTTGATACAGCACGCATGGATGGTTATACGGTAGGTATTGATGACCTGGCAAAACTGGAAAGGCTCAGTAATGAGGACAGCCTGTCCTTAAAAATTGTAGCTAACTTACCTGCAGGCAGCTCCGGCAGCATCTTCCCGCTGGTGGGACAAACCGTTCGTATCATGACGGGGGCACTTCTGCCTCAGGGTACAGCGGCGATTGTCAAACAAGAAGAAGTGGTCCGGGAAGATGAATCTTGGGTTCGTGTTTTCGGGTCGGTAGATTATCATAACCATATACAAAAACGAGGCAGTGTAATTAATAAAGGTGAGCTGCTAGTTCGGGCTGGTGAAATGCTTGACTATAATAATCTGGAACGGCTTGCTGCTACAGGAAATGCCAGGCTCCCGGTTTATCGACAACCTGTAGTATATATTATAAATTCCGGCAGCGAACTGGTACTACCCGGGGTGCCTCTTAGTACAGGAAAAATATATAACAGTAACCGATCTCTATTTTTCGCCAAATTAGCCCGGGAGCAGTGCACAGTAAAAACCGGACCATGTCCGGTGTTGGATAAACGGGAAGAAATATGTGCGGAAATAAGCCATGGCTTAAAAGTTGCAGATATGGTGATAATTACCGGAGGTGCAGCTGATGGTGATTACGATTTGGTGCCGTCAGCCCTGGCGGAAATTGGCGCTGAATTTATATATCACGGACTTTTAATGCAGCCAGGAGCGAAAAGCTCGGCCGCAGTAAAGGATGGCAAGCTGATTATTAACCTGCCGGGAAATCCCTGGGCAGGTGATATTCTATTTGAGGTTTTAATTGTACCAGTTCTCAATAAAGTAAAAGGCATGAAAAACTGGTGCACCAGGTGGTTCGAAATTACACTCGAGGGTGATAACCTTGAACCAACTGATTTGAGGCGAATGTGCCGGGGAGAATTAAGAGCTGGCCATGATGTGTCACTGGTAGCTGGTTATCTCGAAAAAAACCAACCTTGTACCGGGATCAGGCCTTTAATACTCGATATTCAGCCGGGACAGGGACACGAAGGAGATATAATCCGGGCACTCCTTATCTAAAAGGAGGTGCTTTCTGCCAGAACACACGGGCAACCGGGGCTATTAATCCCGGTTGCCTTTCTTTATATAATGTGTGCTGCTTTCCAACCATTGCGGCCTCGTTTAAGCACCGCCACAGTAAACTATTGCGCCTTCTCTACAATTTGCTGGAACAGTTCATTGCGGCATACTGTTATGCGCTCAAAGTCCATAGCAGGAATATAATTGGCTTCCAGCTCATCATGTTGCTTTTTGGCTAATTGTATGCAGGCGATAGCATCTTTTAAACCTTCTTCAAAACGGCTGATGGCACTGTGAATATATTTGATTCTTCCATCTATTAAAGACTTATTAATAAACTGATTGAAATCCAGTAACCTTTTATATTTGGAAGTCGGTAGTTGTTGGGCATAGTCAACAATATTAACCGAGATATCAACTAGCACGGTCCCAATATCGGGAAAGACCAGTAAATCCAATTCCCGGGGGTCAAAGGGATTGTGAAATACTTCCACATACACCCCTCTCATGGTGGCTTGCTGCAGGGCATAGTCAAACAAAGTCCCGGCTCCGGTCCCGGGGAATCCCTTGACTGCGAATATAGCATAATCCTTGGGCACCAGACTGTTAGCTTTATTGACGATTCCCTCCGGGGTTATGGCGGCTGCAAAAAGATGCCGCGGAGGTCTATTAGACACGGGTGCATTTCTGAATAATTCACCAGTTAGCTCCAGGATATTTCGATTTATGGCTCTGGCATCAGCGGTCTCCTGGTAGTGAGACTTCCAGTCCTCATAAGCTAATTTGGCCTCTTTGAGCCGGCTATAGGCCTGGTTAAAGAGATGAGATATTTCATTAGAAAGCTTTATTACCTCTTCACGATTAGCACGAATGATTTGATTATTCCAAAATTCGCCCAAGTTTATTATGCGATCAACTGCACCTGGATAACGCGGGTCAACTACATGGGGAGCAGTTCCATCCAGTATGCAAACCTGCTTGTTACTACCGACAACTATAGCATCAAGGGAATTGTTATCAGATGAACACCAGTGGTACTCTATATCGAATCCTTGTTTGGAACATTCTTTGGCCAAATTTTTCATTAAGGTAGATTTTCCAACCCCGGGGCCACCTTTTAATACGATTTTTTCTTCCGGACATCCGGGAACGATATAGTCATAATATGAATAAAAACCATAGCATGTATTACCGCCCGGAAACATGTCTCTAATTTTGCTCACTCACCGCACCTCCATAAATGGGTATAATTTTACGTCTAATTTATTAACCCACCTGCTTAATAATTCACCATCACATATTTAATAAGGAATATTATTTGAAGTTTTGGATTAGAACTACCTTGTTAGACAGTATTTTGTATAATATATTTGACTGAGTTACCTACCAGCGCTTACCGGGGAGGATTTTGTACTTGCATAGCCAATGGGATTTACAAAAGTATGATCAATATATAGTCGATGCAATTAGTCAACAGCTGGGAATTAGCAGAACTATCGCAATTTTGCTTAACCAGAGAGGTATTGATTCGGTTGCCCAGGCCAAACGGTTTATCCAGGCAGAACTGGAAGATTTGACTGAGCCGACAATGCTTACCGGGATCACAGTTGCTGTCCAGCGCATAGAGAAAGCGATCTTAGCCGGCGAAAAGGTTGTAATCTACGGAGATTACGATGTTGACGGTATATGCAGTACGGTTCTGATGGTAGAATGCTTAACGGCTTTAGGGTGCCAGGTGGGTTATTATGTTCCCAGCCGGTTTATTGAAGGTTATGGATTAAATTGCAATTCCGTGGAGTATTTAGCTCAACGTGGATATAGTTTATTAATTACGGTAGACTGTGGCATTACCTCTGTTGAAGAGACCAAACTGGCTAAAAGTTATGGTATGGAAATGATCATAACCGATCATCATACTCTGCCTAAAACATTGCCTGAGGCGGTTGCAGTGATCAATCCCAGGTTGGATAATAACTGTGATAATTCTAATCTGGCCGGAGCAGGGGTGGCATTTGCTCTGGTGCGCGCTCTGTGCAAGGGAAAGATTCCGGACGACCAGGTATTTAATTGGCTGGATTTGGTAGCGCTGGCGACAATAGCAGATATAGTTCCCTTGCTGGGAGACAATCGCATTTTGGTTAAACATGGTTTGGATAAACTTCAGAATACCTCCCGAATGGGATTAAAGGCTCTGTTTAGCGAAACCGGGCTGGATGGTATAGCCTTGACGCCCTGGCATGTAGGTTTTGTTTTGGCACCCCGGCTAAATGCCGCGGGACGGCTTGATAATGCAGCCACCAGTATTGAACTATTGCTATGTCAGAATCTTCAAATTGCTAAGAACCTGGCCGCCCAGTTGTGCGCCCTTAATAATCAAAGAAGAGCGATTGAAGATAATATTTTTAAAGAAGCGGTTTTCCAGGTTGATATTGACAGTAACCTGAAGAAGCAGCCGATATTAGTTTTAGCTGCCGAAGGATGGCACCAGGGGGTTATTGGTATTGTTGCTTCCCGCCTGGCCGACCGGTATAACCGGCCGGTAATTCTAATATCCTGGGAAGGCAATCAGGGACACGGATCAGGTCGAAGCCATGGTGATTTTGACCTTTACCAGGCCTTATATGAATGCCGTGAATGTTTGCTCCAGTTTGGAGGACACCGGTTGGCAGCCGGGCTGAGCATAGAAAAGGATCAGTTTGGCGACTTTCAGAAGATGATGTGGGAACAGGGAAGGACAATTGCAAGGGAAAAAGAAATCAGGAAGTATCGCATTGATATTGAACTGGAATATGATGATATTAATAATAAATTATTAGAAGAACTTAAACTGCTGCATCCCTATGGAGAAGGTAATCCCTATCCAAGCTTTGCGATGCGAGCGGCTAAGATAAATAATCCCCTCTTGGTAGGAAAGAAAAAAGATCATCTAAAATGCAAAATCGGGTCACGTAATCTTGATGCTATCGCTTTTAATGGTGCCGGTTTAATAAACTTACCCTGGCGCAGTTGCTGCCAGGATATTGTGTTTAACCTGGAAGAAAACGAGTTTCGGGGCAGCAGATTTATTCAACTCAATATTAAAGATATGAAATGCAGCTTCACACCTGATAAGCCGGGTAAAAAATCCTCGGTAGCATCACTATACGAAGTGTGCCGTAAAGCTGCGCAGCAGATACATGTTAATCAGCCGGTATTATTCGTATATCCTACTTATCGAAGTTTAACCAAACACTTGTGGGCGGTAAATAGGTTCTTTCTGCCGGGTGCAGTTAAGGTTTTACATGGAAGATTACAGGACAGCACCAGAAAAGCGGTTCAGAAACAGTTCTTTTCCGGGGAAGCTGGAATTTTTCTAATTACTGAGCCTTATTTTAAGTATCTTAGCCATAGAGCTTCATTACCCGATAATCTTCATTATATAGTACTTATCTGGCTACAGGACGAAAATCAAGAATGGGGAAAACTGGGCCAAAGATTTGAGCTGGATAAAATTCCAGCCTGGAATAGTCCCCTGGGTAACGTACAGATAAGGAAAGGCTGGCACTATTCCGGCAGCAAACGCACTATTGTATATGCCAACCGGCTTCAGACCCTGGAAAAACTAAATAACCGCTTTGCGCATGTAAGCCGGGAAGCCGGAATCACCAGCCTGAGCTCCAGAAGATTGATAAGACGGGAATTCTATAATGCCAGAACCGGCGCTCTTATATGTGACGGTGCCTGCACCAGTGACTTTTGGCCTCTGGAAAACGTTGATGAAGTTGTCTTCGCCGATGTACCTTATGGTAATTTTGAGGTAGCTGCATTATTGGAACAGGTGAAAAACAATGAGGGGTTGGAGATATCCTTACTTTTTGATCAGCAGGATATTACTTTCAATCGCAGCTATTTATCCAAAACATATCCCAATATCCGGGCAATAAAGGATGTGTGGTTTTATTTCCAGCAGACGGGCTGTAAACCAATTACAGCAGAGTTAAAAGAAATTACCGGTAAAATAAGCAGCTTTTTGGAACAACCTTTTTCACCGTCTCATTTACTACCTATATTGCTGATATTATCGGAGCTGGGCTTGTGTCAGGCCAAGAAAAAGGGTAGTATTATGGAAATAAAGTTTACTAGAAGTGCAACTTCCATCCTGGATATTTCTGAATCACCCTATTATTTGGAAGGGGTTGCAGAAAAAAAAGCCTTTTGTAGGCTGGAAAACGAATTACATAAATATCTTACGCGGTGATTTATATGGAAGCAGAAAATATTATAGCAAGGGTTGCCAAGTATGATGCTAATGCTAATTTTGCCTTAATCGAAAAAGCATACAAATATGCTGAAATGGCTCACAAGGGACAAACGCGGATATCAGGGGAACCGTATATTATTCATCCTGTTGAAGTGGCGCTTATTCTGACGGAGATAGAGATGGATACCGCCTCAATATGTGCAGCTCTGCTTCATGATGTCATCGAAGATACCAACATGAGCTATCTGAATGTGGAACAAGAATTTGGTAAAGAGATAGCTTTGATAGTTGACGGACTGACCAAGCTAAGCCGCATACAGTTTCAGTCACGGGAGGAAGCCCAGGCAGAAAATCTGCGGAAGATGTTCGTAGCTATGGCTAAGGATATTCGGGTTATTCTTATAAAACTGGCTGACCGGCTGCATAATATGCGGACTTTAGTTTATCAAAACGAACGCAAACAAAAAGAAATAGCTCTGGAAACTTTGGAGATCTTTGTTCCCCTGGCTCATCGCCTGGGTATATTTAAGTTTAAATGGGAACTAGAAGACCTCTCCTTCCTATACCTGGATCCCGACATGTACTATGCTATTGCCAAACGACTTAAAGCTAAACGCCGGGAGCGAGAGGAATATGTTAATACCCTGATTGAGCAGATTCGGCAAGGTCTGGAGCAGATCGGGATTAAAGCTGATATTGCCGGAAGGCCGAAAAATATTTACAGCATCTATAAGAAAATGCTGAAACAGATGAAAGATATCGATGAGATTTATGATAAAATCGCCATTCGCGTGATTGTTAATCAAGTCCGGGATTGTTACGGTGTTTTGGGTATAATTCATACCATGTGGAAACCTCTGCCCGGCAGGTTTAAGGATTATATTGCCACTCCCAAGCAAAACATGTACCAATCACTGCACACTACTTTGATTGGTAAAGGGGGTGAACCTTTCGAGGTTCAGATAAGAACCTGGGAAATGCATCGCACTGCCGAAACCGGAATTGCCGCACATTGGCTCTATAAGGAGGGTGCAGGTGCTAAAGACAAAAAACTTGACGAAAAGCTCTCCTGGCTCAGGCAAATTCTCGAATGGCAGCAGGAAGTAAAAGATACCAGTGAATTTATGGAATCCCTAAAAATTGATCTTTTTGATGATACTGTTTTCGTTTTCACCCCCAAGGGAAAGGTAATTGAGCTTCCCAAAGGGTCTTGTCCGGTTGACTTTGCTTACCGGGTTCATACCGAGGTTGGCCACCAGTGTATCGGTTCCCGTGTCAACGGACGGATAGTGCCGTTGGAATATATTCTTGGCAATGGCGATATCGTGGAGATTATCACTTCTAAGAGTTCCCCTGGACCTACCCGTGACTGGTTAAGTTTCGTAAAGACATCCTCAGCCAAAAGCAGAATAAAACAGTGGTTTAAACGCGAAAAGCGGGAGGAAAATACCATAAAAGGCCGGGACCTGCTGGAGATGGAACTCAAAAAAAGGCATCTTAATCCGCGGGAACTAATGAAAGAAGATAAGCTGCAGGAAATCGGCAACCGTTTAGGATTTGTGGAGATTGATGATCTTTATGCAGCTCTGGGTGACGGTGCAGTTACAAGCAATCAGGTTATAAACAAATTGCAGGAATTGTTTTTTCATGATACCCATGTTGAGGATATTTTGCCGGTACCGCCGTCAATACAGGGCATTGTCCCTAAAGAAAAAGAAACCAGTGCGATAAGGGTAAAAGGGGTAGATAATGTAGCGATAAGGTTGGCCCGGTGCTGTAATCCATTGCCAGGTGACCAGGTAATGGGATATATTACGCGGGGGAGAGGTATCTCCGTACACCGTGAAGACTGCCCCAATCTTCAGAATTATCTTAAAACGGAAAAAGACAGAATTTTAGAAGTGGAATGGTCAGACGAACATGGTGTATATACAGTGGAATTAGAGGTTAAAGCCTTCGACCGGTCCAGGCTGACATCGGATGTTATGGATGTAATTGCCGATACCAGAATTCATATCAATTCTATCTTTTCCCGGGTATCAAAAAATAGTTTTGCTATTATTAATATTAAATTAGAGATTAAGGATATAAGTAAGTTGCAGGCAGTAATGGAAAGAATACAAAAAGTAAAAGATGTACTGGAAGTCAGAAGAGTTCTGCTGGGGAAGCCAGAGGTGAAATAAATTGCGCGCGGTAGTGCAAAGAACCAATTTCAGCCGGGTGGTTGTAAATGATAAAGAAACGGGTAACATAAAAAAAGGACTTATGGTTCTACTGGGCATTAAGAAAGGTGATAACGAAGCCGATGCCCGGTATATGATGGATAAGATAGTTAATCTGCGTATATTTGAGGACCAGGAAGGAAAAATGAACCGGTCCCTTTTTGATGTGCAAGGTGAAATAATGCTGGTTAGTCAATTTACTCTTTACGGTGATGTACGCAAAGGGAGAAGACCCAGTTTTTCAGAGGCTGAGCTGCCCGACTTGGCTTTACCGCTTTTTAATTATTGTTTAAACTATTTAAAGGAAATGGGGATTAAGGTCCAAACTGGAGTATTTGGAGCCGAAATGCAGGTAGAAATTAATAATGATGGTCCATGTACGCTTTTAATAGACAGCGAAAAATTATTTTAGTAACTGGGTCTTATCATTTACCATTTAAGGAGGGTGTCGTATGATTCTAAAGAGTATCGAAATCAGCACTATGGGTGAGAATTGTTACATTGTTGGCTGTGAAGAAACCAAAGAAGTAGCTGTTATTGATCCCGGCGGGAATCACCGGGCAATATTGAGGATACTTGAAGAGAATGGTCTGAAGGCACTTTATATCATTAACACTCACGGACATATTGATCATATTGGCGGAAACCGTGGCGTTAAAGAGGCTACCGGTGCTAAAATACTTATTCATGAGAAAGATGCCAAAATGCTGGTTAATGCCGTATCTAATTTTTCCTTCTTAATGGGTACCAGGGTTACCAGTCCGCCGGCGGATGAGTTTATTAAGCAAGGTGATATAATAAAAATCGGCAAGACAGTTGAGTTGGAAGTAATTCATACCCCGGGCCACAGTCCCGGCGGGATATGTTTAAAGACCGGGGATATAATATTTGTTGGGGATACTCTATTTATGGGTTCCATAGGCAGAACCGATTTTCCCGGCGGCTCTTATCCAGAGCTTATTAGTAATATTAAAGAAAAGCTGTTGTGTTATGATGATAGTGTAAAGATTTATCCCGGACACGGGCCGTCGTCAACTATTGGCTTTGAAAGAAAGAATAATCCGTTCCTGCAATAGGTGACAATAAAATGTAATAGTGAAATTAGGGCTTCTCATTAGTACTTTAATGAGAGGCTTTTTCATTCCTAAGTCTTGGGAAAGGAAATAGACGCAGACGGACACAGAATTATATGACCTGCGCAGACTTTATGAAAAATAATTATTAGTTATTGTTTGAGGCATGCTAAATGGCGACTAACCTAAGAAGTAATACCTCACCACCCACGCCTTACCACATGATCCAAAGGAGGAATTCCTATTTTATCAGTAGATGTTGAGCCCCCGGAATTATATAACCGGTTACATGATTTAATCCGCATGGCCTTTCCCGACCGCGAACTGAAATCCGGAAAAGCCCACGATGGTAATGATTATATAAATATAAAAAATGCCCATCACGGCAATTGCCTCGAAATATCCGGTTTACTTAAGGTAGGCGATAAAGAAAGAGCTTTACGCAAGAGTTACCAAATTCCTGCCGAATTGCCGGATAGGCAACAAATAGTGAGATTCAACCGGCAATTTGTTTACCTATTATTATGTGCCTGTCTGGGTAAAAACTTTAATCACTATGGAATTTTAACCGGGGTTAGGCCTGTTAAACTGGTACACCAATTTATGGATCAGGGTTTGAGCGCTGAGGAGGTAGAGGATAGATTAAGCAACGAATATCTCCTAAGCCTAGATAAAGCTCAATTATTAACCGCGGTGGCCCTTAACAACCGGCCTTTTCTCCCCCGGCTGAATGCGAACTGCTCTAAAATCAGTATTTATATCGGTATCCCTTATTGTCCCAGCCGGTGTTACTATTGCTCTTTTCCCGGGGCAATATTAACCAATTATGAACAGGAAATCATACCTTATATGGATGCATTGAAAAAGGAGATGCAAGTGATTGGCGACTATATCAGGGACCAAAGGGTTTCAATCGAAACCATTTACCTGGGCGGAGGAACCCCTACAGTTCTTAGGGAAACCGAGTTGGAAAGAATATTTGACCTGCTCGCAGCAAAATATGTTTCACCTGTAACCCTGGAGCTGACCGTTGAAGCCGGAAGGCCAGACACCCTTTCCCCGTCAAAAATAAAGCTGCTCCAACAAGCGGGTGTCTCCCGAATATGTATCAACCCGCAGACCATGAATAATGCGACTTTGTGTAAAATTGGCCGCAAACATGATCAGAAGGCGGTTATAGAAGCCTTTGACTGGGCGCGGCAGTCTGGTATCAGCCATATAAATATGGATCTGATTGTAGGACTTGCGGGAGAGAGCGCCTGTCATTATGAAAATACTGCCCGGGAAATTCTCAAGTTGCAGCCGGATAATATAACGGTTCATACCCTGGCCGTAAAAAGAGGGTCAACAATGGCCGAATTAGAGGGTAAATGCAGCGATGGAGAAAAAGAACGGAATGTTTTCCAGGGCGTAAACTTTTTCAGCCAGGTTTTTACTCAGCATGGTTATGAACCTTATTATTTATACCGGCAAAAATATATGCGGTCAAGTATGGAAAATACCGGTTATTCACTGCCGGGAAATTACTGTGTCTACAACATACAGATGATAGAGGAAAGACAGACAATAATTGGAATGGGTGCCGGAGCGGCCAGTAAGTTTGTTAACACTGGTAATTGGAGGTTAACATCTTTTCACAATCCAAAGAACCCGGCAGTTTACTGTCAATCCATAGATACCTTGATTAGCCGCAAAGTTGACAAGCTCAGGGCCTTAAATTAGAATTATCCAAGAAATATATTGCGGGAGGAAACATTAATGCAAATTAAAGCTCCCCGGGGAACGTACGACATACTACCCGTTGATTCTTATAAATGGCAGGTAATGGAGAAGACTATGCGGGAAACCGCTGAATTATTCGGATACCAGGAAATCCGGGTGCCGATTTTTGAACATACCGAGTTGTTCGAACGCGGGGTTGGGGAAACCACAGATATCGTCAGCAAGGAAATGTACACCTTTACCGACAAAGGTGACCGCAGCCTTACTCTGCGCCCGGAGGGAACTGCATCCTGTGTGCGTGTTCTAATCGAACACAAATTGTTCGGAGGCTTGATGCCTATTAAATGGTATTATACCGGACCCATGTTCCGCTATGACCGTCCTCAGGCCGGCCGCTACCGGCAATTTCATCAGTTTGGAATAGAAGCCTTTGGTAGTAACAGCCCCTATTTGGATGTCGAAGTAATAATGTTAATGCTGGAGATATTAAATAGAATGGGCTTAAAAAATTACGAACTACATATTAATTCGGTAGGTTGCCCGGTGTGCCGGGAAGTTTACCGGCAAAAGCTGGTAGAATATATCACTCCTGTAAAAGAGAAGCTGTGCGAGGATTGTCAGGTTCGCTACCGGCAAAATCCTCTGCGGGTTTTGGACTGCAAAGTAAAGACCTGTCATTCTGCAATTACCGGCTGTCCGTCTATAAAGGATAACCTTTGCCCTGATTGTCAGACTCATTATGAACAGGTAAAGGCGGCTCTTACCGATAACGGGATTTCCTATCTGCATGATGATAATTTGGTCCGTGGACTTGATTATTATTCCAATACCGCTTTCGAAGTTCATATCCCGGGTATTGGGGCACAGAGTGCCGTAGGCGGCGGAGGCCGCTATAACGGGCTGGTTAAAGAATGCGGGGGTCCGGAATTACCCGGTATTGGCTTCGCACTAGGCATGGAACGGTTGCTGTTGGCACTGGACAAGCTAACTGATCTGGGCAATAAGCCTAATGATACCGATGTTTTTATTGTAACCATGAACAATAGCTATGAAGATCAAGCAGTAAAACTATTGTACGAACTAAGGCAAGCTAATATCAAGGCCGATAAAGATTATAATGGCCGCAGTTCCAAAGCCCAGATGAAGTATGCCGACAAGCTGGGAGCCCGTCTGGTAGTCCTTTTGGGCGAGGAAGAGATTAGCCAGAACTACTATACGCTTAGAAATATGCAGACCAGGCAGCAGGTACCAGTCCCCGGCCCGGATCTGATCAATCATATTAAGAATTTACTCTAGGAGGACGTTGGAAATGAAAAGGACACACAGTGCCACAGAATTGGATACCAGTTATATCGGGCAGGAAGTAATACTTAATGGGTGGGTTAATACCAGAAGAGATCATGGTGGTCTTATTTTCATAGATTTACGTGACCGTTCCGGTATCATTCAGATTGTTTTCAGTCCGGAACTTAACCAGGAGGCTTTTCACTGTGCCGAGCAAATTCGCAATGAATACGTAGTGGCAGTTAAGGGCAAAGTTTGTGCGCGGCCCCAGGAGACGGAAAACCCGAACTTAAAGACAGGACAGATAGAGATTTACGTGGATAAAATTGAAGTCTTGAATACGGCTAAAACACCGCCTTTTTATATTGAGGACGGCATTGATGTGGATGAAACACTAAGGCTGCGTTACCGCTATTTGGATTTGCGCCGTCCGGAAATGAAAGAGAACCTCTTGCTGCGGCATAAGGTTATTAAGTCTATGCATGACTACCTTGATAAGCAGGGCTTTGTAGAAATTGAAACCCCTATTTTGACCAAAAGTACTCCGGAAGGGGCCCGGGACTATCTCGTACCTAGCCGCTTGCATCCCGGTGAGTTTTTTGCTCTCCCCCAGTCACCCCAGACCTTTAAACAGCTTTTGATGGTAGCCGGTCTGGAGAAGTATTACCAGATTGCCCGGTGCTTTAGGGATGAAGATTTACGTGCGGACCGGCAGCCTGAATTTACCCAGTTGGATATGGAAATGTCTTTTATTGATGAAGAAGATGTATTTACTTTAATTGAAGGCTTGATGAAACAAATATTTGCGGAAGGAATCGGAAAAGAACTTACTATCCCCTTTCCCCGTATGACCTATGCGGACGCTATGCTAAAATATGGCAGTGATAAACCCGATCTGCGTTTTGGCTGGGAAATTGTGGATTTAACTGACCTGGTAAAAGACGTGGATTTTAAGGTCTTTTCCAGCGCTATATCCGCCGGCGGTGTGGTCAGATGCCTGAATGCTAAAACCTGCGGTTCTTTCTCCCGTAAGGAGATTGATGATTTAACCAAACTGGCGGTTCAAAATGGTGCCAAAGGCATGGCATATATAATCGTTACTGAAAATGAAGCTAAATCCCCGATTACTAAATTCTTCAGTGAAGCCCAAATGAAGGATATTCTGACCACAATGGATGCCCAACCTGGTGACCTGTTGCTTTTTGGTGCTGACCAGGCAGATGTGGTTGCCCGGGTACTGGGTGTATTGAGATTGGAACTGGGGCACAGATTAAACCTTATTGATAAAGATATGCTGTCCTTTTGCTGGCTGGTTGATTTTCCTCTGCTTGAATACGATGATGAGGAAAAACGCTTTGTGGCTGTTCATCATATGTTTACATCACCTCAGGTTGAAGATCTGGAACTTATGGACACAGATCCATCCAAGGTCAAGGCGCGTGCTTACGACTTGATTCTGAATGGTGTGGAAATAGGCGGCGGCAGTATCAGAATACATCGCAGAGATTGGCAGGAAAAGGTCTTTTCCCTTATTGGCCTGAGTATGGAGGAAGCCCGGGAGAAATTTGGGTTTATGCTGGAAGCCTTCGAATACGGCACTCCGCCCCATGGAGGTATTGCCTTCGGGATTGATCGCTTAATAATGCTGATGGCCCAGCGCAGCAGTATCAGAGATGTAATTGCTTTTCCCAAGACCCAGAGCACATCCTGCCCAATGACCCAGGCCCCTTCGCCGGTTGCACCCAAACAATTACGGGAGCTTTCCCTAAAAATAAGGGAAACCGGAAAAGCTGTGTCCAAGGAATAATGTGGTAAATGTGCTTGCTTGAAGAAGGAACACTAATGTGTTATCATTCAGACAAGAAATGAAATAAGAGTTGGACGAAGTCCTGCTGTGTGCGTGAATTGGCCGTTAAGTTTTTGCCAACACCAAAACTAAGGGAGCTCGGACTCCAGATAGGGTATGTAAGCCCTTAAATGGGACACATTAAACTAAATGGGAGAGCACCCACCTGCTATGCAGGTTTAAACTACGGCGTCACGGCTCAGTGGGGCTTTTTTGTATGGAGTGAGGGATACAACAGGTGTTGAATCAAAGTTGTGCCGAGGGATGCTTATATGATAAAGGACAATAAATTGGTAATGCAAATATATCGGCAACTTCTGACCTATTTCGGACCACAGGGATGGTGGCCGGGTGATAGCCGGCTGGAAACTATTGTGGGAGCTATTTTGACCCAGGCAGTAGCCTGGAGTAACGTTGAAAAATCCATACAAAGACTTAAACAAGCCCAGCTTTTAGAAATCAATCAGTTATATGCGGTTGAGGAGGATAGATTGGCAGAGTTGATAAGAACAACTCTATATCACCGCCAGAAGGCCCGCAAACTTAAAATTATGGCAAGCTTTTTGATTGAACATTATGATGGCAACTTAGATCTAATGTTTAATCAACCTCTGTCTATACTTAGGCAGGAATTGCTTTCTCTGTGGGGTATTGGAGAAGAAACAGCTGATTCGATTCTGCTTTATGCGGGCAATTACCGTATTTTTGTGGTGGATAATTATACGCGCCGGATTTTCAGCCGGCTGGGACTGGTAAGTAACCGTGTAACTTATAAAGAAATGCAGTCTTATCTGCATAGCTATACTGAACCTGATGTTAATATTTATAATGAGTATCATGCTTTGCTAGTGGCTCTGGGCGCCGGTTACTGCAAAAAAAACCGGCCCCATTGCCTGATGTGCCCAATACAGCTATACTGTAAATATATGGTCACGGCGCAGGAAAACAATGATTCGGAGCAGAATAAAATATTATAGAAAGATTTTGAGTGCAGCTGAAATATGGTGAGGAGGTTTATAAAATGGCAAAGCAAATATCTATATTTCTGGAAAACAAAGCCGGCCGATTGTCGCACGTTACACGTGTATTAGGGGAAGCAGATATTAATATCCGGGCTCTGTCTATTGCCGATACTTCAGACTTTGGCATACTTCGCATAATAGTAAATGATCCGGCCCGGGCATACAAAATCTTAAAAGAGGCGGGATTCACCGTAAGCGAGACCGAAGTTGTTGCCGTACAGGTACCAGATTCCCCGGGTGGACTAGCAGCTATTTTAGAGCAAATGTCAAAAGCAGGTTTAAACATAGAATATATGTATGCATTTCTGGGAACCTCGGGAAAGGATGCTCTGGTAATCTTTAAAGTTGAAGATACTAAAAAAGCCTATCAGACTTTTGAGCAAAAAGGGATCCATTTTATTGATGAAAAAGAACTATACCAACTGTAGTGTTCTTCTTATTAGCCTCACCTTGAGCCTTATATAAAACGACAGGGAGACCCTGCTATTTTCCCTGTCGTTATTTCGCCAACCCACACACCTACTTCGCAAAAAATCTCATTATCCAGTGCGTTAGAATACCCCCAAAAAAAATAATCTAATAAGGGGCCGAGGGCCTTTTATAAAATGGTCCTGAAGAAACATTTATCACCTTATAAAAATTATGATGAAAAGGACTGACAAAACAGGACTAAAGAATTATTTTTGCGACAATAGAATGTGCGACGACTATACTAAAGTGTAGAAACATAGGTGTACTCGGACTTAAGATAAACTGCCAATTTTAAGCAAAAAGCAGTCTTAAAATATGTTACTTTTTTCACAAAGGAGGTAATGGATTTTTCAAAGTAGAATACAGTGGTTTAAAGTGGAGCAAAGTGGAGTAAAATCCCTTAATTTTTATTTAACGAGGTAGAACAGATGTTCTTAGGCGAATATCAACATTCCCTGGACTCCAAAGGAAGAATTACAGTTCCATCCAAATTTCGCGACGAGTTGGGCTTGAGGTTTATTGCTACCAGAGGATTGGATAATTGTATTTTCTTATATACAATGGAGGAGTGGAAGTCAATTGAAGCCAGGGTACACGCTCTGCCTTTTACCAGGGGAGATGTGCGTTCGTTTGCACGTTTTTTCTTTTCCGGTGCCGCAGAGCTGGAAATAGATAAGCAGGGTCGCACTATATTACCTAACAATTTAAGGGATTATGCTGGTATTGATAAAGATGTAGTTATTATAGGTGTTGGTTCCCGAATTGAGATTTGGTCTTTACAGAGATGGGCAACCTATTCAGAGACGGCAGCATTGTCTTATGATAGTATTGCTGAGAACCTGGTTGATCTGGGATTATAGGAGGAAGAAAGGTTGCATCAACCGGTATTGCTGGAAGAGACGGTTTCCCACCTGGTTACTGATCCGGATGGAGTCTATGTGGATTGTACGGTTGGCGGTGGGGGACATCTTAAATATTTACTTTCAAAGTTGACCCCCCGGGCACAGATTATCGGTCTGGACAAAGATGCTGATATTTTAAGAAAAACCCAAATGTCTATTAATGCTCCCAGTTTGAAACTGGTACATGCTGATTTCAGGTTCTTATCAGAAGTTCTGGCAAGGGAAGGCATCGGTTTGGTTGACGGTATAATGATCGATTTGGGGGTATCCTCGTTTCAATTGGATAATGCTGAACGGGGATTTAGTTTCCATGAAGATTCACGTCTGGATATGCGTATGAATCAGGAGCAAGCCTTCAGTGCTTGGGACTTGATTAATAGTTATTCAGAAGAGGAGATAAGTGACATCTTATTCAAGTACGGAGAAGAGAAACATGCGCGAAGAATTGCCCGTGGTATTGTCCAATACCGGGGGCAAAAAACTATAGACTCTACTCTGGAATTAGTGGACATAATCAAGTCCTCGGTCCCGGCAGCTTATCGAAGGGAAAAACACCCCGCCCGGAAATCTTTCCAGGCCATCAGAATTGCAGTTAATGGTGAGTTGGACGCACTGAATAAAGTTTTACCTCAAGCTATTCAGGCCCTTAAAGTGGGAGGAAAATTATGTGTAATTACCTTTCACTCTCTGGAAGACAGGATTGTTAAGCATTTCATGCAGGAAAATGCCCGGGAATGTATTTGTCCCCCGGGGCTGCCAATTTGTGTCTGCAACCATAAGCCACAGTTAGGCATAATTACCCGTAAGCCTATTGCACCAGGTGAAAAAGAATGTGAGTTTAATCCCCGGGCTCGAAGTGCCCGGTTAAGGGTAGCTGTAAAAAAGTAAAGGAACGAGTATAATAGTAATTTGGTAAAGGGGAGAAAAGAATGAGTCAATCCCACTACAGTTATTCTGTCAATTGGAAAGAGATGAGCCTGGAACCGGAGACCAATACGAGAAGAGTAATAAAGACATATAAAAAGATTAATACCAAAAGAAGGTTTGTAATACAGGCGGGAATATTCTTGTTTGTATACGGTCTCGTACTTGTTTACCTGTGTATGACAAGTGCCGCACTGGGATATCAGATACTTGCTCTGGAAAAAAATATTCATCAGATAGAAACTTCTAATAAACAAATAGAATATCAAATATCAGAAAAATCTTCACTGCAAAGAATAGAAAGGATGGCAGCTAAAGAGCTGGGTATGTATAAGCCGGCTGCTGATACAGGCATAGCCATTGCAGTTCAGCCCGAAGCAGTGCCTGTTGCCCCCGGGCAAAAGGATTCCCCTGCTCAGACCGGGGTGGCCGAGAAACCCATGGATAAGGTATATAGTGCCATTAAGATATTAGCCCAAAGAGATAATCATTAAAGAAAGTTGATGGTTGATTCCAAACTGTATCCTCTTCTGCTATCAGGTTATTTGGGTTTTCCCGGTGCTAATTTTCGACCACAAGAAATATATATATAGTAAATTGAAAAACTTAATTGATTCCTTAGAGGGGTGGAAAACATGCACACCACCAGTCTTCTGGTAAGAAAGCGTATTGCAGCGCTTTTTTTCTTATTTACCGTAGGTTTTGTGTTGTTAAGTGGAAGAATATTTTGGGTACAGTTTATTAAAGGTGCCGAGTTATCAGAAAAAGCTATCCAGAACCGGATGCGGGATGTTCCCGTAGAATCAAAACGGGGTATTATCTATGACCGTAACGGACATGAGTTAGCCATTTCCATTAGCACTGATTCAGTATATGCTATTCCTGCCGAAGTTAAGAGGTCAGGACGCCAAAGGGAAATAGCCCACAAACTGGCTCAGGTTTTGGAGATGGATGAAGAAAAACTATTTAAGCGTATAACCAGGCAGAGTTCTTTCGAGTGGATCAAAAGGCAAATTGACGCAACCAAATCGAAAAAAATAAGGGAAATGGATTTGCCCGGTATTGATCTCACCGAAGAAAGCCGCAGATATTATCCCAAAGGGACTTTGGCCAGTCATGTTCTGGGTATATCAGGAACCGACAACACGGGTCTTGAGGGTATTGATCAATATTACAATGATTTAGTAGGGGGAACTAAAGGCAGAATTATTGTCGAGCACGATGCTGCCGGCAGAGCCATACCTGAAGCTACTCACCGATATATTGCACCTGTTGATGGAGCTAATCTAATTTTAACCCTCGACGAGACGATTCAATATATTACTGAGAGAGAACTGGATAAGGTATTTAAGGAACGTCAGGCAAAATCAGCAGCAGCGATTGTAATGGATCCGTCCTCCGGGGAAATCCTGGCTCTAGCTTCCCGGCCGACTTTCGACCCTAACAATTATAATGACTATCCGGCTGCCAACCGCAGAAATTTTGCTATAAACGATGTTTATGAGCCTGGTTCAACCATGAAGATAACTACTGCGGCAATGGCTCTGGAAGAAAGAACCGTAACTCCGGAAACCAAGTTTTTCTGTCCCGGGTATGTGAAAGTAGGCAAAGAAACTATTAGCTGCTCCAATCATAAGGCTCATGGGGATCAGACCTTTGCCCAGATTGTGGAGAATTCTTGTAATGTGGGCTTCGTCAAAGTAGGACTTGACCTGGGTATGGAAAAGTATTATCAATATATTCATGCTTTTGGTTTTGGTAAACCGACTGGGATTGACCTGCCCGGGGAAGCAGCCGGCATTCTGGTTCCGCAAAGCCGGGCCAAACTAATTGACCTGGGTACCATGTCCATGGGGCAGGCCAATGCTGTTACCCCTATCCAGCTTATAACAGCGGTATCAGCAGTTGCCAATGAGGGTAAGCTAATGAAACCTCATTTGGTTAAACAGGTGGTTAACAACGATGGCAAAGTTATCAAAAAGAATAATCCGCAAATGGTCAAACAGGTGGTTTCTGAGGAGACGGCCAAAGAACTGTGCCTGATACTGGAAGGAGAAGTAACTCATGGTACCGGTAAGCAAGCTTATATTGAAGGCTACCGTGTAGGCGGTAAAACCGGAACAGCCCAGAAGATTGCACCTAATGGGGGATATCTGGCCAATGAATATGTAGCATCTTTCATTGGGCTGGCGCCGGTCAATAAACCGCGCTTAGTCTGTCTGATGGTAGTTGATTCACCGAAAGGATACCCGTATTATGGAGGATGGGTAGCTGCTCCGGCGGTCAGGGAGATAATCAGGGATTCTTTAAGGTATTTGGAAGTTCCCCTGACTGGTGAGAAGGCTTTAACCGGTCAGACTCCTTCAGAACAGGTAGTGGTTCCCGAAGTTGTCAATTTGACGATTTCTGAAGCTTTAAAGGCTCTTAATGGGCGTGGCTTAAAGGCTAAAGTTGTAGGCAGTGGCAACATTGTCTGGCAGCAGACACCCAGGGGGCAAACGAAAATAGCTAAAGGTTCTGAGATAATTGTATATACAGCTCCTTTTGAAAAGGGCAAAGAAGGCCAGGAGGTAACAGTTCCTGACCTGCAGGGTAAGTCAATGAAGGAAGTGGCCAGGATTCTGGCCAGTCTTGGGCTGCATCTTAATCCGGAAGGATACGGTGTGTCTTATGAACAATCACCTGCGCCCGGAAAAATAGTAACTAGTGGTTCAAGTATAAAAGTCCGGTTTCAGCCTGGTGGAGAATGATCTCAAGTTGTGTTAACAGAACCGGAAAGGAGTGACAGAATGAAATTAGGAAGCCTGCTTAAAGATATGGAGATTACAGTTTGGCATGGTGATCTTAGTTGTGAAATAAAAGGTATTGCTTATGATTCCCGCAAGGTTAAACCAGGATATTTATTTGTATGCATAAAGGGCTTTAAGACAGATGGTCATTTGTTTGCTCAATCAGCCGTTGATAACGGGGCGGTCGCAATTCTAGGTGAGACCAAATTAGATCTTATCGGTAATGTAACCCAAGTTATAATACCTGACTGCCGCCAGGCACTGCCCATACTGGCAGCAAGATTTTACGGCCAACCTTCTCGGGATTTAAGAATAATAGGAGTTACCGGCACTAATGGCAAAACTACTACAACCCACTTTATTAGGGCTATTTTGGAGGAGTGGGGAAAAAGGACCGCCATTATGGGCACCTTGTATGCCAAAATCGATGACTATCAACATGAACTGGGACATACCACCCCTGAGTCCCTGGAAATAGAGGAGTTCTTTGCCATCACCAGGCAGAAAAAAGGTGAATACGTGGTGATGGAAGTATCTTCACATGCTCTGGATTTAAATCGCGTTGATGAAATATTATTTGATGTAGCGGTGTTTACTAATCTTACTCAGGATCATCTTGATTATCATCAAACCATGGAAAAATACAAGCAAGCAAAACTCAAGCTGTTTAGGAAAATACCCGAGGGATCAAAAAACTTCGTAATCATTAATTCTGATGACGAATCAGCCCGGGATTTTATAAATGCTGCCAGCAGCAGGGTTTGTACATATGGCATTGATAACCCCGCTGATGTTCGGGCAACCGGAGTAAACACTAACCTTAAGGGAACTAGCTTTAATGTTGAGTACGGCGGGGAGGTACTGTCAATCCGGATGAAACCAATCGGGTTGTTCAGTGTTTATAATGCTCTGGCGGCTATAGCTTTTGCTCTGCAGGAAGGTATTGCACCGGCGATTATCAAACAGGCGTTAGAGAAGGTTGAAGGTGTTCCGGGACGGTTTGAACAGGTAGACTGCGGCCAGGACTTTACCGTAATTGTTGACTATGCACATACTCCTGACGGACTCCAAAATATTTTGGCAACAGCTCGCAAATTAGTAGAGAACAGATTGATCACCGTATTTGGGTGTGGAGGAGACCGGGACCGGAGCAAGCGGCCTTTGATGGGCGAGATCGCCGCAACCTACAGTGATTTTTGTATCATTACTTCAGATAATCCACGCAGCGAAGACCCCCTGGCTATCATTAATGAAATCGTTCCCGGGGTTGACAGGGTTAAAGATTCCCGCTATTCCATAATTGCTGACCGGCGGGAAGCTATACGTCACGCCATATTCCTGGCCCGCCCGGGGGATTTAATAATTATAGCCGGAAAAGGACATGAAACTTATCAGTTAGTAAAAGACCAGGTTCTGGATTTTGATGACCGGAAAATAGCAGCAGAGTTTTTGAAAGGAAAAGGAGTATGAATAACCTAACCCTCGACTATATAGTACAGAACATTAATGGCAAGTTGCTGTGCGGGGATAAAGAAACCCTAATAAATGATGTTTCCACCGATTCCAGGACAATTACCCCCGGTACTCTTTTCTTTGCTCTGAAAGGTGATAACTTTGATGGCCATGATTTTGTGGTGGCGGCGTTAAACCAGGGTGCCTATGGTGCTGTGGTGGAAAAGACAACCGGTATAGCTGATTATCCTCAAAACCGGGCGATAATTAAGGTAGATAACACATTACAGGCACTGCAGCAGTTGGCCAGGTCTTATCGCTTGCAATTTGATATTCCAGTAGTTGGCATTACCGGAAGTGTAGGCAAAACTACCACCAAGGACTTATTGGCTGCTTGCCTTATGTCCCGCTGCAATACCCTAAAAACACCAGGTAATTATAATAATGATATTGGATTGCCTTTAACAATTCTTAAACTAAATACCGAGCATCAGGTAATGGTGCTGGAAATGGCTATGCGCGGAAGCGGGGAAATACAACGGTTGGCTGATATTGCCAGGCCTAACTGTGCCATCATAACTAATGTTGAACCGGTGCATTTAGAAACCATGGGCAATATCAATAATATATGCCGGGCTAAATGTGAACTTCTGGCTTCCTTAGGCTCTGACGGTTTTGCCTTGATAAACGGTGACAGTAAACTATTGGTCAATATGGCCCGGGAATTTCCGTGCCGCCAATATACTTTTGGCTATTCGCCAGGCTGTGATATTCAGATACTGCAGGTTAATAACGCTACCGGCGGCATTAACATTGAACTGGAGGCTTTTGCCTCCCGGCATAATTTGTTTTTGCCCCTACCCGCCCCGAAGCTGGCTACCAATGTTGCTTCAGCGGCAGGGATGGCGTTTTTATTGGGAATAAATTGGGAGGACATAAAAGTAAGTCTGGCTGGATATAAAACCAGTAGTAACAGGTTGAACATAATATATTTGGATGAGGGCGGTGCTGTCATCAATGATACCTACAATGCTAATCCGGTATCAATGATAGCCGCTTTGGAGGTAAGTGCCACGCTGGCTCCTGAGAAAAGAACGGTTGCTGTGCTGGGTGATATGCTGGAATTAGGGGAATACGAAATATCCGGTCATAAACAGGTTGGCCAGCGGGCTGCCGACCTTGGTCTGGGCCTTTTGATTACCATCGGGAATCGCTCCCGGTATATTATGCAGGGGGCTATCGATGCAGGTATGAATCCCAATTTGGTCCATCACTTTGCATCAAAGCAAGATGGCCTGGATTGGATAAAAAAGAATGTTAATAAAAATGATATTGTGCTATTCAAGGCATCCCGGGGCATGCAATTAGAAACATTATTGGAAGCATGGATGGCATAATACTCTGGAGGCATATATGAAGGGTTATATAATTAATACACTGCTGGCTACAGGCATTGCCTTATCGATAGCAATAGCCATGGGACCAATAATGATTCCATTTCTTAAAAGGTTGAAAGTAGGACAAAATATTCGCGAGGAAGGCCCCAAAGCCCACCTGGTTAAAGCAGGTACGCCCACCATGGGAGGCATAATTATTATTACTGCGGTAATGGTTGCCAGTTTTGTAATGGCTGGAGCCAGTACCGAAGTATTGACTGCTGTGCTGATTATGCTGGCTTTTGGAGGCATAGGTTTCTGGGACGATTATATTAAAGTGGTGTTAAAACGGTCGCTGGGGTTGCGTGCCCGGGAGAAGCTGAGTCTTCAGCTAATTGTGGGGGTTATATTTGGCCTCTTGTTGCTGTATTATTTTCACCGGGGTTCTACTATTATTATTCCCTTTACCGGGGGAATTATCGACCTGGGTTGGTTTTATATCCCTTTTATGGTTTTTGTATTAATGGCCACATCTAATGCCGTCAACCTCACCGATGGTTTGGATGGGCTGGTATCAGGTATTACCTTTGTAGTAGCGGCAGCCTATGGCCTGGTATGTGTAATGACCTCCCATTTTAACCTGTTGATATTTACCGGTGCAGTGGCCGGAGGTTGTTTAGGCTTTCTGTTCTTTAACCGCTACCCGGCCCGGGTATTTATGGGTGATACCGGTTCCATGGCACTGGGTGGGGCCATAGCCGCAGTAGCAGCCTTAACTAATACTGAATTAGCCTTAATTCTCATTGGCGGGGTTTATGTTATTGAAACGCTAAGTGTAATTTTGCAGGTATTGTCCTTTAAGCTTACTGGTAAGCGCTTATTCTTAATGAGTCCCATCCACCATCATTTCGAACTTAAGGGGTGGCACGAGACCAGGGTTGTTAAAGTATTCTGGCTGGCTGCGGTTGGTTTTGCGATATTAGGAATCGCCAGTTTCAGAAATATTGGTTAGGAAGTGTTATAAGAGTGAACTTTACTGGAAAAAGAATATTGGTTATCGGCCTGGCAAGAAGCGGTATGGCGGCACTAAAGGTATTACATAAACGTGGTGCCCTCCTAACTGCCTGTGATATTAAAGATGCCGATAAACTGGGAGATAAGATTAGTACATTAAAGGATATGGGAATAGAAGTCATAACTGGTGGTTACCCGGAAATTGCACCCGGCACTTTTGACATGATTATAACCAGCCCCGGTGTACCGGTAGGGGCAGAACCGATTAGGCAGGCCGGGTTACTGGGATTGCCGGTGGCCAGTGAAGTAGAGTTGGCTTATGCCCTGAAAGCCCCTGGCGTTGATTTGGTGGCGGTAACAGGCACTAATGGAAAAACTACTACTACCTCATTGCTGCAGTACATATTTGCCCAGGCGGGAAAAAAATCAATTGCCGGCGGCAATATAGGGGTACCGCTTACTACCTTGATAGACGGTATGGAGGAAGGAGTTGTAACAGTAGAGGTTTCCAGTTTTCAGCTGGAAACAACCATCAACTTTAGACCTCACCTTTGCGGGCTGTTGAATATAACTCCGGATCATCTTGACTGGCACAAGAGTTTTGATAATTATGTAAAAGCTAAAACCAGGATTTTTGCCAATCAAACCAGTGATGATTTTGCTGTTTTAAATTATGAAGATCAGGCCATAAGAGAGATAGCCCCTATGTGTAAAGCCAGGGTGGTATTTTTTTCCACGGATAGAGTTTTACCAGACGGTGCTTTTGTGGAGGACAACCACATTAAAGTTATCCTGGGTAACCGGCATTACGATATCTGCCCATTGGAAGACATACTTCTTAGGGGAAAGCATAATTTAGAAAACGTTCTCTGTGCAGTGGCAATATCCATTGCAGCCGGTGTTGATACCCAGGTAGTGCGTCATTCACTATCAAGCTTTAAGGGGATACGACATCGCCTGGAAGAGGTAGACCATAAAGATGGGGTACTTTACATAAATGATTCCAAAGGCACCAATCCTGACTCCACGATTAGAGCCATTCAGTCGTTCAGTGAACCAATTATTCTGATTGCCGGGGGCAGAAACAAGGGAGCTGATTTCACGGCTCTGGCTAATCTAATAAAAGCCCGGGTCAAAGAACTAGTCCTGCTGGGAGAAGCCAAAGAAGTCATCAAGAGAGCAGTCATGGATACCGGCTTTAGGAATATACATGAGGTAGAAGATTTCTCGTCTGCTGTAGCCAGAGCCCGGGAACTGGCCACCCGGGGTGATGTAGTGCTGCTATCTCCGGCCTGCGCGAGCTGGGATATGTTTGACAATTATGAACAGCGGGGCGATTTATTCTGCGAATTGGTTCACAATTATAATCGGGCGAATTAACGGTTATATGGCAGTATAGAGATAAAGGCAGCACCAAAATGGTAGGATTTGAGCTTGTAAGGTCAGGAGGGTTGAGAAGTGAGGCTGAAAAAAGGGCCGCCGGATTTTGTCCTGTTTATTACCACACTGGCACTGGTTGGTATAGGATTAGTAATGGTTTTTAGCTCCAGTGCGGTAACCTCCAATGTCTGGTATGGTGATGCCTACTACTTCTTCAAAAAACAACTGCAATGGGCAATAATTAGCATTATTGTTATGATTGTGGTCATGAAATTGAACTATCTGCGTCTTAAAGAGTTAGCTATTCCTTTGGCAGTAATATCTTTACTATGTTTGGTTCTGGTAATTTCACCACTGGGCCATGCCGCCAAAGGTTCCAGCCGCTGGCTCGGTTTGGGGCCCCTTGGGGGGTTTGCCCCTTCGGAAATGATGAAAGTGGCACTAGTTTTATTTCTGGCTAAGAGCATGGAGATCAATATTGATAAAATAAAGTCTTTCAAATTAGGGGTATTGCCATATTTGGTTTTACTGGCTATTGTTGACGGATTGATCATGCTGCAACCCGACCTGGGCACATCAGTTGCAGTAGCTGGTACGGTTTTCTTCCTCCTGGTTGTCGCAGGTGCACAATGGTCTCATTTGGGTTTAATTTTTCTCTCCGGGCTAGGGGCGATTGGTGCTGCCATAGCTGTAGCACCTTACCGCCTGGAGAGGGTGTTAGCTTTTCTGAATCCCTGGAAGTATGCCAATGATGAGGGTTTTCAGATTATCCAGTCCTTATATGCGTTGGGTTCCGGGGGATTATTTGGTATGGGGCTGGGAAGAAGCCGGCAAAAGTTTTTTTATCTTCCCGAACAACATACAGATTTTATATTTGCCATTTTGGGCGAAGAATTAGGGTTTATCGGTGCCTTCGTAGTACTGGCGCTATTTTTGCTTTTTGCTTGGAGAGGTTATAAAATTGCCATTAACGCTCCCGATAATTTCGGTAGTTTATTAGCCGCTGGACTTACTACCATGGTAGTCTTGCAGGCGTCGATTAATATAGGTGTAGTATCTGGCGTTCTTCCGGTTACCGGAATAACTCTGCCATTTATCAGTTACGGAGGTTCTTCTCTGCTCTTTTCAATGATAGGGGTAGGCCTGCTCCTAAATGTATCCAGATATAGCACCTACAGGTGAGGTGTGCAGAAATAAAGATGAAAATAATTCTTACTGGAGGGGGAACAGGAGGACATATTTACCCGGCGCTGGCAATTGCGCGTGGAATAAAGGATAGGGCACCTTCTGCGGATATTCTTTATGTTGGTACCCAAAAGGGCATGGAGAGTAAAATTGTGCCGGCTGCGGGTATAAATTTCAGAACTATCGATGTTTCTGGTCTTGACCGCTCGTCTCTATTGAAAGCGGGCAAGTCAATAATGAAATTTCCCTTGAGCTTCTGGCAGAGCCGGGATATTATTAAGGAATTTAAACCGGACATCGTTATCGGAACCGGTGGCTATGTATCCTATCCGGTGGTTCTGGCCGCTACTTATTTTGGTGCCCGGACTTTGATTCATGAACAAAATGCTTTTCCTGGACTGGCCAACCGGAAATTAGCTAAAAGGGTTGACTGTGTCATGCTGACTTTTGGTGAGGCGGCACGATTGATGGATGCGAAGAATATTAAAACTACCGGTCTTCCGGTGCGTAAACAAATATCTGAAGTTAATGCAAATAAAGCCCGCGCGCAACTGAACTTTACTGCAGATAAGTTTACTCTGGTTGCCTTTGGCGGCAGCCGCGGGGCGGCCAGTATAAACCGGGCCATGTTAGAGGTAGTTGAGCGGTACCGGGATAAGGAAATACAAATTATTTGGATTACCGGAGAGACTGACTATGAGGAAATAAAGTCCCGGTTATCATCTGCCATTAAAAAACCTTCCCCATGTAAGCTGCATTTATTGCCCTATATGTACAATATTGAGGAAGCCTTAGGTATAGCGGATCTGGCTGTATGCCGTGCCGGAGCCAGTACCTTAAGTGAATTACAGATTTTGGGTCTGCCCGCGGTTCTAATTCCTTATCCCTATGCTACCGATAATCATCAGGAGAAAAATGCCCGGGCATTATTGGAGAAAAATGCGGTGAAAATGGTTATTGATGAATTCCTGGATGGAGATACTCTATATGAAATGATTGAAACACTTAGGATAGATAGAGATGGTTTGCAGCTCATGAAAGAAAATATGCGCAAGCAAGCCAGGCCTGATGCCCTGAATGATATCCTGGATATTATTTTCAGCTATGCGAAGGGCAGTTAAGGGGCCAAACCATATTTGGTACTAATGTATTCTACTATTGGACAAGTTAGTAATCTGTAACCACTTTTGTTAATAGTGCATACTATACAATGTGGAAGCAAGGTTGACGTTAAGAAGGAGATGAAGGTATGGCCATGTTGGAAGAACAATGGGTTCACATGGTAGGAATAGCCGGTGCAGGAATGAGTGGTATCGCACAGGTGCTCAGGGAGGAAGGCATCCGGGTCAGCGGCTCGGATTTAAACAGTAATAGCATTACCAGAAAACTTGAGAAACTAGGGGTCGAAGTATATGAAGGCCATGCTTCATCAAATGTTAAGGAGGGGGTTGATTTAGTTGTCATTTCATCAGCTATCCCTCCAGACAACAGCGAGGTGCTACAGGCCCGGGAAAAAAACATTCCGGTAATAAAGAGAGGTCAAATGCTGGCCAGGATGGTTAATCGCCGGAAAGGTATTGCTGTCGCCGGTGCTCATGGGAAAACTACCACTACATCGATGATATATACGGTATTAAATGACTGTGGACTTGACCCAACTTTCATTGTTGGTGGTGAAATCAGGGGTAGCAAGCTGAATGCCAGGTTGGGAAAAGGCGAGTACTTTGTAGCCGAAGCGGATGAAAGCGATGCTTCGTTTCTTAATCTTAACCCTTACATTGCCGTAGTAACTAATATTGAAAATGATCATCTGGATTATTATAAATCATTTGATAAAATAAAAAACGCTTTTGAGCAATTTCTCAATCAGGTTCACCCGGACGGTTTTGCATTATTGTACGGCGGGGATGCCTGTATCCGCGAGACCAGGAGCCGGATTACCAGTAAAGCTATTATCTACGGTGAAGACGAATCCTATGATTACTACCTGACAAATTGGCATGCCCAGGGAATGGGTTCAAGTTTTGATGTTTTTGCCCGACGGGAATTCCTGGGCAGCATTAACCTCGCCGTACCGGGACGACACAATGCACTTAATGCTCTGGCGGCAATCGCTGTAGCGTGCGAATCCGGGTTGGGTTTTGCTGCTATCAAGGAATCTCTGGCCAGGTTTGAAGGTACCGGACGCAGGTTTCAAACCTTGGGCAAGGCTAACAATATCACCATTATTGATGATTATGCTCACCATCCTACTGAAATTAAGGCAACCATTTCAGCAGCACGGAGCTTCCATAAGGGTAGGTTAGTGGTTGTTTTTCAACCCCATCGTTATTCCCGTACGCAATTGCTGGGAGAGCAAATTGGTACATCATTTTCCGATACCGACTTGACAATCATAACTGATGTATATTCAGCGGGGGAAAAACCTATTCCCGGAATCAGCGGTGAATTGATATACGAAGCATCACGAAGGGCTGGCTGCAATGTATTGTATATTCCTTCTTTCGAGGAAATTGAAGATTATGTAATTAATCACTGGGAGGAAAATGACATGGTGATAACCATGGGTGCAGGTAATATTAACATTGTAGGCGCGAATATCGCCAGAAAGCTCATGAAATGTATCCCGCAGGCTTAATCCGGCGGAGGTGTTAAGTTTGGATAGGTTACTGATAAGGGGAGGAGTTCCCTTAAAAGGGCAGGTAACAATAAGCGGCTCGAAAAACGCTACTCTTCCCATAATGGCAGCCAGTTTAATGTCCTCAGGAGAAGTGGTATTACTGGGTGTACCTGACCTGGAGGACATAAACGTAATGTCCGAGGCGCTGAGAATACTTGGAGCCCGGGTAAAAAGAGAAAGAGATGTTTTAATAATTGATGGACAGTCAATAACCGGGTGTGAACTGCCGGAAAGTGTTTCACGTAAAATGAGAGCTTCCAATCTGGTTATGGGGGCATTATTGGCCCGGTTCAAATCTGCCCGGGTGGCATATCCAGGGGGGTGTGCTATTGGTACACGTCCGATGGATTTGCATCTTAAAGGATTTAGAAACCTGGGCTACGATATATCTGAAGGTTTTGGCTATATAGAGGGAAAGGCAGTTAATCCCCGGGGTAAGGAGATATTACTGGATTTTCCCAGTGTTGGTGCTACTGAGAATATTATGATGGCGGCTGCCATGACGGATGGAACAACAATAATAAGAAATGCCGCCCGCGAACCTGAGATTGTTGACCTGCAGAACTTCCTGAACCGGATGGGTGCGAAAATCAGGGGGGCAGGACTGGATACGATAAAAATAGAAGGGGTCAAAAAACTGGGGGGAGTGGAACATACGGTAATCCCCGACCGGATCGAAGCGGGGACGTTTATGGTTGCTGCCGCAATCACTAAAGGAGATATTTTTATAGATAATGTGGTCTTGGAACACATAAAACCGGTTACCGCAAAACTGGGTGAAATGGGTGTGGAAGTAATCAACTGGAATGGTGGCATTCGCGTTGTGGGCAAACCCAACTATAAACCCACTGATATAAAAACCATGCCTTATCCCGGTTTTCCCACCGATATGCAGGCACCCATGATGGCTCTGTTGGCTACCATACCTGGTACCAGTGTTATGGTGGAAACTATATTTGAAAACCGTTATATGCATGTTCCCGAACTGCGGCGCATGGGGGCTGAGATTAAAGTTGAGGGCCGGGTGGCAATAGTTAAAGGGAAAACCAGGCTGGAAGGCACATTGGTAGAATCTACCGATTTACGGGCGGGTGCCGCTTTAATCCTGGCTGGCTTGTATGCTGAAGGTGAAACCTGTGTTAACAGTTTGGAGCATATAGACCGGGGTTATGAAAAAATACATCAAAAACTACAAATGTTGCAGGCCGATATAGAGAGAAGGTTGGTGTCCTAGACACCAACCTTTTATACTATGGCCAAGGGTCTTGCTGCACGTCAGTATCATCAGGCTAAAACTGTTGGAGCAACAGGCGTACTGGTTAATCGGTTGGATAACCAGACCGAAAACGCTGCTGCCGTCCCGGCGCTTCTTTTGTAAATGATGCCGACCGGGTTAGCAATGCGTAGAAATGATTTGCTTCCCGCAACACATGGTCAGCCAGCAGGGGAATGATAATCGACCTAATTTTACAGTCTAGAATGAGTTCATCAGCTGTGTCTTTAAACTCCCTGATTCTCCCGGTGGCATTTATCTCATCTCTCATCAGCCGGGGCGGTATACATGGATTCATATTCTCCACATCCCGGGCACGCCTTTCTAAAGCAAAAAACTCTCGTGCAAAATCAGCAGCCGTCATTATTAAGTCTTTTTCAGTGGGATCAAGCAGGTGAACAATAAATAAAGAGTGTTCTGCCATTATTCTATCCCAAAAAACCTTTTCTTGAATAATTTCATCGGTGGGATCCAGGGTTGTGCGCTTTTGCAGTCTTTGCAGGTGTTTGATAAAGAAAAGGGCTTCACGCCTGATATGTTCTATCAACAACGGAAAGTTCCACGTAAATAGGCGGCAGTTTAACATATCCTCAAGAATCTTGGTTTTAAAATCAACCAGTGCTTTAGTTATGCGGATTATCTTCTCATTTAAATCTGACACCGGCCTCTCCAAACCGGGATCTCCGGCCCCTGGTGTTAATTGGGTTTCCCGGCGGGTTAGACCGGTATTAAAATCAACACCTGATAAAAATTGGGTCTTTTCTTCCGCGCGAAGGGTTTTATCGGTTACTACTTCTCCTGATTTCAAGACTGCTCGGCTAACGTTACAATCGGCCAACTCTACTGCTTCTTTGAGCAGTTCCTCGAACCCCAGCCGGAATCGGTCGGCCCGTCTGGCTAGATCACTGTCCCGGGGAACAAAAGCAGCTTCGATAAAAAAAGAGTGTTCCATCATAATACGCAGAAAAAAAAGATTGAGATCGAGTGATTGCTGTACGAATTCCCCTGGTCTAAGTTTAAACATGAGCATCTCTCCTCTTTAGTATTTACCCATATTTTATGCACCTACCCATAATCTGGTGATGAACTGCGCATAGCATTAACTCACATCCGGGCCAGATTCCTAAACCATACTTCTCCCGCATTTTGCTTGGCATCAAATCGGCTGCTGCCTGCAATATAAACCTGTAAAAAGGGAAAACTTTTAATACATCACTGATGCCAGCCATGCCTGCTAAACATAACCTGGATAACATGCTTATTACCACTGTTAAAACTGTAAACTGCGAAAAATGAGGTTATATAATGCATAATTTCTGGCAAAGACTTAGAAATCTGACCCTAGAGAAATTCACCAGGCATTTACGCAACTTCTTTTATAAAAGAGCGGTTCTACTGGTAGTCCTTAAGAAGCTGGACCGGCTGCCTAATATACAAGAACCCAGATTAAATGTGGAATGCCGACTTTTAGGACCAGGTGATATACAGCAAATATCTGATTTAAGCAATTTAGACCAGGAGAAAATTAAGCGTTTTTTTAAAAATGGTTCCAAATGTCTGGCAGCCTTTTATAATGATAAACTTATAGCCTATTCCTGGTGTCATTATAAGGATTATTATTTCCCCTTTTTTCATTACTTTCTTAAGGTTCACCAGGGGGTATATATCGGGCCGAATTTTGTAGACCCGCAGTTTCGAGGCCAGCGGGTGCACGGGTTCCTCTTAACGCGTATGTTTGCCATTTTATTTGAGGAAGGATACAAATATATTTGGGGTAGTGTGGTTAGTGACAATTATTCTTCTATAAAGGGACTTATTAGTGTAGGATATACTCCACAGCAGCAGGTTGAGGTGATACGAATATTTAAGATAATCGTGTATAAAAACATATCCGCGATTAATCAGTGGTATGCAGTCAAGACCCTTAACCGCAAGTTTACTTTATGGCAAAAGGCAGATATTCGCTAGGGAGTAAGAACGCCCGCGATGCAGGCGTTCTTAAGTGTCACGTATCATCGTAGCCAAACTGTAAATTAGTTATGCCCCGGGTAGCCGTATAATAGCCTTGAACAAATCTCCATCAACGGCAATATTAAAGCTTCCCTGCTGAATCTCGATAAGACTTTGGGCTATGGATAATCCTAACCCGCTGCCTTGACTGCTTCTGGATACATCTCCCCTTTTGAAACGCTCCATTAACTCATCAGGAGAGATATTAAGCTCCACAGCCGAGATGTTTTTAATGGTCAAGGTGACCTCAGAGCCGGATTCAATGATGTCAATATATACCCGGGAACCTTCCAGGGCGTACTTAAAGATGTTCATTAACAAATTTTCAATTGCTCTCCACAATAACTTACCGTCGGCGTTAATATAAACTTTGTCGGGATGACTCAACTTAAAATCTAACCTGCATTCCTGAATTTTATCATCAAATTCTCCCAGTCCCTGGGTTAGCAAAGATACCAGATCAATTCTCTCGTAGTTTACCGGCATGTTACCGCTGGAGGCCTTGGTGGCCTCAAATAAATCATCGGTTAGTGTTTTCAGGCGCTGCGCCTTCTGGTCGATTATATCGATATACTCCTGTGATTTGACCTGATCCGGTTCATTTTTGAGCAAATCGACGTAGGTAATAATAGAAGTAAGCGGTGTTCTGATATCATGCGAAACATTGGTAATCAGTTCACTCTTTAAGCGTTCACTTTTTATTTCATTAGCCACCGCTTTTTTTAAGCCGTCGGTAATAGTATTAATATCTGCCGCCAGCTGGGCAAATTCTCCTTCACCGGGTATTTCTATAGTATAGTGTAAGTTTCCCTCTTTCACCTGTTTCACACCATCTTTAATAGCATTAAATTCCTTAACTTTCTTAAGCGCCAGCCATGCTGCCAGGCCTAAGGTTATGGGAAACACAAAAAAGGTTAAACCTGCAATTATTGGATAGACAATAACTGCTATTACAACTTTTACTGCTACACTGCCGCTATTATAGACATCTTTAATAAAGTCAAAAAGTTTGTAGAACAGGATATAGAGTAAGCTATGCTTTATGAATGTCCGGTTCTTAATATGTTTGACCAGGGATAAAACCAGTATTAAGCCAGGCACAGCTATTAATAGAGTAATCGGAAATACAAGGTAATAAAATCTATAATGCAGCCCAAGAGACATGAACCCGAACCAGGTTAAAATAAGTAATAAGCACAGAAACAGGTTAATATCATTATATATTCTGTCCACAGAGTTTAGATGAATGGCTTGGTCGTCTGATTTTCTGCCTGTCACTAAAAACAGATAAATTAAGGCTAGAAGCAGGGCCAAGGAAAAACCGGCTAATTGATAAAGACTGTTGGTTACCTGGCTTTTGTCTTTTTCCCATTGTGCAATGCGGGGATTTAGAAACTCTTGACTAAAGGCAATATACATAGTGTCCTGAAGTTCCAATTGGTCATAAAAGGGAGAGATCCAATGATAGTTGGTGTTTTCTTTAATATCAGAGGGATACACAACCTGTTCCGAACTATCAAAAATCATATAGGAGGGGAATGATTTAAAATATTCTTTGGACTTATTAGGGCTGTTGGTAAAAACAGTCTTATCATTATTGACACAGTACACAAGTCCATGATATTCATTTAAACTCCGCAACATGCTCCGGTATTGGCGAAGGTCATACTGTATTATTTGATTTCTTATTTGTGAAATTCTATCCGCATAGACTTCCTGAAATACCTTATAGTTTTCCGCAGTGGATAAATTAGGGTTATAGCTCTTGGAACTGTATTGGAATTCTTCGAACATCTGGTTCTCTTTTTCGGAAACATTATCTTCGGATATCGTACCCCCGTTTAAGATGTTTTCTTCACTCTTATATTTTTGAGTTATGTCGGTTAAAGTTTGCACAATCTGTTGGCTATCAGTTATAAAGGATTCACTCACATAATAGTTTTTTTCAAAGGCCAAGTTAAAATCGCCGTTGTGACCTTCAATAATGTTTAACAGCACGGTTATGGCACCGCTAAAACATAGAACAGAGATTAAAAACACAATGATTTTAGTTGTTACTGAGTAACTATATTTTTTCCATTTTGTACCCAATTCCCCATACCACCTTTAAGTATTTTGGCTCTTTTGGATTTATCTCAATTTTTTCCCTTATTCTGCGGATATGGACGGCCACAGTATTTTCTGCGCTTAAGGCAGCTTCCTGCCATACTTTTTCGTATATTTCATCAATGGAATATACCTTACCCGCATTGGCCGTTAACAGCTTGAGTATTTTGTACTGTACCGGGGTCAGCTTGACTTCTTCACCATCTACCGTTACCTGTTTGCTTTCATCGTCTATTACCAGACCTCCGGTTTGGTAGACATTGCTTTTACTTTCCATGCTGCCCAGGGTAGTATACCTTCGTAGCTGGGACTTAACCCGGGCAATAAGCTCCAAAGGATTAAAAGGCTTGGTAATATAATCATCAGCCCCCATATTCAAGCCAATTATTTTGTCGGTGTCCTCTGACCGGGCAGAAAGCATAATCACCGGTAGGTTATTATCTTCTCGAAGCTTAATGGTGGCTCTTAAACCATCCATCTGCGGCATCATGATATCCATAATAACCAGGTGTATCTGTTCAGCTTCTATTATTTTTAATGCTTCCAGTCCATTGCCAGCTTTAAAAACCTTATAGCCTTCATTTTCCAGATAAATTTTTATTGCTTCGGAAATCTCCTTGTCATCATCGCAGACCAGAATATTCATGATGAATCACTCCTGTTTGTGAAGTCGTTCAAATTATATCACACCCTTTGCTTATTACTTTAGGTAATGATAGCAGGCAAATCTTACGATAATGCTGACCCAAATCTTAAGAATTTCTTAACAAGCGTTTTAGGTTCAAACGCCTAAAATCTTGCTGTTTTTCTAAAACAGTAAAATCATCACCAGCAGGTAAAAAATGGGCGGGCTTGCGGATGAGGGAGAAAAGCTGATATAGTCATACAGGAAATATGTTAATAGGAGCAGATATTTTGGACATATACAATAACTGGAAGAAGAACACTACACTTTTCCTAACCAGCCAGGCAATATCTTTTTTCGGCTCCATGCTGGTCCAATATGCTATTACCTGGTATATTACTCTGGAAACACAGTCCGGGGTAATGATGACCATTGCGATTATTTGTGGTTTTCTGCCCACCTTTTTTCTTTCACCGTTTGCAGGGGTGTGGGCCGACCGTTATAATCGCAAGCTATTGATTGCATTGTCAGATTCACTTATTGCACTAACGACGCTTATTTTAGCCCTACTGTTTTTTATCGGCTATGACTCCATATGGCTGCTTTTTGCGGCATCGGCTCTTCGTTCTATTGGGGCAGGAATTCAGATGCCGGCGATAGGAGCCTTTCTTCCCGGGATTGTGCCCGAAGACCAGCTTACCAGGGTAAATGGGATTAATAGCAGTATTCAGTCCCTGGTTATGCTCATATCGCCCATGCTTAGCGGTGCTCTGCTAACCTTTACTACCATTGAGATGGTATTTTTTATCGATGTAGCTACAGCAGCTCTGGCGGTGGCTATTCTGCTTTTCTTCCTGCATGTTCCCGCTCATGCTAAAGCCCGGAAAAAACAAAAAATCAGCTACTTTGCCGACATGTATGCCGGGGTTAAATATATTAATAACCATGGATTTATTAAGACACTGTTTGTATTTTGTGCCGTATACTTTGTACTTGTGGCCCCTTTATCATTTTTAACTCCGCTGCAGGTCACACGCAGTTTTGGTGATGATGTCTGGCGTTTGACGGCAATTGAAATGGCCTTTTCCATCGGTATGACCTCGGGCGGTATTATTATCGCCTCCTGGGGCGGGTTTAGAAACAAGCTTCACACCATGGCCCTATCATATTTTACGGTTGCCTTTTGTACTTTTGGATTAGGAGTGATTCCCGTATTTTGGATTTACCTTTTCCTGATGGGTGTGGTGGGAATTGCTATGCCAGTCTTTAATACACCATTTATGGTTTTGTTACAGCAGAAAGTTGAGCCGGATTTCCTGGGCCGAGTATTTGGTGTTTTAACTACTATATCGAGTTCAGTAATGCCGCTGGCCATGCTGATCTACGGGCCCATAGCTGATGTAATTAAAATAGAATGGTTGCTGGTTGTGACCGGCTTGCTCATGCTGGTGCAAAGTTTTCTGTTGTTACGTAACAGGGTACTGATTGAGGCGGGAAAGACCACATAAAACCCAAAGCGGCTGATTCCTTCCCAGGGGAAGGGAATACCTATGCTTAACTTCATATCGGCATTACCCTTACCCAGGAAGTAGCCGGCCACAAATAACTGTGGTTTAATATCTATTAAGTGCCTGAACTTGAGTTGCTAGTCCTTTTTGCTCAATGCATTAACAATTACGGTGGCGGCTTCACCGCGACTGGCTAATGCCTGTGGCCTAAAGGTTTTATCTGGACAGCCGGAAATAATGTGCGCCTTAAAGGCTGTTAAAACCGCAGGTCGAGACCAGGGAGAGACTTGGGAGCTGTCACTAAATACCTCAGCAGTGTTTATCTGGGAGTGAGTATCCAGTTGGGCTGCTTTAACGATCATGACTGCCATCTGTTCCCTGGTGATAGGATCATCCGGCCCAAATGAAGTTTCATTATAACCCGATACAATTCCATGGCCTTGTGCAGTTGCTATATAGTCCCTGGCCCAGTGAGCCGATGTATCACTAAATATTTTTCCCGTTACCGGGCTGAGTTTAAAAGACTTAACCAGGGCTACGGCAAATTCTGCCCGGCTAATTTGATTATCGGCCCGGTAGGTGCCATCAGGATAACCACTTAGGGATTTGTTTATTTGCAACTGCTTGATATTCTCTTCTGCCCAATGACCGGAAATATCTTTAAAAGGGGATATGAGAATATCTTTGGCAACAGGAGTATCTGCTCTATCCGTATTTTTGTTGCTCATAAACTTGGTTTCCGGCATCGTAACTGGCTTCTGGGGAGGAAGCTGGTATACTGCAGGAATCACCGGAGCCGATGCCTGCCAGGCTTTCGCCGGAGACTGGGAATCATCATCTAACACCCGGCGGGCTTCTAAAAAGTGCTCCCCATACCAGTACTTGAAACTAGTAGTTATCCCAATAGCGGTCGGCCGCTCGGAAACAGTTTGTATTATTGCCGGCTGACCATTGATTTCTCCCATATAAATAGCTACATGGCCTATATGGGTCCCATTGCCATCACTATCTGCAGCCCAGAAAGTAAAAATGTCTCCCGGTCTTAAATTCTTAATACCCACCAGTTCGTATTTGCTGCTGCCTTCAATCTTGCGGGAATAAACTCCAGCTACTTTTTTACCCACCTGATTATATTTCTTTGAGGCTGAGGTAATCGAATATCCCAGGTCTTTATAAACCAAAGAAACAAAATTAGAACAATCTATAAATCCCGTATCCCAATATTTGCTATGGCCATATACCATATATCCGTTTTCCATATACCATATTGCTCTGGCTATCAATGCCTGTGCTTCACTATGGTTGTAGTTTATAAGAAAAGCGTCAGCAAGTTTTTTATCGTTTTTCAGGTAGGCAGGATAGTTGTCCTTAAACTTCTCAACATACTTGTCGGCATTGCCGGCCGCACTTACAACAGATGCGCTTTGTAGTCCGGTAGCGGTAAGTAAAAACATTACCAGACTAATAACTAAAACCCTTTTGAACATAACTTTACCTCCACATAGAATAATTGGTACTATTTAAGGAATTTGCTGCAATAGGTTACATGCCCTTTATGTAAATTGTGGCAATAGGCCACGAAGACAATAATAACAATGTTTTGAAACCGTTAAAAAAGTAGTAATAGACATACGGATGATACCTAAAGTAGCAAATAATTTTTCATCCAGGTGCCAGGATTTTTAATTAGATGGCGTATTGCTTATTAGATATCTCCTTTTGGTACTAAAGAATACCATGAGTATAAGAAGACTTTTACAGAAAGGCTGTGAGTAATTATGAAGTACGGTAAAGCTCCTCAAGCTTCTGGTGTAATGTCCATAATCCTTTTATTTGCGATGATTAGTAGTGCTATCATGCTGGGTGGCTGCAGCAGCAAAACCAACTCCGAGGTTGGTTATGCCAATGATGAGTTTGGATTTACCTTGGTCATGCCAAGAAGTTTCATGAATGATATTGATATTAAAGAAACAGGTGATGCAGTTTACTTTGTAAACCAGGAGATTCAAGCAACCCTCCCGGAACATATTATGGGCGTTGTGGGAAGAATTGAAGTTTATGATAAAGGAGAATTTACCAGAGAGAACCTAAAGGAAAATGAGGAAAGCTATTCCTTAAGATATTTGGGAGAAAATGAAAGATATTATTTTGGCTGGGCTCACGCTACAGATGTCCAAGTTCCTATTGAAGCTTCAGAAGCGTTAAAAGAGAGATGCAGAGCTATGGAGAAAGAATTTAACGAGATAATAAAGACATTTAAAATTACTGATATTTCTTAATAGAATATTCTAATTAGCAGGTACATCCCAACCCAAAATCTAATTGAATAGGGAAGTAATTGCAACTGCGGGGAGGAGAAAATATTACGGACATACAGGAACGTCTAGCGGAGACATCCCGGTTGTTTAAGCCAAGCTCAACAGTTGCTTCGTAATTTCCAAACCGAACTAGCCGATGTTCAAAAATCCAATGACTCCATAGAAATTGGAGGAATATCAACCATGGCTGATTTCCTGCTGGATGGGTTATTATTTGACTGGATTGTCCAATCGCAAATAAACAATGCTCAAAATCGAACCCGCCAGCTTATACAAAAAATACAGTCAACTATTGAGGATTTGCGCCAAATACAGGAAAAAAACAGGCAAGCCGCGCAGGAGCTGGATAAAGAAAGAAGACGAATAATTGAAACTGCTTAGTAATGGAGGGTTATTCTAACAAGCCATCATGTGCAACAAGTTTAAATAAATCCGCATAAACTTATCAATAACCGATTAGGAGTCAAGTATGCGAAAAATCGATGGTCAAAAGTTTATTCAGAATTTGGCCCTTAGTCTTCTTATTATTCCTTTTGTTTTGAGGCTATTGCCCAATATTAATTGGGAAGCTTATTTTGCTGTTGGAATATTGATATTATTTTTGTGCATTTTTGTTCAAAAGAAATAGTTGAAAAGCTTTATCCAGATAGTGAAGAAAAGCCGGAACGGCCGAAGCCCTTTTTAGTCTGGCAATGAAGGTATTGGGCGCGGTGTTAATCGTCCAGGCTTTGCCTGATGCAGTACAGGTATTATCTAACCTTGTATACATAAAAAGTGTTAGCCCGGTATGGGATACCGATGTCCAAAGACAATTCATATATACCCGTCTGCTTTCTACAATATTGTATTTTATTATTGGCTGGCATCTGCTCAAGGGGGGACAATTGTTGGTACGTATGGCTTTTCGGGATACTGTAAAGGAAGATGGATGAATATACGGCCTTAAATAATTCGGTTATAAACGATAAAAATGGGGGGGTAAATTATGTTCAAGCGTAGCTTTGGTGTAATCTTGGTTGTCATGTTACTGTTATCGGTTGCCGGTCCTGCCATGGCAGTTCCAAACGTATTCCTGAATGGACAAAAAATATCATTTGATGTTTCGCCGGTGATTGAAAATGGAAGAACTTTAATTCCCATGCGGGAAGTATTTGAAAAACTGGGTGCTGATATATCCTGGGATAACTATACTCAAACGGTTACCGCCATAACAGATACCGATTCTGTTAAGCTGCAAATTGGAAATGAATATGCCACAGTTGCCGGTCAAGCCGTACAACTGGATGTTCCCGGGAAAATAATAAACGGCCGAACTATGATACCAGTACGTTTTATTAGTCAGATATTTGTAGCTTCGGTAGATTGGGACCCGGTTGAGAATCAAGTTAATATAACCACTACTGATCAAACCATAAAACCTGTTATTCCAAATACAAAACAAACAAAACCGGCAATCGGTTTAAATCTTGAGTTGACCGGTCCAGTAGCTGTATATGGCAACAATGTAAACCAAGGTATTCAACTGGCTTTTAGTGAAAACCAGGATTTAGACCTGAAACTGGTGACAGCTGATTGTCAGTCTAATCAAGAGGAAGCCTTTATAGGCAGTCAAAAGTTATTACAGCATAATATTATTGCTCAGATCGGTCCTTTAACCAGCGGAAATGTTACGGGGTGTACTCAATTACTTGAAGAATCAGGAATTCCCCTGCTGGCACCTGCTGCCACTGCACCGTTTATTACCCTAAATTCTAAAACCGGAGAAACTCGTAATTATATTTTTCGAGTATGTTTTCAAGACGCTATGCAGGGTAACCTAATGGCGGCCTTTGCCGGCAAGGAGTTGAAGGCTAAAACCTGTGCGATTATTTATGACGGTACCAGCGACTATGGCAAGGCTCTGGCTGATTCATTTAAGACCAGTTTTACCAGGGCAGGAGGTCAGATAGTAGCGGAGGAACAATTCAGTAGGGACGATACTGATTTTACGCAGATACTGGAGAAAGTGAAAAATCAAAAATTTGACTTTATTTACGCACCGGGGTACTACCAGGAGATAGGATGGTTAATTAAACAAGCCCGGGAGTTAGGTATAAGTCAGCCTATTGGCGGCTGCGACGGATGGGATTCACCGCAAATAACCGTTTTAGCAGGTTCCCAAGCTATGAATAACACCTATCTGATTAATCATTTTTCCGTGGATGATCCTGATGCAGCGGTAGTTGATTTTGTAAATAAATATAAGAGTACTTACGGTGATTTGCCTGACACTTTTGCTGCTTTAGGATATGATAGTGCGAAGCTATTATTGGAGACTATTCGCAATAGTAAATCGTATAACCCGCAGGTCATTGCCGATAATCTCAGCAAAATTGAGAACTTTTCCGGGGTAACCGGAAGACTGACCATGGGCAGTGATCATAACCCGATTAAGTCTGGGGTGGTTATGGAATTTCAAAATGGAAAACAGGTATTTAGGCAACGGGTATACTCAGAATAAGACGAATGTCTTAAGTGCCATGGTAGATAAATATAACGGTAGGCAGGAAATCTGATGCGCTGAAGTTCTTGTATTTAGATTCTCACATCATCATCCTGCCTTTTTAGCTATCGCGAGGATAAAAATTATATGTAAAAGTAGCTTATATTAATTTTTGGGAAGAAGCATTCGTTGCACATTCTATTTGTTATATGCAGTTAATTTTTCCCTAACAAATGCTGTAAAATATAATATATGGAATTTTTATAAAGTGGGGTTAAGATTGTGAAAAACATTTTTAATAGTACAATTTGGGATAGAGTGATTATGGTTATGTTTGGCTGTGTTGCCTTTTTTACTCAAGAAATAGTTACTTTTATTATGTTAGGATTTGTCCTTATAATGTTATCTAATATTTACGATAAACTTGATGAAATTTCCAAGAAAGCTGATAGATAATAGGACTATTTTTAATGCGCATCATTAACAGACTGTGCAGTTACTAATATGGTTAGCAGGAAGAGGCTAACCCCCCATTACAAGATAGTCTATATACGAGTAATAAAGGACCAAAATTTATATTCTTGCACATAAATAACAGCCTACCTTCTGCACCATTTCCTTGTTAACAACATGACTATGCCGATAGGTAAATACTGTATAATTAATATAAGATGTCTCTAAAATATAGTTAAGCGGGAGGCCTCTAAAATGTTGGAACTGGTAAGGTTAATCCATTATGATGAACTTGAAAAACTGTTGAATTTATACACGCAGTTACATCCTGATGATCCCGATGTTAGAGAAAGTGAATCCTTAGTATCTCTATGGAATAAAATATTCAACGACCCAAATTTGCATTATTTGATCATTGAAAAAGATCGCGAAATAATTTCATCTTGTACCTTGGCAATAATTGAAAATCTTACAAGAAATTTGCGTCCATATGGATTAATAGAAAATGTAATCACACACTCGAATTATAGAAAAAAGGGATTCGGAACAACCGTATTACATAAAGCAATAGAAATAGCAAAAGAAAATAATTGCTATAAAGTTATGCTTTTAACTGGTTCGAAAACAGAGGAAACTTTAAAGTTTTATGAGAAGGCTGGATTTGTTAAAGGTATTAAGACTGGTTTTATTAAATTTATATAGAAGGATAACCAACATCTTCGGTAAATACAAAGCCTCTATTGCCTTTGTATTTCTCAGGAATATCTTCTAATGATTGAAAGCGGTTTCTCAAATCGGCACCGCAAATGCAACAAACGGCAATACACCAATTATTACAAACATCGGATAACTAAGCGAATAAACTGAAAGAAGGGTAAAGATGAAACGGTCAGCAATATTTTTACTATTAATAGGTTCAAAGATGGTGCTATTGTTGAGATATTAGATTTAGAGAGAAAACCTAACTCCGGACTGTCTGTTTTAGCGGGAAAAACCAGTTATTATTGATTGAAAAGAATAGACAAAGAATAATGTGAAATACTATGAAAACAATAATAAACAGCAGGCATGAAGGAGGAATTTTTTTAAACATGCAGTATTTTCGAAAAAACATTGACTATGCAAAAATTTTAGATTTAAAGTCTTTGGTTCCATATGTTGAAGGCAAGGTGGTCAGCCAGGCGCTGGTCCAAACAGACCTGCTCAACATGACCGTGTTTGCCATTGACAAAGGAGAGGAACTAAACTTCCAATCAGCGTCCGGCGAGGCAATGATTTACGTAATAGATGGGAAAATGGAAGCAAAAATTTGGGGAGAAGAATATTATCTTCATGAAGGTGAAGCAATTGTTGTACCCGCCAATATTTCCTACCAATTTACGGCAGTGGAAAGGCTAATGGTGTTATCAACGATTGTCAATCCTTAACCGTCTTGCAGTCAACCGCAAATCGATGGTAACAAGCAAATTAAACTGGGGCACACAGTCTAATTTGCTTGTTATTTGTTCGAAAGCATTAATGCACAATTCTCAATTATTCATCCCCATAAATAAACACGTCTTCAATGTTAACTTTGAAAAATTGTGCAATTTGAAAAGCCAGTTTGAGAGAAGGGTCATATTTCCCATTTTCGATAGAATTTATTGTGGCGCGAGTTACTCCTAGTTTGGTTGCTAATCCCTCCTGGGTTAAGTCGTACATGGCCCGGTAGACTTTCAGCCGATTTTTCATTACTTTTTCATCTCCAAAATAACCAATGAGGCAAACCAAAAAAGCAGTCCTGCTATTAATATACCTACCCATAAACCTAATTGGTCAAAAGCTATCCAGGGCTGTAAAAGTGCCCCTATGATAAGGATATTGAGGAATATAAACGACAAAGAACCCGACCAGGTATAATGCAGCATAATTCTTTCGTCTATAATTGGGTCCTGAAAAAAACACTTGGCTCCAAACCTTTTGGCCAGGCAGAGAATGATAATAATTCCTGCGACATAAATGCCAAACATGATACCCCCGGCAGGCTGAATAGAAAACAAGGAAAGAACAAATAAAACCACTCCTACCAGCACAATGGGGACACCAAGTGCGGTAAGAAGCACTCCAATCCATAATACGACTGGCTTTTTGGGTGCTATATCAAGAAAAAGAGCTAAAGCAACTCCAACAGCTCCTGCTAAAACCTGAACTGGATTAATAATACCATCCCTGAAAAATTGAACTGCCACACCTGCGATTAGGAATATTACCAGGAACACCGCAAACCAAACCAGTTTATTCTTCATAGTCATTCCTCCTATTAATTTTTACAATTTTAATTGTATAATAAGATACGCTAAATGTAAAGGAAGTTATACATTAAGTATCGCAAACTTTACATAGAATGTAAAAGATGAGAATTGTCGTCTGTAACTTTTCGGTGGTTTGAGATGACGGGGGTGGATTAATGTTTTTCTAGTAATATTTTTATCACAGTACATTGTCAGACATAGTAATATTGCTTATAATGTAATCAAGGAGGTGAGGTAAGTGAGCGGCACAATTTCAACCGACCTTATTCGCGGTCATACTGATACCATTATCTTGAACGTCCTCCGCCAGGGTGACAGCTATGGGTATGACATATATAAAAAGGTAATCGCCTTGAGCGGTCATCAATATGAATTGAAGGAAGCAACTCTCTATACGGCTTTTCGTCGTTTGGAACAAGATGATTTGATCGTTTCCTATTGGGGTGATGAAACCCAGGGCGGCAGGCGGAAATATTATCGTATTACCGACAGAGGTAAGGAAGTTTATGAACAGAACATAGCGGACTGGAACTTTGCCAAAGGTGTTTTAAATAAATTGATTCAAGGAGGTCTTGAAGATGTTCAAGAATGATAATACCATAAATAAGAAAGTAACCGCTTATATTGATAACCTGTTTTCCGGGGTTGGAGCCAGTCAACAGCTTTTTGACCTCAAGGAAGAACTGGTCATCAACCTGAAAGAAAAGATTAGCGATATTAAATCCCGTGGCATGGATGACGAGCAAGCTTTTAAGGAAGCGGTGATTTCAATGGGTGATTTAAGCGGATTGGTGAATGATATGCACAAGATTGGGCAAGATACGGCGAAGCAATTTGTGTATTCATCTATGACAGCACGCATTTCCACTGCTGGCATTATTGCCGGAGTATTGCTGATATTATTTGGGGTCTTCACAGTTACCATGTTATATTTCATGAAACTGGGCGCTGAGCCTGTTATAGGCAGCGCCATCTTTATAGTTGCCGGTGGAGCCTTGTCAACTTACAGTATACTGACCAGGGAAACCCGCAATAAATACGGCATGAATAGAATACGCGCCGCATTCTATGCTTTGTCAATTGGTCTAATCCTTTTTAGCATATTTACAGCTTTTAGTACCCGTTTTGCTACCGGTGAAATGTTTATAGCCATCGCTTCTTTAATGGTATTTTCTATGGTGGGAATTGGATTATTTTTATTACTAATTTTGACCGGAACCAGTCGGCGTAAGTAGGAAATTTGGGCTGTCCTTCAAAACCGAGCGGATAGAGGGCAGCTTTTTTTAGACAAAGAGGCTGCGGATAAGATCGGTCTCATAAATGTTATCCGATACAAGTGTAGCTATGCTGATTTGCAGGGACGGGAACATTAGAAAACGAAAGTTAGCTCTATCCGTACACCACTACTGCAAGATTTACCAATATCAAAACGTAATCTATTCAGGAGGTGTTTACATAATGAAGCGAATCTTATCAGTCTTATTCCTGGCCCTAATCCTGATTGCCAGCCAACCCTTAATTGCTCCGGCTCAGGGACAGGAAACCATTTCCGTATTAATCGACGGCTTAACAGTAAACCTGGATGTTTTACCGGTTATAAAGGACGGTCGTACCCTGGTGCCTTTCCGGGCTATAGCCGAGGCCATGAACATAGACGTAGGCTGGGATAATCAAACCAGGACCGTAAACGCAACAGATGGCAATACCACGGTTCGTTTACAAATTGACAATCGCACTGCTTATCGTAATAATGCTCCTATGACACTGGATGTCGCCCCGCAAATAGTAGGCGGGCGTACCCTCATTCCACTGCGCTTCTTCGGCGAAGCTTTTAATTGTCGGGTGGATTGGGATAACATTAGAAATCAGGTAAACATAATTTCTCCCCCTAAAGCTATGAAAGTCATAGGCTTTTATGCTCTGGGCGACAGCCAAACCAGCAGTTGGACCAACCTTTTTGGCCAGACCTATCCCACCGCAGCTAAAGGCAACACCGACGTAATATCTGAACTGGCCCTGGGCTGGTACAGTATTGATAAACAGGGCAACCTGCTGGATAAAAGCCGTACCGGGTGGCAGCGTCCGGAAGGTTGGGAGAAGGTCTTAAACAGTGCTGCAGAATACAAACTGCAAAGCGAAATGGTAATCCATGTGACCGATGGGGATGGTACTATTTCCTCCCTCTTGAATGACCCAACAGCCATGGCACGAGCGGTAAAAGCCATTAATGCCGAAGCTCAGCAGTACAGTGGTGTCAACCTGGATTTTGAGGGTTTGGGCTATAACGACAGTGGGGAACAGCTCCAACAGGTTCAGCAGAGATTCACCGGCTTTGTCACCCTGCTTGACCAGGAGCTGAAGACTAACCGTATCGGGCTTACTCTCACCCTGCATGCACCTAACAGCGCTTATCCCGGTTATGACTACCAGGCCCTGGGGCAAATCGCTGACCGTATCATTATCATGGCCTATGACTACGGTTCCAAACCCGAGCCCGTGAGCCAGGTAAAACAAGCTGTAGAAATGGCCTGCAACGCAGTTCCTGCCAATAAACTGATCCTGGGCATTTCCGCCCCCAGCGAAAATGCTGAAAGCATCGCCACCAAAGTGGGTATTGCTAAACGTTATAATCTTAATGGCGTAGCGCTGTGGAGATTAGGATTGATAAATGATGGAATGTGGCAGACATTACGAGATAGTCTAACCGCTGATCGGTAATAGTAACCGTCTTAAATCATCCGGAGACTAAGCGAATAAACTGAAAGAGGGGTAAAGATGAAACGATCAGCAATGCTGTTAGTAGGTTTAATAGTAGTTCTCTTTAGTAGTCCTGTCTTAGCTACTGCTCCGCCGTTGACAGTGCAAATAAACGGTTCGGCGGTGAATACTCCGGCTGATATGGATGTAGTAGAAGGCCAGGTGATGGTTCCCTTGCGCTGGGCGGCTGAACAATTGGGAGCCAGTTCTGTAGAATGGGACTCCGCAACCCGAACCATAACCATTAAAACCCAGCAGGATTTTTATAGTATGGAGAAATTAGCTTCCTATGCTAATGCTCTACAATGGAACGCTGATGAACAGGATGAGCAAATCTGGGTACTCCCGGATAAGGTCAAAGACCTGGATCTATCTTATGCTGTGACCCGGGAATGGATTTTGGAACTGCCTGATACGGTGAAAAGATTACAGCTAATGCAGCCCCACGATTATATAACCATACGTGTTGCCAGTGACGATGAGCTCTACGAACACAGTTCAATAGTACATAGTGCCGAAAATCGCCATGGTCACTATTACCTTCCTATGGACTGGCTGGAACGTTTATTTAAAGCCAGGGTAACATATAATGACGCTGCCAATGTGTTATCCATTCAAACCCCTGATCTGAACAAAATTAAATCTGATCTTGCCCTGATAGAAAATACCCTTATCCCATCTGGTGCCGATGAAGCTGTAAAACTATGGGGCCGGGGTGAACAAACCCGCAATGGGGCGCTGCAATATGCAGCCTTATCGCCCCAGTTGCGCCGGGAAGCAGATAATAGTAATTATGTCCGCCAATCATACTGGGTTACCGGCGGTTCAAGCCCCTGGGTAGGGCCAATAACTGTAATTAATCGGGATGAAATCAGCGATACGAAAATCGAATATACCACCTCTTTCCCGGAAGTCACTTCTAACCCGCCCTATACCACCGCAACGGAAAAGATGGTGGTAGAGAAGCTGCTCAATAATGGTCAGGAGGGATGGTATATAACCCAAATACTGCAATCGAGTGGCTACGGGATTATTGAAGGGATTTCATCTAACTGACATCAGAAAAAATAACGCCTTTTGACGGTAAAGAGGAAGCTTTGAGCGTGGTTACCGTGGTACTAATTCTTTTTTATTAACTGCAAGTTTGTCTTATTAAACCTCGTATAACTGGTAATACAGTAAATGAAAGGCAGGTTTTAGCTATGAAGAAGGCTGTTGGTTATCTATTAATTGCAGTAATGTTGCTTTTACCGGCGGGAATGGCCAGTGCCCAGAACGCAGTTTTTATTGATACCGAAGGACAATGGGCCCAAAAGGATATTGAAGCTGCCTATACCCAGGGGTTGATGCAGGGAACCGGTATAAATGAGTCTGGCTCTAGAGTATTTTCTCCCGAAGAAAACGTGGATCGCTTTCAGCTAGCAGCAATTTTGCAACGGGCTTTTGATTTAGATTACGGGAACATGCGGTTTGTTAAGCAGCCAGCTGCCAGTGACTATTATTATGATTTGGATGAACAAGCCTGGTATAGTGAAGCAGTAGCCCTGGGGGCAATTAATCATATCTTTGCCTGGCAGGACGAGTTCAAGGGGGAAGAAGCGGTCAGCCGGATTGAGGTTGCCAGGAGTATTTACCGGGCTTTTCAGGCCAAAGGCATTAATGTACCCATGATTATGCTCATGCCAATGTATAATGATACGGCAAAGCTATCCCAGGAAGATGTTAATGCCATGGTATTTGTAAGCAATACCGGCATTATGAAGGGAAATGATAATTTATTCTGGCCTTATGATCCCATTAAGCGGGCTGAACTGGCTCGGGTTTTTAATCAATGTGCCGAGCTTATTAAAATGAATCCCGTGGAGGTTAACCCTGCTAATTCGGTCAAATTGGACATTAAAGAAGTAAAAAGTGAATCCCCGCTGATAAACATAGATCTGAATATTCCTGTGATTAGCGGTCTAGGGAATGAACAAATACAAACCAAATTGAATCAACTGTTGGCTAATGAAGCCGCAGAGCGTGAGGAGGCTATGCAGAAACAAGCGCAAGCTGATTCTGATTTTATAATGACCGAACCTTACCACACCTATGAACTGGTAAGCCGGTTCAATCAATACTATGTGAGCGGCCATATATTAAGTTTTTATGTGGACTATTATACCTTCACCGGTGGTGCCCATGGTATGACCGAGCGGAAAGCCCATACGTTTGATCTGAACACGGGGGAGGAACTGGAATTAAATGATTTGTTCTCTCCTGACTTTAATTATACTGAAATGATTAATGAAAGGGTGCAGGATGCGATTAACCAAAACCCGGACATATATTTTGAAGGAGAAAACGGTTTTCAGGGCATAAATGAGGATCAAGGTTTTTACCTGGAGAACGGCAGCCTAATAGTTTATTTTTTACAATATGAGATTGCCCCTTATGCAGCTGGTATAAGGACATTTTCCATTCCCCTCCAGTTTAAACACCAGAATCAGGATAACGAGAATCAGACAGCAGTAATAAGACAGGGTCCAGGATCTCAGTACAGTTATAGCGCAGAATAACCTAGACAACAGAATTTTGACGGTTCTCTGCGTACTCATTATGGACTGCGCACCAAGTTCGCACTTTTAACATAAATAATTATTGGAACCATTTATAGTTGTTTCTGGCTACGACAACAGATATGTGGATCCGAATCTTGTAGAAAGCGGTGGTGCGTACAATGACTGATATCCTGTGGCAGTGGCGAAACCCTTTACCCCAGGGGAATACACTGCGCGCAGTAATTTATGCTCAGGGCAAGTATGTGGCTGTGGGGGAATCCGGCACCATTATGACTTCCGGTAATGGCACTGAGTGGCAGGTAGTGGCCAGTGGCACCAGTAATTACCTCTCCGGAATCACCTATGGAAACGGGGTTTTCGTAGCAGTAGGTATGGAAGGAACTATTCTGACCTCCACAGATGGGGAAAACTGGACCGCCCGGGAATCCGGCACCTCGTCCTGGCTGGATGATGTGACATTCGGAAACGGTCTGTTCGCAGCCGTTGGTCAGCTGGGAACCATTGTCACCTCTAGGGATGGGAGTAACTGGAGCAGTACGAATGTGGCAGCTTTCTGGCTGGATGGGGTAGCTTTTGGTAACGGTATGTTTGTAGCGGTTGGCACCGGGGGTTCGATATTCACTTCATCTAATGGAGCTAACTGGCTAGCAAGGAGTTCTTTAACCAATTTCCCCTTAACCAGTATCGTTTATGGACCGGACCAGTTTGTGGCCGTAGGCGGGGGCGGGACAGTTTTAATTTCTCCGGATGGCGAAGTTTGGAGTAGTATTAATTCTAACAGCACGGCCTTTTTGGAAGATGTCACCTATGGCAATGGTCTTTATGTCGCAGTGGGGCGTGATTTGGAACTGAACACGGGTACTGTACTGACTTCAGCGGATGGCCGGGAATGGGAGGCGATATTATCAGATGATTATCGCCTTTTATTAAGCGTTACTGCAGGTGCAAATCTTTTTATAGCTGTTGGGCTAGGGGGGGTTATTCTGAGTTCCCCTGACGCTCTAATCTGGACCATGCAAAGTTCAGGAGTATATGAGGAACTGCACGACATTACAGTCGGGTCAAATATCCTGGTAACTGTAGGAGCCAACGGAACAGTCCTAACTTCCCCAGACGGGACTAATTGGGTATCAAGGGAAAGCGGAACTAACCGTAATCTATGGGGTATTAACTATACAGACCAGGTATTTATAGCGGTGGGAGATAATGGCACCATACTCCGATCTTCAAATGGGGTTAACTGGGTTACGGAGACAGTTTCTATCAATAACCGTCTCCGGGCAGTTGCTTTTGGTAACGGTATTTTTGTAGCGGTTGGAGAAAAGGGAATAGCTTTAACTTCTAATGACGGCCGCAATTGGCAGGTACGAGCAACGGGAACCTCTGTCAGTCTGAACGGAATTGCATTTGGAATGGGACGTTTTGTAGCGGTTGGTGACAATCGCACTATTCTTACTTCCGCCAATGGAGAGGATTGGCAGCAGGTAGAGACGATGACCGGCTCTGAATCTCTGCAAGCAGTAAGTTATGGCCAGGGTGTGTATGTGGCTGCAGGTTATGAGGGATTGGTTCTGACTTCGACCGATGCCCAAACCTGGACAGAGCAGAGAATTGGAGAGGAGCCGCCATATTGGTTGGATGCAGAGTTCTGTCAGGACCGTTTTGTGTTAGCCGGGACTCCGGGAAAAGTGGCATTCTCCAGTAACGGCCGACAATGGGAAGTCCAGGATACCCCAACCGGCCATTTCCTCTACGGAATAAGCTGTTCGTCACAGGGAGCTGTGGTGGTAGGAGACCTGGGTACAATCCTTCAGGCCAGTTTAACCTCGTTATAGCTTTGTTTTATTAACTTTGCATAATACTATTACGAATAGAAGGTAGCTTCCTATCGCGGAAGACAATTACGGGTTAAAAGGTAATAAATAAACCTGGTTAATATATGATCGCTCTAGCGGTCTCTTTTTTTACCTGGCCGTAGGCTTAATAAGAAATACAAAGAAAAAATTGTATTTTACACCAGAAAGTGTATCTTATAAGAGTAAGGGGAATCAGGTTGATTACTAGTCAGGAAAACAGCGACACTATATCGGAATAAACTGTCAGCAGACTATTACGCATGATACTTTTGGCGATAAAAACTAATGCGGCGCCGGTTCGGGAACAGCTATTGGTGCTGACACAGAGCCGGGTTTGTTAAAACTGGAGCCAAATACGTGTCAACCAGCTGCATTTTTTCACCAGGGGTTTTCCAGGGGACTATAATGATTTTATACCGATAATCTGCTATAATCTTCACAGCTATTAGGTGCTAATCTGAAATAGGGGAAGCATAATGAGTAATAAGTCCCGGAAGAAATTTAGTATTTCTATACTAGTACTCACCCTTCTTGTGGCTGTATATCTTTTCGTACACAGTTCTTTTTTTAATATCGAAAAAGTATTTATAACCGGCTTGGAAACGGTGTCCACCAGCGAAATATTAGCACTGGCCGGGATCAAAGTCGGCACTAATATTTTTGCGGTTAATGAGGAAGTCTGCACCCGATCGGTACAGATTCACCCCATGGTTAAAAAGGCTACCGTAATCAGACACTTGCCCCGGAAAATAGAAATTAAGGTTACGGAACGGAAGATGTGGGCGGTTATACCCTATAACCAATCCTTTTTATGTATTGATGATGCCGGTATCTGCATGGATAAGGCAAACAATGTTAATATGGAGAATTACCCGATTATCACTCTGGCAACACCTCCCCAGCATGTTATAGTGGGACAGGCTGTAGCGCAGGCACCTACCCGAATGATTAGACAGGTTTGGAATCTTCTGTCGTCTTCAGCCCGGCAACAAATTTCAGAATTTCATTATATTAATCCCCAACAGGGTTTAGTATTGTTTACCGTTAAGGGTACGGAAATTAAGTTTGGAGGCCTGGACAGAGCCAAAGAAAAGGCTGAGCTTATCGACCAAATCCTGACTATGGAGCAGGATTTTCCCACTAAATACAAAACGGTTTTGCAATATGTTGATTTAAGATACGATGGCCAACCGGTAATTAAAACCAAAAACTAGAAGGTGATAATATGAGGAGTAAAAGTGCACAAGTTTCTATAGCAGTAGTATGCTTGGTCCTCGGTATTATGTTGGCCGTTCAATATCGGGCTTCACAGGATTATGCAGGAGGTTACAGGACCGGTCGGGACCGTGACTTAGCTATTACTCTAAGTAAGATAACCGAGGAAAGGGATTCACTGGCCCGGGAGGTAGTTGAGCTACGGGAAAAATTAAATAATGTCAGGAAAGATGACAAGGCTATGGCAGATTTACAAGAAGAACTGCAGAAGGCTAATATGGCGGCTGCACTTGTTCCGGTAACCGGACCGGGTATCATTGTTACCCTCAATGACAGCGCGCGCAATCTACAGCCTGGCGAGGACCCTAACGACCTCCTGGTTCATGATGAAGATATATTAAAAGTGACTAATGAACTAAAAGCCTCAGGGGCCGAAGCCATTTCCGTCAATGATGAACGCCTGGTAGCCACGTCGGAAATCAGATGCGCCGGGACTACCATTTTAATTAATTCCACCAAAATAGCCCCGCCTTTTGTTATTAAAGCTATCGGAGACCCGGACATACTGCAGAGCGGAATACTAATAAAGGGCGGCTATGTAGAACAGTATTTGAAGTTTTATGGTATTCAAGTACAAGTGCAAAAATCCAAAAAGGTAAAGATACCCGCATATAGCGGCATTATGAAATATGTCTACAGTGTTCCCGTAGAATACGAGGAGAAGGCGGAGTAATATGTGGTTACTAACACTTTTCTGTCTGATGCTAGGTTTACTGATCGGTTTTAAACTACCCCTGTTACTACCGGTAGTTTATGCCAACTACATGTCTATAGCAGTTATAGCTGCACTCGATTCGGTATTTGGAGGCATTCGTGCCTATATGGAAGATAGCTTTGATAATACGATATTTGTCAGCGGGTTTATATTTAATACTCTTTTGGCGGCAGGACTGGCATATTTGGGTGATAGTCTGGGGGTAGAATTATACCTGGCTGCAGTAGTGGTTTTTGGGGTGCGACTATTCCAGAATCTAGCCATTATTCGTCGGTATTTAATGAAAAAATATTGATAAATGTTCTTGAACAAAAGAGGGAATACCAACCTGTTTGTGGTAATTAAAGTTAGGATATTTCTATAAGGGGTGCTTAGATATTAGAAGACGAAATATAGTAGTCAGTATAGATGTCGGTACCAGTGCTGTCAAGGCCGCCTCGGGCGAGATGGTGAATGGTCAGGATGTCAGCGTTTTAGGAATAGCTCAAGTACCATCAACAGGTCTTAGGAAAGGCAATATAATTGACATAGAAAATACTGCCAGGGCTATTGATTATTGCCTTAATGACCTGGAAAGAATGACAGGAATAGAGATAACCAGTGCTTTGGTAGGCTTTTCTGGTACCAGTGTATATGCCCTTACTAATCACGCTGTGGTGGCTGTAGGTAGTCCTAATTATGAGATAACTCAGGAAGATAAAGAGCGGGTTTTAAAATCTGCCCAAAACATCGCTTTGCCACCTGATAAAACCATTGTTCAAACTATAGCCAGGCAATATATAGTTGACGGTTATGACGGGGTAAAAGACCCGGTAGGTATGGTGGGCAGCCGCTTGGAAGCTGAGGTAGTTATAATAATCGCTGCTGCCGCAGGATTACAAAATTTGCAGCGTAGTGCCAACCGCGCCAATCTGCAAATCGAGCGAATGGTGTATAATCCTCTATTGGCATCAGAATCAATTATACTGCCAGCTGAGAAGGAAATCGGTGTGGCACTAATTGACATTGGTGGCGGGACTACCGATATAGCTGTTTTTGAAGGAGGCTGTCTCCTGTTTACTTCTGTCCTGCCGGTAGGCGGTGACTATATTAGTAAAGACCTGGCGGTAGTTCTTCGTACTTCAGTAGAAGAAGCCACACGGGTTAAAGAATCCTATGGCGTGGCTGCACCGGACATGTTGGCTGATGAGGCGGATATTGAGATACAAGGTATTCAGGGCCAAGATAAGAAAACCGTGTCTTTACATATGGTTGCTGACATTATCAACGCCCGGGTTATAGAATTAGTTGAGATGATAAAGGTTGAGTTTGAGGAATCGGGATTTGCCGATCGGATACCGGCAGGAATAATCCTTACCGGGGGAGGGGCTCAACTACCAGGACTGCTGGAAATTGTGGAAGAATATATGAATGTACCTGTGAGACTGGGTGTGGCGGAGAACCTCAAAACAGTAGCTGCCAACATTAATAAGCCGCAAAATGTCGTAGCACTGGGAGGATTAATACATTCTGCGCGAGATTATAAGGTTGAAGAATACCAACAGAATCAAAGCCTAGAAAATATATTTAGTAGATTATCGTTTTGGCTTAAGGATTTATTTCGATAAAGGCAGAGGAGGGTTTTGAATTGCCATTAGATTTTGACGTTGAAATGCAACAATTCGCAGATATCAAGGTAATAGGTGTTGGTGGCGGGGGCAATAATGCGATTAACCGGATGATAGAGGCAGGGCTTAAAGGAGTAGAATTTATTGCTGTAAACACTGACGCACAGGCGTTATACTTGTCAAAAGCGGAGAAGAAGATTCAGGTTGGGGAAAAGCTTACCAAAGGACTGGGTGCAGGTGCTGATCCGGAAATAGGTATGAAGGCTGCCGAAGAGACAGCAGATGATATCAAAAGAGCTTTACAGGGGGCCGATATGGTCTTTGTAACGGCCGGTATGGGCGGAGGTACAGGCACTGGCGGGGCACCTATAATTGCCCGGATTGCCAAAGAGATTGGCGCTTTAACGGTGGGCGTTGTTACCCGGCCTTTCACTTTCGAGGGCCGCAAAAGGAATCTTCAGGCCGACCGGGGTATACAAGCACTTCGTGATGCAGTTGACAGCCTTATTACTATTCCCAATGATCGTCTATTACAAGTGGTAGACAAAAATACGGCATTTAATGATGCCTTTAGAATTGCGGATGATATTTTGCGTCAAGGCGTACAAGGGATATCAGACCTGATAGCTGTACCCGGGGTTATTAACTGTGATTTTGCTGATGTGCAGACAGTAATGCAGAATACCGGATCAGCGTTAATGGGAATAGGCAAGGCAAGCGGTGAAAAACGTGCAGCGGAGGCAGCCCGGGCAGCTATTTCCAGTCCTCTGCTGGAAACCTCTATCGAAGGTGCCAAGGGTGTACTGTTTAATATCAGCGGCGGCACCGATCTGACCTTGTTTGAAATAAATGAAGCGGCGGAAATTATTCACCAGGCGGCAGATATTGAAGCTAACATTATTTTTGGTGCGAATATAGATGAAAAGCTGGAAGACGAGGTAAGAGTCACGGTTATTGCTACTGGGTTTAGTACACCCAAAATACAAGCACCGGAAACTCCAACTACCAGAATAAAAGGTATGGAACCACCTTCAAGTTTTCTGGACAAAACCGATCTGGAGATACCGCCTTTCCTGAGACGGAGATCATAATTTTACCTTAGATCTTTACCGGGGATGTCTTACATTCCCGGTTTTTTGTGTTTTCTGGGAGAAGTTGTTTGGGCGGGAATACCTTGAAACTACAATATATTGACCAATTGACTGTTATAATTTGTAAAACATTCCTTAATAAAACTGTCATACTAATTAGAAAGTGCTACTATAATGCACCAATCATCCTTTGAACAATTTAATCTGCCTTACTACTAAACAGGAACTTGCCCAGCATATGAGTAATCCTATTTCTATGCAAAGCAGGGTGGTTGCAATGAGTGAGCCCAGGGTCTATGCCGACCTTACATTTATCGTCAATGTAATTATGGATTTTTCTATTCTGTGGGCTACAGGCAAACTTGCCGGGATCAAACTTAAGTATTACCGAATTTTTTTGGCATCAATTATAGGGGGCGGTTATGCTGTCGGCTACTTGTTTGTGCAATTGGCATGGTTGTATAGCTTTCCCTTAAAAATCTTATTCTCCTGCCTTTTGCTGATGTTTAGCTTCTGGCCCATAAAATGGGAGCAAATTAAAGCCAGTTTTCTTTATTTCTATGGAATAAGTTTCGCAGTAGCAGGAGCTACCGTTGGTAGCTCCTACCTCTTTAATAACCACAGTTCAGTGACCTTCTCGTCCTTATATCTTTTAGGTGGTATATTTTGTGCACTATTTATAGGGCTTCAGGGTGAAAAGTATCTAAAAGAGCAAATTATTCCGGGGTTATTAAAACATAAAGTAAAGCTATGTTTTGGCAACATTACCTGCTATGGTGAAGGCTTTTTGGACACAGGTAACGGGCTGCACGACCCATTAACTAACCGACCGGTGCTTATTGCTGAATATAAATGGCTGAAAAAGTTTCTGCCGGATGATGTTAAAGCTGTACTGGAGACCGTCAATAATGAGGCACAGATGTTAGATGCCTTGGCTTCAACAAGTTGGGCCCACAGGTTGCGGTTAATTCCTTTTACTTCGATTGGCCGTAAAAACGGTTTATTGGTAGGTGTACGCGCCGATAAAATTGAGATTGATGCCGGAAGAAGCAATTTTACCCATAAGAATATAGTTGTTGGTATTTACCGGGATAATCTGACTACGAACGGTGATTATCAATTACTTATACCTTCAGGTGTTTTAAAAAAGGGTTAGGGGGAAGCAGATGTGTGGTTTTCTAAGCTTGCAGAGTTGTTAAGGGAGTGGAAAATAAAACTCATAAAAATTTACATCAAAAAGAAACTGCCTCAGTATATTCACTATATTGGCTCGACTGAGGTCCTTCCTCCACCTTTGCAGGAAAAGGAGGAAATGGCTTTAATAGCAAAGCTTGAACATGGGCATACAGAGGTCAAAAGTACTCTTATTGAACATAACTTGCGACTAGTGGTATACATAGCTAAGAAATTCGAGAATACCGGAATAAATATTGAAGATTTAGTTTCTATCGGTACCATCGGGTTAATTAAAGCAGTAAATACCTTTGAACCGAAAAAGAACATTAAATTGGCGACTTATGCTTCACGTTGCATTGAGAACGAGATTTTGATGTATTTACGCAGAAACCTAAAAAACCGGTTTGAAGTCTCCCTGGATGAACCATTAAACGTTGACTGGGACGGTAATGAGCTGTTATTATCGGATGTCCTGGGAACAGAAGGAGATATGATTTATAAGGTTATTGAGGGAGAAGTAGAGAAAACTCTCCTCTGGCAGGCTATGCATAAACTTAATAACCGCGAAAAAATCATAATACAATTGCGGTTTGGCCTCAAAGACGGCAATGAGAAAACCCAGAAGGAGGTTGCCGATATTCTGGGAATCTCCCAATCGTATATTTCACGCCTGGAAAAGCGTATTCTAAAACGCTTGCAGAGGGAGATAAAAAAAATTGAATAACCAATTCATTTTACTTTAAAGCCTTGGCCAAGGCTTTTTTTTGCTCCCTTTTTATAAGAATAATCTGGTTGTGATAAGAGAATAATTCTAAATGAACAGCTATTGTAAACACACCCAGAAGGAATTATTATTCCAACGTGGAAGAGGTGAGTGCTTGATAAACAAGGTAGAAATATGCGGCGTAAATACCTCCCGATTACCAGTATTGAAAAACGATGAAATGAGAAACCTCTTCAAACAAATCCAAACCGAAGGAAATAGCGAAGCCCGGGAAAAACTAATTCAGGGTAACCTGAGGTTGGTATTAAGCGTAATTCAAAGGTTCAGCAACCGTGGAGAATATGTGGATGATCTTTTCCAGGTAGGTTGTATAGGCTTAATAAAAGCCATCGACAATTTTGACTTAACCCAAAACGTAAGGTTTTCCACCTATGCCGTTCCTATGATTATAGGTGAGATAAGACGGTATTTAAGAGATAATAACCCGGTAAGGGTATCCCGGTCATTACGGGATATCGCCTATCGAGCCTTACAGGTACGCGAGAAGTTATTATCGGATAATTCATCTGAACCGACTATTGCCCAGATTGCTGAACAACTGGAAGTCCCCCGGGAGGAAGTGGTATTTGCCCTGGATGCCATTCAGGAACCAGTTTCACTATTTGAACCAATATACAATGATGGGGGAGACCCCATACTGGTAATGGACCAAATTAGTGATGAAAAGAATTCAGATGACCTCTGGCTAGAGGAGATTTCTATCAAGGAAGCCATGAAAAAACTGAACGAACGTGAAAAACTGATTGTATCACTGCGTTTTTTCAATGGTAAGACACAAATGGAGGTGGCAGACGAAATAGGCATATCCCAGGCGCAGGTATCCCGGTTGGAAAAGGCAGCACTGAAACAGTTAAGAAAATATGTATAATAACAAGTACGAAAACCGACGGTTAGGGGGTGCGGCAAATTAAATCAAACCTTTTGGTGGTATTTCTAATGGCAATAATTCTGGCTTTAATTGTACCGCTGGCTATGAGCTGGTATAGTACGGAAAAGGCATTTACCCCGGGTAACTTAATTACCGTGCATACCGTCTCTGCCCTACCGGCACCTTAATAGAAAGCTATATTATTTTACGGTGAAAAACAGTCCTGAAAACCCAGGACTGTTTTTTGTGTTAATATTATTCTATTACATGGCGAATTCATAAAAACCAGGAGGACAATCTATGAACACACACTCTGCCGACACCGTCAGGCTCGTATGGAGCAGTAAAGGACATACAACCGATTCATCTGATGTAAAACTCATCAATGTTGAACGAGTTGTTCCGCGAGCCATTGCCGATGTGAATGGCATGGGCTTCTTTGATGGCCCAACGGACAGACCTGCTGAGATCTCTAATCGGGTCATCCAGGGAGACAATTTGCCCATAATGCAGGCATTGCTGGATGAAGGTTATGCAGGATGCATAAATGTTATTTACATAGATCCTCCTTATTTTAGCGATGTAGACTACTGGTCCAATGTGCAGGTGGGAAGTGGCGAAAACCAGAAACTGGTACAAAGGAAAGCCTTTCAGGACACCTGGGAAAAAGGGATTGATTCTTATCTGGATATGTTGTACCCACGGCTTAAGCTGATGAAGAAACTTTTGGCTGATGACGGCACTATCTTTGTCCACCTGGACTGGCATGTCAGCCACTATGTAAAAGTGATTATGGACGAACTGTTTTCCCCCGGAAAACTCATAAACGAAATAGTATGGTGCTATGGCGGCGGCAGTGGAGCCAAACGCCATTTTCATCGTAAACACGACACTATTTTCTGGTATAGCAAAGGTGATAATTACACCTTTAATCCCCAATACCGCCCTTATACCCACGGTACCCTGGAAAGAGGACTCACGCGTGTAAAAGGGGACAGGTATAAATTAAATAAAAAAGGTGCTCTGATGCAGGATTGGTGGTCGGATATCAATAAAATTCTCAGTCCTACCGCCGGGGAGAATCTTAAATTTCCTACTCAGAAACCGGCTGCTCTATTACAGCGGATAATTGGGGCGGCATCTAACCCCGGAGATTGGGTGGCGGATTTTTTTGGGGGAACGGGTACTACGGCCAGTGTTTGTGCCAATATGGGCCGGAGATGGATAGTCTGTGATAATAGCGCACTGGCTCTTTTAACCACTCAGTACAGATTAATCCATGGAAACGTACCTTTTATTGTGCAACAGATACCTCTGACCAACCTTGCTGATCCGGAAAATAGACTGGAATTGCTTACTCCGGTGGTGGAGAAATATGATAGGGAAACAGTTTTAGTACGGGTGGGAATCAAATATTATTCTCCCGGAGAAATCTCTTTGCCGGAAGCAGACTTTTCTTCATATATAGAGTATTGGGCGGTTGACCTGGATTACCAGGGGGAGTTTACATCGGATTATCAGATAGTTCGGAAAAATCATCGCTATAAGGGAAGTCTGGATTTAAGCATTGTGGTTCGGCTGGCGGCCCGGGATAAATATTGCATGGCAGTTAAGGTATATGATGTTTTTGCTAACCATAGTATAAAAATAATTGAGTTTTAATAAGTGGTAAAGTCCATACCAATGAACTTTACCACTTAAGTGGTTACACTCTTCTTATCCGGCCCTGCTCAATTAAATGCATAATATCAGTATACTTATCATCACCGAAATCAAGCCAAACATCTTCATAAATATTTGCATCTTTGATATCATCTGCGGTTAACTTACGCCTTGCGGTCATTTACATTTCTCCCCCGGTTCTTGAGCCAGGGTTATGGCTCATTCGTTGTCCGAGATAAAATACACCAGCTATAGCTGCCGCATGAAGAGCCCACCATCCTGCCTCCATGAAACTAAAGGTACCAGGGTCAATTCTATCATCGTTCATCACTCTCTTGATTACCGAGTTCTTTTGATCCCATAGACTGGATAACATTATGTTGCCTCCTTTGCTTAAAATTCATTATTATTTTTTGCAAGTTAGCTGTTTTATATGGGTTATGTTTTTTAAAATTTTTGCAACCTATAAAGAACTTGCATCGAACAAGCTTTTGTGATATCACTTGCTTTAGAGTTACATATTTGGTATCAACTGGTTAATAACTGTATAGTATAGTAATTGACCGGAAAAACGATGCCAATAATCATAGTAAACAGATGAGGTAAAGGAATGGAAAGAATAGAACTGGCGGTATTATGTACCCTGCATTCTATAAAAGGAATTGGCAACCGAACATTGTTTAAAATTAAAGAGGCTTTCGGATCATTTGCAGGATGTTTCTATGCTGATGCCGGAAAGTTGTACTCGTCTTTTCTTACTCCGGCAGTCGTTGAGGAGGTTATTAAGGCCAGAAAAAATGTTAATCCCGAGGATTTTCTGGAAGATATCCGGCAGCAAAATTATAACATTACCTGGATTGAACAAAAAGATTACCCTCAAACATTGCGTACCATAGCAGACCCACCTTATATCCTTTATTATCGAGGCGATATCAGGGTAACAGCAAACGTTTGTATAGCTTTGGTAGGTTCCCGCAATGCTACCCCCTATGGCAAAAAAGTAGCCAGAAATTTTGGACAGGAACTGGCCAATCAGAATATAGTAGTTGTAAGCGGAATGGCTAGAGGAATAGATACCGAAGCCCACTGGGGTGCACTTGCGGCCGGGGGACAGACTGTTGCAGTCCTGGGCAGCGGTTTAAACGTAATTTATCCGCGGGAAAACGAGAAACTATTTTATGAAATAAGTAATAATGGTTGTGTCATTAGTGAATTTCCACCGGCAGCATATCCAGAGCCGGGTAATTTTCCGCGCCGGAACAGAATAATAGCCGGGCTTGCCCGGGGGGTATTAATAGTAGAAGCCAAAAAGAAAAGCGGAGCTTTGATTACTGCTGATTTTGCCCTGGAACAAGGACGGGATGTGTTTGCCATACCGGGGCATATCACCAGCCCTTCTTCCGAAGGGACTAATGATTTAATAAAGCAAGGTGCTAAGATGGTTACTTGTTTACAGGATATTCTAGAGGAATACTATGATCTGCAGGCAGGAAACAATATTGCTTCTTGGCAGGAAATAGGGTTACAACTGGACAATAATGAAAAAATAATAATACAATGTATGGGTTATGAACCATTACATTTTGATGATCTCTTAAGTATTACGAAGTTCGATATCGGGCTTCTCAGCACTATGGTATTAAACCTTGAATTTAAGGGAGTTATAAAGGGCTTGCCCGGGAATTACTATGTAAGGATTTAGATGTGCAAATAGATTATTTCACGGAGAGGTGATATTGTTGGCAGGAACCACATTGGTTATAGTAGAATCTGCAGCAAAAGCAAAAACAATTGGGAAATTTCTGGGGAAAAATTATAAAATCAAGGCTTCGGTGGGGCATATTAAAGACCTTCCCAAGAGTAAAATGGGTATTGATATTGAAAACAATTTTGAACCCCAGTATATAACCATTAGAGGAAAAGGAACACTTTTAAAGGAGATAAAGGAAGATTCCCAAAAGGCTTCCCGGGTACTACTGGCTACCGACCCCGACCGCGAAGGTGAAGCCATAGCCTGGCACCTGCAAAATGCTATTAAATTACCTGCTGATTCCCCCTGTAGAATAGAATTTAATGAAATAACCCAGGATGCGGTAAAAAAGGCGATAAAAAGTCCACGCTGCATAGATATAGACCGGGTAAATGCCCAACAGGCCCGCCGAGTGTTAGACAGACTGGTGGGCTATTCGATTAGTCCCCTGTTATGGAGCAAGGTGCGTAAAGGTTTAAGTGCCGGAAGGGTTCAATCAGTTGCAGTACGGCTAATATGTGAAAGAGAACAGGAAATTCAAAATTTTGTTCCTCAGGAATATTGGACTATTGAAGTTGTTCTGAACAATCAAGAGGGTAAGGCTTTTTTGTCCCGGGTAGTCTCTTTTCGTGAGGAAAAGCTGGAGATAACTAATGCCCAGCAGAAGAACGATATCTGTGATTACCTGCAAAAGGCTGATATTAGTGTAATCCGGGTGGATAAGAAGGAAAAACGCAAACGTCCCAGCCCACCTTTCATTACCAGTACCCTTCAGCAGGAAGCATCGAAAAGACTAAACTTTTTCTCCAAACGTACCATGAAAGTTGCTCAAGAACTGTATGAAGGCCTGGAACTGGGAAAAGCGGGAACTGTCGGTCTGATTACCTATCTTAGAACTGATTCTACGCGGGTGTCAACAGTAGCCCAGGAAGAGGCCCTGAAGTTCATAAAAGAAGAGTTTGGAGATGATTATAGTCCTCTTGCCCCTAACCAGTACAAAAGCAGGAAAACATCTCAGGATGCTCATGAAGCTATCCGTCCCACCTCCGTTTACCGTACTCCGGAAAGCATAAAACCACATCTAAGCAGGGATCAATATCGTCTTTACAAATTGATTTGGGAACGGTTTGTGGCCAGTCAAATGACACCGGCTGTTTATGACACGGTAACAGTTGATATGGCTGCCGGAGACTATGGCTTAAGAGCAACCTCTTCCCAGATAAAGTTTAACGGCTATAAAAAAGTTTATAATGATAATGAAGAGGAAGAAATCAAAAACCCCATTCCGGAACTCAAGGTAGATCAAAAGCTTCATATTGACGAAATTCATGATGAACAACATTTTACCCAACCACCCCCGCGCTTTACCGAAGCCAGTCTGGTTAAGCTGCTGGAAGAGAAAAACATTGGCCGGCCCAGTACCTATGCACCGATAATCGATACCATTCTTAAACGGAGTTATGTGGAGAGGCAGAACAAACAATTTGTTCCTACCGAGCTTGGCTTTATAGTAGTAGATTTATTAAAAGAACATTTTGCCAATATAGTAGATGTAGAGTTCACCGCTCGTATGGAAGAAAACCTGGATAAAGTGGAGGAAGGTCAACTCGACTGGAAAAAGATAGTAAGTGATTACTATGAGCCCCTGGCAGTTAACCTGGAGAAGGCGCATAGTATGATAGAGAAAATTGAAATTAAAGATGAAGATGCCGGCAAGGACTGTCCCCAGTGCGGCCGCCCCATGGTCATAAAGCATGGTAGGTTTGGAAAATTCAGGGCTTGTTCCGGTTTTCCTGACTGTCGTTACACAGAATCACTTAATGAAGAGATTGGGGTGAACTGCCCTCTGTGCGGCGGAGATATTATAGCTCTAAAGTCCAAAAAAGGACGCAAGTTTTTTGGCTGTAAGAATTATCCGCAATGCAATTTTAGGGCATGGAACAAGCCTACCGGGGTAAAATGTCCCCAGTGTGGGGATGCTATGGTGGAGAAACCGGGCAAGAATGGCACTACCCAAATTATCTGTCAGAATGCCGAATGCAAGTATTCTCCGGCTTGAAAATGATAATTACCGATTAAGGCTTAGATTTTTGGGAAAAGAGGATACTACATGTCTGTAATAAACATTATTGGTGGTGGACTGGCTGGTTGTGAAGCTGCCTATTACCTGGCCAAATCGGGATTTTCGGTGCGGCTATGGGAAATGCGGCCGGAGAAGATGACACCGGTTCACCAGAGTGGAAATCTGGCCGAGTTGGTTTGCAGCAATTCACTTAAGTCCGACTTACCCGATACTGCCCAGGGTTTGCTGAAGCAGGAAATGAGACTTTTGGGTTCACTGGTATTAGAATGTGCTGAAAAGTGCCGTGTACCAGCTGGCTCTGCCCTGGCTGTGGACAGGAATCTTTTTGCTTCTTTAGTAACCGCCCGAATTGAATCCGAATCCCGTATTCAGGTCATCAGGCAGGAAGTCACCACATTGCCCGCTGATGAAGTAACCATTATTGCTACCGGGCCTCTAACTTCGGATAATCTGTGCCGTGATATTCAAAAGATTACTGGAGCGGACAACCTGTACTTTTATGATGCTGTGGCACCAACGGTAACAACTGAAAGTTTGGATAAAAGTATAGTTTTCAAAGCTTCCCGTTATGGCAAAGGTACTGATGATTACTATAATTGCCCTATGACCAGGGAGCAATATGAGCTTTTCTATGACCAACTGGTTAGTGCTGATACCAGGGAGGGGCATGAGATAGATAAGAAATTTTTCTTCAGCGGCTGTATGCCAGTTGAAGTTATCGCCCGGAGCGGTAAAGATTCCCTACGCTTTGGGCCTATGCGGCCGGTAGGACTGGCGATACCGGGCAGCAGAGAAAAAGCTTATGCGGTAGTCCAGCTGCGCCAGGAAGACCGGGAAGGACGTACCGTCGGTCTGGTGGGTTTTCAGACCAGATTAAAATGGGGAGAACAGGATCGGGTATTCAGACTTATTCCCGGACTGGAAAAGGCGGAGTTTGTGCGTTACGGAGTTATGCACCGCAACACCTTTATTAACAGCCCCGAGCTGTTGCGGTCCACCCTTCAAGCTAAGGATAATCCTCAGATTTTCTGGGCCGGGCAAATAACCGGGGTGGAGGGTTATATGGAGTCAGCTGCGACCGGGATATTAGCAGCTATTAATGTGGCCCGTTATCTGCAAGGCAAGGAATTAATCGTATTGCCACCCACCACTATGCTGGGGGCACTAGTCTATTTTATAACCTCTGGTGCCAAAGGTGATTTTCAGCCCATAAATGCCAATTTTGGCATATTGCCACCCCTTGACCGGGTAATAAAGGATAAGAAGCAGAGATATCAAGGATATGTGGACCGGGCGCTGCAAGAGATCAAAGCGAATCTCCCCACTCTGCTCCCCAGCTAAAGGTGTAAAGGGTGATTATTAAGACAGGTAATATAGTAACAAAACCAGCAATACTCTTTAAGGTTGTAAAAAAAAATCCATTATGCTAGCCTTAGTCGTATAGGAAAATAATGGGGGCTCTCCATGCTTTTTATATACATAGAACGTTTTTTTAACTATTTGCGGGTCCAGAAAAATGTTTCTGAATTAACTATCACTAGTTATCGGACTGACCTGGAGCAATTTTTTGCATTTCTAGAGAAAAGATACGGGCTGCCCAGGGAAGAGATATCAGCGGATGCTTTAAACCACAAATCAGTTCGAGAATATCTCGCCCAGATGCAGGCTAAAGGACTAAGCAGGGCTACGGCGGCCCGTAAACTGGCAGCTCTGCGTTCTTTTGTCAAATATCTATGCCGGGAAAATATCCTGGCCGGAAATCCTATTGCAGCAGTAGCTACTCCTAAGCAGGAGAAGCGATTGCCGCGTTTCCTGTATCCCGAAGATATTACTGCCCTCTTGAATGCCCCAGACATACTCAAGCCGATAGGTAAAAGAGATAAAGCTATCCTGGAAATCCTTTACTGCACCGGGGTGAGGGTTAGTGAGTTGACGGGAATGGATTTAAGGAGTATAGATATTGATGAGGAATTTATAAAAGTATGCGGCAAGGGCAACAAGGAACGGCTGGTTCCGTTGGGTTCAAAAGCTCGAATAGCACTGGAGGATTATATTTTAAAGGGAAGACCGTTTTTGAAACGAAAAAATGCTATACAGGAAGAAGCCCTTTTTCTGAACCAGTACGGTACCAGGCTCTCGGCCCGAAGTATTCGCAATATCGTAAACAAATATGTGGACCAGGCAGCCTTGCATCAAAAAGTCAGCCCGCACACCCTGCGGCATACTTTTGCTACTCATTTGCTAAATGCTGGAGCAGACCTCCGCTCGGTTCAGGAATTACTGGGTCATGTCAAACTGTCCACTACCCAGATTTACACTCATGTAACCCGGGATAATATTAAAACCATATACAACAACACTCATCCGCGGAGGTGATTATTTTGTTTAAAGCCACTACCATAGTAGCCATAAAGAAGGGAGACCAAACTGCCATAGCTGGTGATGGGCAGGTAACTTTTGGACAGAATACAGTTATGAAACATAATGCGGTAAAAATCCGGCGCCTGTACGAAGGTAAGGTTATTGCCGGATTTGCCGGCTCAGTCGCTGATGCTTTTACTTTATTTGCCCGGTTTGAGGAAAAACTCAAGCAGGCAGGCGGAAATTTAACCAGAGCAGCAGTGGAAATTGCCAGGGAATGGAGGTCAGACAAGGTGCTGCGCCGGTTGGAGGCACTATTGATTGTTGCTGACCGAAGTACTATGTTCTTAATTTCAGGAAATGGAGAAGTTATTGAACCTGATGATGGCATAGCGGCTATAGGCTCAGGGGGACCGTATGCCCTGGCGGCAGCGAAAGCTTTGCTTCAGTATTCTGGGTTAGACGCAAAAGAAATTGCTCGGGAATCAATACGGATAGCTTCTGACATCTGTATCTATACCAATGATCATATTACGGTTGAAGTTGTGGAATAAACCAATTATTACTGGGGGTGCTCGTTATTCAGGATTTAACTCCTCGCGAAACAGTTGAAGAGCTGGATAAACACATAATTGGACAGCGCGAGGCCAAAAAGGCCGTGGCTATAGCCTTGCGTAACAGGTTACGACGAAAAAGACTCCCCGCGGAAGTAAGGGAAGAAATATACCCTAAAAACATTATAATGATAGGCTCTACCGGGGTAGGCAAGACGGAAATAGCTCGGCGGCTGGCCAGGCTTGTCAAAGCACCTTTCATCAAGGTGGAGGCGAGCAAATTTACTGAGGTTGGTTATGTCGGCAGAGATGTTGAGTCGATGATTCGCGATATAGTGGAAACCTCAATTCGCATGGTTAAGCAGGAAAAAATGGAAGAGGTAGAGGATAAAGGCAGGGTACTGGCGGAGGAAAGAATAGTTGATTATATTCTTCCTTTACCCAACAAAAAGAAGCACAATAAAAACCCCCTGGAATTCCTGCTGGGTCAAGGTAATTATCAGGAAGATGATGACCAGCATGATCCCCGTCTGAAGGATATTGAGCAAAAACGAGAGATTATTCGGCAAAAGTTGTCCCGTATGGAACTGGAAGACGAAATTATTGAGATAGAGGTGGAGGATAAAAATCCTTCGTTTATGGAAATATTTTCGGGTTCCGGGGTAGAACAAATGGGGGTAAACATGCAGGACATCTTTGGTAATTTAATCCCCAAAAATAAAAAAAAGAAAAAGGTAACTGTTGAAGAAGCCAGGAGGCTGTTGACATTGGAGGAAACCCAGCGCCTGTTAGATATTGATGAGGTAAATCGTGAAGCTATTAGACGTGTGGAGGAAGATGGAATAGTTTTTCTGGATGAAATAGACAAAATAGCCAGCCGGGAAAGCGGTTATGGCCCGGATGTTTCCCGAGAAGGTGTGCAAAGGGATATTTTGCCGATTATTGAAGGCTCTACAGTAGTAACCAAGTACGGGCCGGTAAAAACTGATCATATTCTGTTTATCGCAGCAGGAGCTTTTCATGTCAGCAAACCTTCTGATTTAATTCCGGAACTGCAAGGGCGTTTTCCTCTCCGGGTGGAACTGGAGAATCTGACTAAGGAGGACTTAAAAAGAATCCTGGTGGAACCGCATAATTCACTTATTAAGCAGTACCAGGCATTGCTGGGTACAGAGGGCTTATCCATTACTTTTACTGACGAAGCCATAGACTATATTGCCCAAACTGCCTGGGAAGTGAACGAGAAAACTGAAAATATCGGAGCGCGCAGGCTGCATACGATTATGGAAAAAGTTCTGGAAGATCTGTTGTTTGAATCTACTGGTATGAACGGGGAAAGCCTGGTGATTGATGATAATTATGTTGAGGAGCGGCTGAAGAAAATTGTTAAAGATGACGATCTGAGCAGATATATTCTGTAGGAGGGGATGCCCATGAGCAAAAGCTTATTAGAAAAATCCAGAGCAATTAATCAAAAACTGCAAAAGATCGGGGACAATCCGGTTGATTACTTTGATATGTGCCAGGTTCTGTCTGATATCCTTACCTGCAGTGTTTTTATAATCGGCAGAAGAGGACAGATTATCGGTTATGCCTTTAGCGGTGATCAGGGTTGTAAGGATATTGACAGTTTATTAAGCCATGCGGAGCGATTCCCGGAGAGTTATAATCAGGGGTTCGTGGCTATACAGGAAACCCAAACCAATTTCTGCCTGGAACAAGGCCGTTCATGTATTTTTAATTATAACCAGGGGGGATGTAATTGCAGCGACCATAAATGGGTAATTGTCCCGGTGTTTGGCGGAGCCAAACGCATGGCCACCCTAATTCTCAAGCGCCGTGATACCGACTTTACCGACGAGGACATAGTGCTGGCGGAATATGGCGCTGTTGTTGTGGCCAATGAGGTCATGCGGCTTAGATCCGAAAGAATTGAGGAAGAAGCACGCAAGAAAGCTGCTGTACAAATAGCCCTGGCTACATTGTCTTACTCAGAAAAAGAGGCCATTGAACATGTTTTGGCGGAACTGAAAGGAACCGAAGGACTATTAATAGCCAGCAGAATTGCCGACCGGGTTGGGATTACCCGTTCCGTGATCGTAAGCGCTTTACGAAAGTTTGAAAGTGCAGGGGTTATTGAGTCCCGGTCTTTGGGTATGAAGGGAACTTATATTAAGGTATTAAACGATAATCTTTTTGATGAACTCAAACGGTAAATACATTATGTGCCATTTTTCTATGACTAACTCCAAGTTAGTCATTTTTTTTTGGACTTTAGTAGGAAAATTACCGGTAGAAATTATTAAATCAGGAGGAATCGTGACATCTTAAGTAGAATCATAAGAGGAAATTAATGTTAGGGGTGAATAGTATGCTGGAAGGTATCTTGAATTCCAGAACACAGGTCTTATTAAAGAAATCATTGGATGTAGCCAGCTTGCGCAATGATGTGATTGCCAATAATATAGCCAATATCGACACCCCGAATTATAAAAGACGAGAGGTTATTTTTGAGGAAAAAGTGCAGAAAGTTCTAGAAAATGCGACAAATTATGTTAAACTTAATACAACTGACGCACGACATATGAATATTTTGGAGAAAAGCGGCGACGATTTGCTAAAGGTTACACCGGAAGTGAGAATAATGAATAATTTAAGCTATCGAAATGATGAAAATAATGTAGATATTGATACGGAAACAGCGGCAATGACTAAGAACAGTTTATATTACGACTCCCTTAGTCAGAGTATCAGCCATGAAATTCGTCTGCTCAGGCTGGCTATAACCGGAAGGAGATAGTTTGGATGAGTTTTTTAAATAGCATTGATGTGAGTGCCTCTGGACTTACAGCCCAGAGACTTAAAATGGATACCATTGCCAACAATATGGCCAATGTTGAGACTACCCGGGTACAAGGACGTACCGGCCCCTATCGCCGGCAGGTGGTTGTGTTTGAAGCTCGCCAGAGTCCCGCCCAGGGTAATTTCCAAAACATATTGAATTCCCAATTACGGGCTACTGGCAATGGGGTGCGGGTTAAGGAAATCCGGGAACTCAGTGAAGCCGAATCACCTTACCGGAGAGTGTATGATCCATCCCATCCAGATGCTGATAATGAAGGTTATGTCAATTATCCCAATGTCAATATTGTGGAAGAAATGATCAATATGATTTCCTCTACCAGGGCTTACGAAGCTAATGCCAAAGTAATCGAGGCTACTAGAAGCATGGTTTATAGGGCTCTGGATATAGGAAAATAGAGGTGGAAGCAGAGGGGAAAGTAAATGAAGATAACGGATCTTAACAGCATTGCACCAGGTAAATCATTGGCACTATCGGGCAGCGATACCCTGAACCAACCGGTAACTAGTCCTTCTTTTATGGATTATCTGTACAATGCCCTGGGAGAAGTAGATGAACTGCAGAAACAGGCCGAGCTCAGCGCGGAAAAGCTGGCCCTGGGTGATCTGAGTTACCTGCACAACGCTGTTATAGCTTATGAAAAGGCCAGCTTAGCTCTGGAACTTACCGCTGAAGTCAGAAATAGGATAGTGGAAGCATACCAGGAAATAATGCGGATGCAAATGTAAATACCGAGGAGTAAATTCTAATGGCGACATGGTTGCAGAGACTAAAGGAATATGGCAACAAGATTACCGAGTTGTGGTCAAAACTAAGCATAAACCAAAAAGTCCTGTTCGGTGGTGCAGCACTTATGATAATCATTGCTGCCGGGGTACTATTTTTCAACAGTAATAAAGTACAATACGAAACCCTTTTTTCAGACCTGGAAGAAAAAGATGCTGCTGAAATAGTCACCAAACTAGATGAGGATAAAATACCTTATCAACTGGAGGATAACGGAAGAACCATACTTGTACCGGCAGAATATAAATACAAAACCCGTCTAAATCTGGCCAGTGAAAATTTACCTGGCGGAGAAGCTGGTTTCGAACTTTTCCAGTCCAGTAGTTTTGGTGAGACCCAGAGTGACAAAAAGGTCAAATATCAGGCAGCTTTGCAGGGTGAGTTAGCCCGAACTATACAGGGACTAGAGAAAGTGAAATCAGCCCGGGTCCATCTTGTGATGCCGGAACCGACCCTTTTTTCCGAAAATGAAGAATCACCCAGCGCTTCTATTGCTATAACTACTAAAGACAATGAGAACCTGTCACCCAAGGAAATTCAGGGCATTGTTAACCTGGTAGCTAACAGCGTGGAAAAACTGGATCCTGAAGATGTTGTAATCGTAGACCAAAACGGTAACCTCATTTCCGATAATCTGCCCCAGCAAATAGAAAATTCTACAGATCTGATCAGACAGCAAATGGCCATGAAAAAAGAGTATGAAAAACAGAAACAGGCAGATATACAGAGTATGCTGGACCAGAGTTTGGGTAAGAACAATTCCGTAGTCAGGGTAAACGTAGATCTTAATTTTAACCATCAGGAACAAACCGACGAAAAATATACTCATGACGAAGGCGGCCCATTTGTGCGCAGTGAGCAGGTTACTACCGAGTCAGGGACCAACCAGGCTGCGCAGCCTGAAGGGGTTCCCGGAACGGATACTAATATTCCCGAGTATACCCAGGTTGAGACCCAAAACGGTAATTCCACCTATGACAAGAGCAGTAAAACCAGAAACTACGAACTCAATAAAACGCAGACCGTAACCAAATTTGCTCAGGGAGATGTCAGATATGATTATCTGACAGTTTCGGTTCTAGTCAATAATGCGAATGTATCCAAGATGAATTTGGGGGACACCGAGGCCGCAAGGGTCGAAAAAATTAGAAATATCGTCGCAACTGCCTGTGGACTCAGGGAAAATCGGGAAAATGAAACGGTCAATTTGAAGGATAATATCTCGGTAGCCTTCATTGATTTCTACACTGAACCGGAGCCAGAAACACAAGCATCCGGATTGTTCGGCAAACTATCTTCTAATCCCCTGATGGCCGGGGCTCTGGCAGCTATTTGTTTGGCTATCATTCTGGCGGCATGGTGGATTTACAGGCGTCGGCAGCCAGCCCTGGAAGAGATAGAAGAAGACGGCCAGGAGTTTGAGACCGTGGTGGAGGACGAGATTAATATAGAAGATTTAATAGATGACGAACTTACTCCAGAGCAAAAAGAAAAGCAGAAAATCCGTATGGAGGTAGAAAAACTCGTTGATGAAGATGCCGAGAGTGCGGTTCAGGTCATCAGAGCCTGGCTGTTAGAGGATTCGAGGTGATTGACCCTGGTAACAAAAAAAAGGTTAAACGGTAGACAAAAAGCGGCTAGTTTGCTGATTTTCCTGGGACCGGAAAAATCAGCCCAGTTGTTTAAACATATGAACGAGGAAGAAATAGAACAGTTGACCCTGGAGATAGCTAATATTCGCCAAGTGCCTAACGAAAAAAAGGATGATATATACCGGGAATTTTATGAAATGGCCCTGGCCAGCCAGTATATTGGGCAGGGCGGTATTGACTACGCTCGGGAGGTTCTTAACCGGGCTTATGGGGAAGAAAAAACTATCGAAATTATTAGCCGAATTTCGGCCTCATTACAGGTCAGGCCGTTTGATTTTATGCGTAAAACAGAACCATCGCAGTTATTGAATTTTATACAATCCGAACGTCCCCAGACTATTGCTCTTATACTGGCTTATCTGGACCCGGAACAGGCGGCTACGATTCTTTCTGCACTTCCGCCTGATCGCCAGTCAGAGGTGGCCAGGAGGATTGCTATTATGGATACCACATCACCCGATATTATTAAGGAAGTTGAAAGGGTATTAGAAAGAAAGCTTTCTTCCATCGGGCCTCAGGAACTGACTAATGCGGGTGGGGTCAAATCGGTGGTAGAAATTATTAATCGCGTTGATCGCGGCACTGAGAAGACCATTATGGAATCATTAGAAGTTCAGGACCCGGAGCTGGCCGAGGAAATAAAGAAACTAATGTTTGTATTTGAGGACATCGTAATCATTGATGACCGGTCTGTACAAAGAGTTCTGCGGGAAGTGGAGACCCAGGATTTGGCTTTGGCACTTAAAGGTGCCAGCAGTGAAGTAAGCCAGAAAATATTCTCTAACATGTCGACCCGGGCTTCCGATATGTTGAAAGAAGATATTGAGTTCATGGGCCCGGTAAGGTTAAGGGATGTGGAAGAGGCCCAGCAGCGCATTGTAAATATCATTCGCCGATTGGAAGAAACCGGAGAGATAGTAGTAGCCCGGGGTGGAGGAGATGAAGTCATTGTCTAGTGTGATCAAAGGCTCGCAATTAATGCTTGCCCAGCCCAAAGTTATTGATACATTAGACTTTGAATATGTTGCCCTTACAGACATTACTGAAGAGGAGCAAGAAACAGCGCTGTTGCCTACCCCGGTAGAACTCGAAAATGAACAACTGGAAAGAATCAAGGAGGAAAGCCGGCGTGTTTTGCAAGATACCGAGAGCATGGTTGCGAAACTGCTGGAAAAGGCCCGGGAGGAGGCCCGAACAATAATTGACGACGCTAAGAAAGAAGCGGCTGCTATAAGGACCCAGGCATCTGAGGAGGCCGGGCAAATGCGTACCCGGGCGGAAGAAGAAGGATATGAGCAGGGACTAAAGCGGGCTCAGCAGGAAATTGAAGCCGACCGGCAGCTGGCATTGCAGCAAAGCCAGCAGATTATAGAACAAGCCCGGCAGACCAAGATCAGTACTATTAGATCTTTGGAACCCGATATTATACGGCTGGTTATGGCTATAGCGCGCAAAATCATAGCCGGTGAAATAGCAACCAACCCGGGGGTAATCGTTAATGTTGTACGGGAGGCAATACATCATTTAGATAACCCTGAAAACTTGACTGTATATGTTAACCCTGAGGATATGGAACAGCTGGCGCATGCCGTTACCAGCCGGGAAGTCATGGATATCGGTAACAGTCAGGTCAATATTGAGGTTCGCTCGGACGACAGGATGGACAAGGGTGGCTGTCTGATAGAAAGTGATAGCGGACGGGTAGATGCCCAGCTTAACACCAGGTTGATGGCTGTTGAAACGGCTATCAAGGAGGTTACTGCTGATGGGTAACCAGGGAGTGGCGGCTTTTGACATAGACAAATATTTTACCGCGGTCGAAAAAGCTAAGACCTGCCATCTGAAAGGTAAGATATCCCAGGCTATTGGTTTAACATTGGAAGCGGTAGGGCCCCGGGTAAGTTTGGGCGAACTATGCACGATAAAAACCAATCATGGTAATGGGGAGACTATTCCCTGTGAAGTAGTTGGATTCAAAAATAATAAAATATTACTTATGCCCCTGGGCAATCTGGAAGGTATCGGAGCAGGCAGCGAAATGTTGGCAACCGGAACTACCCTTCGGGTTAAGGTGGGGATGGAGCTCAAGGGCAGGGTTTTAGACGGTTTGGGTGAACCCATAGATGGCAAAGGCAGAATGAACTTGCCGGAAACTTATCCGGTAATGAACAGTTCGCCAAATCCATTGAGCAGAAAGAGGATAACCGAGATTCTTCCCGTTGGGGTGAGAGCCATAGACGGACTCAATACAGTTGGTAAAGGCCAAAGGATGGGGATTTTCGCCGGCAGTGGAGTAGGAAAAAGCACCTTAATGGGCATGATTGCCCGAAATACGGAAGCCCATATCAATGTAATCGCATTAATTGGTGAAAGAGGCAGAGAAGTACGCGAGTTCATAGAGAAAGATCTGGGAGAAGAGGGATTGGCCCGGTCTGTGGTAGTCGTTGCTACATCAGACCAACCAGCCCTGATTCGGCTGAAAGGAGCTTTTGTAGCCACTACCATAGCAGAATATTTCCGGGACCAGGGTTATGATGTGCTTTTGCTGATGGATTCCTTAACCCGCTTTGCACTGGCTCAGCGCGAAGTGGGACTGGCAATTGGTGAACCACCAGCTACCCGTGGGTTTACCCCATCGGTTTTTGCTTTATTGCCCCGCCTATTGGAACGGGCAGGAACATCAGCCCGGGGTACCATTACCGGGTTATATACAGTTCTGGTGGAAGGGGATGATATGAACGAACCTATTACCGATGCAGTACGGGGGATTGTTGACGGGCATATCGTATTGAACCGGAACCTGGCAGCTATGAATATATACCCGGCTATTGATGTTCTCCAGAGTATCAGCCGGGTTATGATAGATATTGTATCACCCGAGCACCGCCAGGCCGCCAGCCGTTTCCGCTCGATTCTGGCCGCCTATGAAGAGGCCCGGGACTTGATTGATATTGGGGCGTATAAGCCTGGTTCCAACCCCAGAACTGATGAAGCAATCAAGTTTATTGAAAAATGCCAGCAGTACTTACGGCAGGACATTTATGAGCCGGCGGTGCTGGAAGAGGAAATAAAGGGGTTGCTGGATGCAATAAACTAATAGTGGTCAATAAAACGTTGGTGGTAAGACTATGACCGCGCGGGCAGGTGTATAAATTGAAGCCATTTAAATTCAAATTACAAACTGTACAGAGCCTTGCTGAACGCCAGGAACAGCTGGCCAGAGAGGAACTGGCCCGGTGTATTAACATAAGAAATCAGATCCGCCAGGAATTGGAACTGGCAGTGTCCCGTCTCACCCAGATGGAAGAATTAATCAAGGCCTATACCGAAACAGGCCGTTCGCTGGCCAGGATCTTATTAATCAAAGACTATATTCCGGTGCAAAGGTCAGTAATTAATGAGACCGAAGAAAGGCTGAAGTTAGCCGAGGAAGAAGTTGAAAAGGCCCGGCAAATGCTGCAGGAGCGGTCCCGAGAGACTAATACCCTGGAAAAGTTGCATGAGAAAGAATGGCATAGCTATTTGCAGGAATTCAATCGAGAAGAACAAAAGATAGTAGACGAAATGGCCATTAACAGGTATTACCGGACAGGTCAGCGATGAACAGACAGGTGGCGATAACCCAATGAAGTTATATGTGAAAATAATAGCCCTAGTGGTATTGATTATGATGGTAATTGGGGGAGGTCTTTATTTACTTATATATACAAATGCCATTAAACCACCGGGCATTCTACAATCAATACCTTTAATAAACAAAGTATACAAACATTCTCCGGGTGAAGAGAAAACGGAGCTTGAGAAAATCAGTGAAGAAAACGATAAATTACAAAAGCACGTCGAAGCCCGTAATCGGGAAGTGGAAAAACTAAATCAGCAGATAAAAGCGCTTAAAAAGGAAATTGCCATTAGCGAAGAAGAGAAAGAAAAATACAAGGAAGATATTGCTGCCATGAACCAACAATTGATTGAAAGCAGGACCCAAGCCGGAGGTCAGGGTGATACATATAGGGATATGGCATCCTATTTCAGTGAAATGAAGACTAAAGATGCCGCCGAAATCCTCTCCCAACTCCAGGATGAGGATATCATAGGGATCCTGGAGGCGATGGATAAAGGTACCGCGGCAGATCTGCTGCAAAAAATGGACAGAAAAAGGGCGGCCGCAATCACAAGGCAAATGCTGGTTGTAGCTCCTTAAGCTGCAGCCTTCATTAATAATTATCAGGGAAGGAGGTGAGATAATGATGCCGAATAAAACACTTTTGGCAGAACGGTTTATTTCCCGACCAAGCAGCGGGTTATATCATGGGAGACAAGGCCCGTCAAAAAAGCCATCATCCTCGAAAATATTTACTGATCATTTGGAAAAGGCCTGTCAAAACCAAAAAACCAGGCATACCGAAAGATATGGTGCCAACAGTGCTACAAAAAGGTCAGGAGAAGACAGTGGGGACAAAATGGATAAGCAGCTTACCGCTGAGACTGATAAAAATCCAACCGCCCAACCGGAGTCAATGAATACAACCGACCCAGGCGGTATTACTGCCCAGGTGGTCAGCCAAACCGGCGGTACCAAAATGCCCGAGGGAGCAGAAGTTACCGGACAACCTGTGGAATTAGCGGCTGCTGTTCTTGGTTTGCAGGTTCTGGCAGCAGCAGGTAATACTGCCTTATCCCAGGAACAAACCATACTACCCGCTGGAAACAAAACCGGTACAACCCAGCCAGATGGTAATAAGGGCAGCATTCAGCCTGAAACTAGCAAGGACA
>JBMNOY010000081.1:0-5680 GCA_050943315.1 Syntrophomonadaceae bacterium
GGTATCTTTATACACAATACTTTTTTGGCCCCGGTGTTATCTCCGACCTGAAGCATTGTTTCCTGTTGAATCACGGCTTTAACCTCCCTTCCAATTACAGGCCTTACTCTAGAGTTTCGGCTTTACGCACGACTTCTACCAGCCGCCATCTCTTGTCTTTGCTCAAGGGACGGGTTTCCATGATTCTGACTACATCACCAGTTCTAGCTTCGTTGTTTTCATCATGGGCTTTATACTTTTTGCTGGTTCTGATCGTTTTTTTATAGAGAGGATGTTGCTTAACGGTTTCTACTCTAACGGTTATCGTTTTATCCATCTTGTCACTACTTACCGTTCCCATCCTTACTTTCCTGTTTGTACGATTATCTGCCACCCTTAGACCTCCTTTAAATAAGTTTTTGCCTTATTAGCGGCTTGAACTAGTAATTGTTACCCTGACTAATTTCTCTTTGTCTTAAAACCGTCTTACACCTGGCAATATTCTTTCTAACATCTCTTATTCTCATCGGATTGTCTAATTGTCCGGTAGCAAGCTGAAACCTCAGATTGAATAACTCCTCTTTATAATCGGATACCTTTTTGTTGAGTTCATCGTCGGTTAGCTCTCTCATCTTCTTAGCTTTCACTAACCTCACCACCCATTTCTTCTCTTTTTACAAACTTGCACTTAATAGGCAGTTTGTGAGCCGCCAGACGCATTGCCTCACGGGCGATTTCTTCGGTTACACCGGAGAGTTCAAACATAACCCGGCCTGGTTTTACGACTGCAACCCAGTGTTCAGGAGAACCCTTTCCTTTACCCATACGAGTTTCAGCAGGTTTAACAGTCAGAGGACGATCAGGGAAAATTTTAATCCACAGTTTTCCGCCCCTCTTAACATACCGGTTTATGGCAATACGGGCCGCTTCTATCTGGCGATTAGTAAGCCATGCAGCTTCTAAAGCTTGCAATCCGTAATCTCCATAGGTAATTGTATTTCCTTTATTAGCCTTGCCTGCAAGATCAGGACGATGCTGTTTTCTATATTTAATTCTTTTTGGGGTAAGCATTATTTCTCTGCCTCCTCCACTACTTTCTGTTTTGGTCTCTGTTTTGCCGCTGGTAAGATTTCTCCGCGATTAATCCAAACTTTAATACCTATTTTGCCATAGGTGGTATTGGCTTCGGCAAAACCATAATCAACATCAGCTCTTAGAGTGTGAAGGGGAACTTTACCCTCCGAATACCACTCGGTCCTGGCTATTTCTGCCCCACCCAGACGACCAGATATCATAACCTTAATACCTACAGCACCAGCCCTCATGGTTCTGCCCACAGTCTGTTTCATAGCCCGCCGGAAAGAGATTCTTTTTTCCAGCTGTTGGGCAATGTTCTCGGAAACAATTTGGGCATCCAATTCCGGTCTTTTAACTTCTTGTATATTAATGTTTACGTTCTTACCTGTCATCTTAATGAGCTCTGCCTTGAGCTTCTCTACTTCAGTTCCACCCCGACCGATAATTATTCCGGGCTTGGCAGTGTGAATGGTTACCCGTATACGATTACCAGTTCTTTGAATTTCTACTCTGGAAACTCCCGCTGTATAAAAATGTTCTTTAATGTAATTTCTCAGTTTATAATCCTCGTGAAGCAAATTGGTATATTCACGATCCGCATACCAGTTGGAGTCCCAATCCCTGATAACACCAAGTCTAAATCCTTTTGGATGAACCTTTTGACCCACTATTTAACCTCCCTTTCCCTGAGTATCACGGTTATATGGCTGGTTCTATGGCGTCTCACATCTGCTCTACCGTACGCTCTGGGCCTCATTCTCTTGAGCGTGGGCCCTTCATCCACATAAATCTCTGATACGTATAGTTCATCAGAATCCATATCATAATTGTGCTCCGCATTGGCAACAGCAGATTTTAACACTTTCCCAATCAGGGGAGCAGACTTTTTATTGGTATATCTGAGAATGCCAATAGCTTCATCGACATCTTTACCTCTTACCAGATCAGCCACCTGACGAGCTTTTAAAGGAGAAACTCTAAGGTGACGAGCTATCGCTCTGGCTTCCATATCAATTTCCTCCTTCCTACTTGGGTCGGCTGGCTTTTTCACTTCTGCCAGCGTGTCCTCTATAGGTCCTGGTAGGGGCGAATTCTCCCAGTTTCATACCCACCATATCTTCGGTAACATATACCGGGATATGTTTGCGTCCATCATGTACCGCCAGGGTATGCCCAATCATCTGGGGCATAACCGTGGAACGCCTCGACCAGGTCTTTATAACCTTTTTCTGGCCGCTTTCATTCATCTGTTCAATCTTTTCCATAAGTTTTTCCTGACAATAAGGTCCTTTTTTCAACGACCGGCTCATTTACAGACCTCCTTTATTTGCGTTTCCTGACAATCATATCATCGGACGGCTTTTTCTTCCGGGTAGTACCACCAATAGCAATTTTACCCCAGGGAGAAACTGGATATTTTCTTCCTACCGGTGCCCGTCCTTCACCACCGCCATGGGGGTGGTCACTCGGGTTCATAACTGCACCCCTGACTGTAGGTCTGATTCCCAGCCAACGCGTTTTTCCTGCTTTACCCAGGGTCTGATTTTCATGATCCAGATTACCAACCTGACCAATGCTGGCCCGACAGTTAACATGAACCAGGCGAACTTCTCCAGATGGGAGACGTACATGAGCGTAGGCACCTTCTTTAGCCATCAGCTGACCTACTGCTCCGGCGGAGCGTATCAACTGAGCCCCTTTTCCGGGTCTGAGCTCAATGTTATGAATTAAGGTACCTACCGGTATATTTCTAAGTGGTAATGAATTACCAGTCTTGATATCCGCTTCTGCACCTGATTCTACTATGTCTCCGACTTTTAAATGGTTAGGTGCAATTATATAGGCTTTGTGCCCGTCAATATAATGTAAAAGAGCAATATTGGCTGACCGGTTAGGGTCATATTCTATAGCTGCAACTCGGGCAGGAACATTGTCTTTAAGACGTTTAAAATCAACAATACGATAAAGACGCTTGTGTCCACCACCACGATGCCTTACAGTCATTTTTCCTCGGACATTCCTGCCGCCAGTTCTCTTAAGCGGTGCAGTTAGCTTTTTTTCCGGCTCTTTCTTGGTTATTTCCTCGAAAGTCATTACCGTCATTTGCCTTCTGCTCGGTGTTATAGGCTTGAATTTTTTTATGCCCATTTAAAAATTTCCCTCCTTAAACAGCGCAAACCAGACTTTGTCTACATGCCTTCGAAAAGACGTATTTTCTGTCCGGGCTTCAGGGTGACGATTGCCTTCTTACGATCAGGCTTACGACCTTCAAACCGCCCCATACGTTTAGGTTTGCCTTTTGCATTAATGGTATGGACGTTGTCAACTTTGACACTAAATATATTTTCAATGGCATTCTTAATTTCAGTTTTATTAGCTTTGCGATCAACTATGAAAGTGTATTTATTATCCGCCAGAAGGTCCATGGATTTTTCAGTAACAACCGGCTTTATGATGATATCCCTGTAGTCTTTCATCTTAAGCATATACCTCCTCTACTCTGGCGACCGCGTCCCTGGTAATAAGTAGAGTATCGTACTTTAACAGGTCGTAGACATTGATAAAGTCCACTCTCAACGGTTTCACCCCGGATATGTTACGGGCTGATTTAGTAACATTGGGGTCGCTGTCGGCTATAACCACCAGGGCTTTTTTACCGATATTTAATGCTTGTAAGGTTTCTACCATGCTCTTAGTTTTGGGTTCATCAAATTTAAGTTCATCAACTACGATTATATTGTTTTCCAACACTTTACTGGAAAGAGCGGATTTTATCGCTAATCTTCTTACTTTACGGGGTAAGCGATAGGAGTAGTCCCGGGGTTTGGGTCCAAAAGCGATACCGCCACCAGTCCAAACTGGGTTTCTGGCGCTTCCTACCCGCGCTCTGCCGGTACCTTTCTGTCTCCATGGTTTTTTACCACTGCCGCTTACTTCTGCTCTGGTTTTTGTAGATGAGGTCCCAGTCCTTTTATTGGCTAACTGCATTTTTACAAAGTCAGACATTACTGATTTATTAGGCTCTATACCAAAAACGCTATCGTTTAATTCCAGTTCTCCGATCTGGGCCCCACTCATATCGTATAACGCTACTTTAGGCACTTTTCTTACCTCCTTTGTAGTTAACTATGCCTTGATTGAATCCTTGATTATAACAAGACCTTTCCTGGGCCCTGGAATAGATCCTCTGATAAGGATAAGGTTTCTCTCCGGATAGACTTTTACTACCTTCAAGCCCTGCACAGTTACCCTTTCTCCTCCCATGTGGCCGGGAAGCTTCCTGCCTTTAAATACACGGGCCGGGCCTTTGGCCGCCAGTGAACCTGGGCGGCGATGGTATTTGGAACCATGCCCCATGGAGCCACGGGCAAAGTTATGTCTCTTTACCGCACCGGCAAACCCTTTTCCTTTGGAGGTGCCTACAACATCCACCATGTCTCCCGGGTTAAACAGATCAGCCTTTATCTCCTGACCAATCTCGTAGGTCTCCGCTTCCTTGACCCTGAATTCCCTTACATAACGCAGGGGCTTTACACTGGCCTTTTTGAAATGTCCCCTGGCCGGCTTGTTTACCTGTTTATCTTTCAGGTTGTAAAAGCCTACCTGGATAGCGTTATAGCCATCTGTTTCCACGTTCTTTTTCTGTAAAACCGTACACGGACCGGCTTCTATAACGGTTACTGGTACGGCCTTATCGTTTTCATCAAAAATCTGGGTCATGCCAACTTTTATACCCATAATTGCTTTATTAATATCAGTAGCCACCTAAACTACCTCCTAGTTGTGATTTCTCTTAGCGATTGGTTGGAAGAAGGCACCCAACTTCACTTCGTATTTAACCGGACATTTTGCCGCTTTGAGACCTCTTAGCCCTCTGGCCTCTTGGCACCGGTTTCACAGCTATAGTCTTATCTCTATATCTACCCCTGAAGGTAAATCCAGGTGCATAAGAGCATCTATAGTTTTAGGGTTAGGATCCAGTATGTCTATCAGACGTTTGTGGGTTCTCATCTCAAACTGCTCTCTAGCGTCTTTATTCACATGGGGAGATTTTAATATGGTAAATATACTCTTTTCCGTCGGCAGGGGAATGGGTCCGGAAACACTGGCCCCATTTTTCCTGGCCGTTTCAACAATTTTTTGTGAGGATTGATCTAAAAGTTTGTGATCAAATGCTTTAAGTCTAATTCTAACCTTTTGCTGGCCACTCACGCAGTTAAACCTCCTTCAATCGGCTTTAATTTGAACACGCTACCGGGTGTATAAATATTTATGGACTTTTAACCTTAATTTTTAAAGAACATTACCGGATTAACCCGGTTAAGAACTCCCAGGAGGAAGGAGTTTCCTTCCTCCCGGTGTTTAAAATCTGTTATTCGTTCAGGCTGGTTACAACACCAGCACCTACGGTTCTTCCGCCTTCGCGAATGGCAAAACGCAGACCCTCTTCAATAGCTATGGGGGTTATCAGTTCTATTGCCATCTGTACGTTGTCACCAGGCATTATCATTTCTACTCCCTCGGGTAATTGGATTACTCCGGTTACATCAGTAGTACGGAAGTAGAACTGGGGACGATAGCCACCGAAAAACGGTGTATGTCTTCCGCCTTCTTCTTTGGTCAG
>JBMNOY010000024.1:0-29200 GCA_050943315.1 Syntrophomonadaceae bacterium
CCCTTTGATTGGTGTTTGCGTCACATTCATTATATCATAAGGGGGTTTTTCATTGCTTTTACAGAGGCATTTAATTGTATTTTTGCTATTTTTTATTATGCGTTTTTCAGCGGTCTCGGACGGTTCTCTTGTCAGAAATTTTTTAGGATGATATTTTATTATAGCCGAAAAAGAATCGGGTATTGCCATTAGTTCACCTACTAAATATAGCTGTCTTGACAACTATATTTAGTAGGTGAACTAATGGCTTTTGAACAAAATAAGTCGTTGGGATCTATTATGAATCGAACCAATAATAAACTTAAAAACGCGCTGATTCAAATATTCAAGCCATACGATGTAACACCGGAGCAATGGGTAGTGCTAAAACGTCTTTGGCAACAAGCAGGTATTACTTAACCAAGCATGTCTGGTATTATCCTCTTCACCCTCTGCATAACTGCACACCAAATAATCGTTAGTATTAAAAAACAGCTCATAATCGCTGGTAAGAACAGCCATCTCGATCCCTGAATGGGGATTATATCCCCCTCAGGTTTATCCGAGTTCTCAGTTGTATCTGTAAATATAGGCTTGTGGGAAGTAACACTTATTTCCCTAAAGGCTGTTAATTTAGAGGAATGCCTTTAGGAATCAAAGCTATTGCCGGTTAGCCCGGTTATGACAGGACCTAGCCGTTATTTCCAGAAAAAACAACTGGGTAGCAGGTAACATTCATCTGCTATAATTGTAGAATACTATAAGCTGATTTGCTCTTGGGGAGGGCCTATATTGAGAAACTTTAAAAAAGTATTGATAGCTAACCGGGGCGAAATTGCTATACGCATTATTAGAGCCTGCCATGAACTAGGAATAAGAACTGTTTCTATTTATTCAAAAGAAGATAAACTGGCCTTATTTAGAACCAAGTCTGATGAATCTTATCTGATCGGCCTGAATAAAGGACCGGTCGAAGCTTATTTAAGTATTGAAGAGATAATCAGCCTGGCCCTAAAAAAAGGGGTTGATGCCATTCATCCGGGGTATGGCTTCTTGGCCGAGAATCCTGAGTTTGCACAAAAGTGTATTGAATCGGGTATTGAATTTATCGGTCCTACTCCGGCCATGATGGATAAGCTAGGGGATAAAATTAAATCCAAATTAATCGCCCAGAGGATAGGGGTGCCTACCATACCGGGCATCGAAAAAGCAATAACATCGGATACCGAAGCGCTTGATTTTGCCAGGCAGTGTGGTTATCCGATCATGCTTAAAGCTGCTGCCGGAGGCGGCGGCAGAGGGATGAGAATTGTGCGCAGTGAAGCTGATCTGTTAAAAGAATTTCACAGTGCCAGGAATGAAGCTAAAAAGGCATTCGGCATCGATGATATCTTTATAGAAAAGTACCTTGAACATCCCAAACATATTGAAGTACAAGTCCTGGGCGATAACTATGGTAATATAGTTCATTTATATGAAAGAGACTGCTCGATTCAGAGACGTCATCAAAAGGTTATCGAGTTTACCCCGGCGTTGGCTATTTCTGAGGAGAAACGTCGGGAAATCTGTGATGATGCGGTCAAAATAGCCAGATCAGTAAACTATAGAAGTGCCGGCACGGTTGAATTTCTAATGGATGCCCAGGGCAACCATTACTTTATAGAAATGAATCCGCGTATCCAGGTTGAGCATACGGTAACTGAAATAGTAACCGGAATTGACATAGTGCAAAGTCAAATCCTTATCGCGCAGGGTTATAAACTGAATTCGAAGAGAATTAACATACCTGATCAGAGTGCCATTAGTGTAAAAGGATATGCAATTCAATGTCGTATTACCACTGAGGATCCCACCAACAGTTTTGCACCTGATACCGGCAAGATAGACGTTTACAGAACCGGGTCCGGCCTGGGTATCAGGCTTGATGGCGGCAATGGCTATACAGGTTCCATAATTAGTCCTTACTATGATAGCTTGCTGGTAAAAATTACGGCCTTCTCGAGATCCTTTGAGGATGCGATTAACAAAGCCAAACGTGCTATCCGGGAAATGGTTATCAGCGGGGTTAAAACGAATGAAGCTTTTCTGCTTAATGTTCTTTCCCACCCCACGTTTATCAAAGGCCAATGTGATACCGGGTTTATCGATTCCACTCCGGAGCTTTTTGATATAACACCTAAGGAAGACCATGAAGCCAAGCTGTTACAATTCATCGCGGAAAAGGTTGTTAATGAAAGTCAGGGTATCAAGAAAGACTACGATGTACCGAGGGTACCCAGGATAAAAGACACCGGCAAGCTTTCGGGAACCAAACAAATATTAGACAAGCAAGGCCCCGATGGTATGGTGAAGTGGATAAAATCCCAAAACCGGCTGCTTTTAACCGATACCACTATGCGTGATGCGCACCAGTCTCTCATGGCCACCCGGATGAGAACTGTCGACATGTTAAGGATAGCTGAGGCCACGGCTCACTATGGCAAGGACTTATTCTCTCTGGAAATGTGGGGTGGTGCAACATTTGATGTTGCCTACCGTTTCCTTAAGGAATGTCCCTGGCAAAGATTAATTGAACTGCGTCAAAAAATTCCTAATATAATGTTTCAAATGTTAATCAGGGGTGCTAATGCAGTCGGATATACCAATTACCCCGATAATGTGGTGCGGGAATTTATAAAGGAGTCTGCCAGTGCCGGAATTGATGTTTTCAGAATTTTTGATTCGCTTAACTGGTTAAAGGGTATGGAAACTGCTGTGGACCAGACCATAAAATGCGGTAAGATAGCTGAAGCCTGTATCTGCTATACCGGAGATATTTTGGATCAACAGCGGGATAAGTATTCGCTCCGTTATTATGTGCAAACAGCCAAAGAGATTGAGAAAATGGGTGCACATATTCTGGGGATTAAAGACATGTCTGGTTTGTTAAAACCATATGCGGCGGAAAAACTTATTAAAGCCCTAAAAGATGAGATCACCATTCCCATTCACTTACACACTCATGACACCAGTGGAAATGGGGTAGCTACTGTGCTCATGGCTGCAGAAGCAGGTGTGGATATAGTTGATACCGCCTTTAACAGTATGTCCGGACTAACCAGCCAGCCAGCCTTAAATTCAGTGGTGGCTGCCCTGGAAAATACCAACCGCGACACAGGACTGGACATGGACGAAATTCAGGAAATAGCTGACTACTGGAGTGATATCAGGCCAATATACAGTCAGTTTGAATCTGGCCTGAAATCAGGAACAGCTGAAGTGTACAAATATGAGATACCTGGCGGACAGTACTCTAATCTAAAACCCCAGGTGGAAAGCTTTGGCCTGGGCCATAAATTTAAAGAAGTAAAGGAAATGTATAAAGCAGTTAACGAAATGCTCGGAGATATCGTTAAGGTAACACCTTCATCTAAATTGGTGGGGGATTTAGCTATATTTATGGTCAAAAATGATTTGACTCCGGAGAATATAGTTGAGAAAGGAAAGGATTTGGCTTTTCCTGATTCCGCTGTGGCTTACTTTGAAGGCATGATGGGTCAGCCGGTAGGGGGATTCCCGAAAGACCTGCAAAAGGTGGTGCTTAAAGGCAAAGAGCCTATCACCTGTCGGCCCGGGGAACTGCTGGAACCAGTTGATTTTGAATCCATCCAAAAGCTCCTGGAAGAAAAATACGGGCTGAAACCATCAAGGCGGGAGCTAGTGAGTTATGCCTTGTATCCTAAAGTTTTTGAAGAATACCTGGAGTTTAAGAAAACTTATGGAGACCTTAGCAGAATAAATAGCCCGGTATTCTTTAATGGAATCAGCGAAGGAGAAGTATGTGAGGTTGAGGTTGACGAGGGAAAAGTCTATATTATTAAGCTGGTTAATATCGGCAAGATCGATAAAGAAGGCTTCCGCAAAATAGACTTCGAGGTTAACGGCAGCCCCAGAGAGATTACATTGCGGGATAGGACCTACAAAAAAGGCGAAGTATTTGAAACAACGGTTTTTGCCGATCCGGATAATAAAAATGAAATCGGAGCCAGCATTCCCGGGACGATAACCAGGATACTGGTTAAGAACGGGGATCAGGTTAAGGCCGGGCAGAGTTTGGTAGTTATTGAGGCCATGAAGATGGAATCACAAATTGTAGCTCCCTTAGACGGCAAAGTGGTTTCCATCATTGTAAAAGAAAATCAGCAAGTTAAAAACGGGCAACTGCTCATGAAAATAGAATAATCTTAAGGTAGTAATCAGCCAGGGTTATCCAGCCCTGGCTTTTTTGATGCTTATCACACGAATGTACTCTGAATTTCCGGATGCCGAGATGGGCCGGGAATACAATTCTATGCCTACTGGCTCGCAGTGTAACTGTAATGTCTCCCTGAGCAACGTAACAGTTACACAAATGATACACAGTTACCAATCCTAATATCATTATGGAAGAAATAACTATCCCCGTCAGCAAGGCATACAAAGATAATTCTAATAAGTTGGCGCAGAAAATGCAAGCTAAATTGGTCAGTATTCCTTGAATAAACCTTAGTTAATTGACTCTGGCGGATAACCTGTTTAGTCCTTTGTTTATCATACCGCAGGATGGTACGGTACGTTATGAAAGGGGGATGAGAAACTTTTCAACTGAAACGTATCTATCTGTGCGGCTGATATAGTACCGATATATTGCAATTATTGAAAGGAGCGTATCAATAATGAAAGCAGCAATGTGGTATGGACAAAAAGATGTTAGGGTTGTTGATGTTCCGGAGCCTCCATCCCCACTACTGAACCCCATCCGCTAACCGGAGAAAAAGCTCCGCTTATTCTGGGACATGAATTTTCCGGTACAATCGTAGAGGTCGGAGAGGGAGTCACTAAATTCAAGGTGGGAGACCGGGTAGCTCCTGATGCTTGTCAGGTTTGTTGGGAATGCTACTGGTGTAAACGGAATGAATATAACAATTGTGAAAAACTTGCAATGACCGGGCTGCAGACTACCGGATGTTTTGCAGAATACATTAACTTGCCTGCCTACACTTGCTATAAAGTTCCGGACGGATTGCCCATGGATGAAGCTGCACTGGTAGAGCCAATATCTGTTGGTATGCATGCGGTTCGTATAGCGCCGGTAGTGGAAGGCGATAATGTAGTTGTTATCGGTGCAGGTACTATCGGACTGTCGGCTTTACAAAACGCCTGGGCAGCGGGTGCTGCACAGGTAATTGTAGTGGAAATGGCTAAGGCTCGCAAAGACTTTGCCAGAGAATTGGGCGCCACTACCATAATCGACCCTAATCAGGAGGATGTCGTTAAAAAAGTATTTGAACTAACCGATGGTGTTGGTGCCGATGTTACTATTGAATGCGTAGGTAACAATGCTTCAGCTTCAACAGCCATTGCTACAACCCGCAGGGCAGGAACCGCTGTCATATGCGGGGTTTTTGAAAAACCTGCAACCATTGACTTGCTCGATGTTATGTTTAAATCGAAAAAGATACAGGGAAGTTTGGGTTATAACGGAGAATTCGCTCCGGTTATGACCATGCTGAGAGACGGCCGGCTTAAGGCCAAACCTATGATTACGGGAAGAATCAAACTTGACGATATCGTCGAGAAAGGTTTTAAGGAATTAATCGAGCATAAAGATGAAAATATAAAAATAATTGTATCCCCGAACTAAAGCTTGCCTTTGGGCGTAATTAAGGCTCCCGGTTTTAACCCCCCGGGGGCCTTTTCGCGTAGAAGTGAACGTAAGCTTTTTTTATTTGCTTGCAATATTAATGGCCCATCTTTTCCGGATGAGCCATTAAGAGTAAGGAGAGAATTTGGTTAATCCATAGGGCCGCCTTCCCAATACTGCCTGATTTTCCTTACTGCATAGCCCCCAAAGAAAAGGCCGTTAATAAAGGCAATTGGTATAGCCATGGCACCGAACCAGTGCATTTTTTGTTTAGGATCTTCTCTGCCGTCAGTTGTACGAAATCTTGTCAATTTTAGCTCCCTCCTTTAATAATATTTTGAGCCTAAAATTGACCTAATATTGCAGGTTTATTTTATCATTGTTTACTCATTAAGGTGGGAATTACTTTCTTAAACAACAAATACAGCAGTGTACCACCTATTAATAAAATTAGCAGCAAACTCAGAAATTTTTCCATTATTATCACCCAGTTTTAATTTGTGCAGTTAGACAGATTATTATCCAAATGGAAAAATTATCTGGAAATTTTTAAGGCGGCGATATCTTCCTCGTTCAGGGTTCTGCGTATAATTATCGTAGTAAGTTTAGAAAGGTCTATTTCATGGGGCCGGATTAACCGTTTGTTGTTGTCGAAAACTATTTTCAGCACTGGACGGGCGGGGGTTTCTTTATTATTATCCACTACAATACCGACCTCGCCGGTGTTAAGTTCTACAATTGATCCAATCGGATACATGGCAATATTAGCTACTAAAGCGCTAACACTTTGCGGGTCCAGATATATTCCGGACATACGCTGCAGTATGGTTATGGCCTGACTGACTGAATAGGCGGGACGGTAAGGCCGGTCGGCCATTAATGCATCATATACATCGGCAGTGGCAACAATACGGGCATAATCAAGAATCTTTTCACCTTTTAATTGCCGGGGATACCCTTTTCCGTCCCAGCGTTCATGATGCTGAAAGGCGATATGGGCGGATAGCAGTGATACATCGGGACATTGTCGAAGTATGTTAAAGCCATATTCGCAGTGCCTTTTTATTTCGGCAAATTCTTCGCGGGTCAGATCTTCTTCTTTATTCAAAATCGCCAGGTCTATCTTAGTTTTGCCAATATCGTGCAGTAAGGCACCGATTCCTAATTCCTTTAAGCGCAGCTCGTGATAAGACATGGTTATACCGCACATAATAGACAGAATACAAACATTGACCGAATGAGCAAAGGTATAATCGTCAAGGGTGCGGATATCCGCCAGGTTAACCAGCACATTCCTGTTACAGAGAAGTTCATCAATTAGTTTATCAACTGCTTCTTGTACAGAACGGATATTTATTTTTTTTTCCTGTTCCAGGGAAAGAAAAGTTTCTTTAACAACCTTGATAGTTTGAACCCGGGTTTCTTCTGCCACTACATCTTTTAAGTCAACATTATCGAATTCATCATGCACATAAACCGAAGGAACGCCAAGTTCTCTTAAACGGGTTATATAAGCATCGGTAATAGTTACTCCCACCTGAAGCAAAACACGGCCGTTGCTGTCAAATACAGTCCTGGCCAGCTCCATATCTGACTGCAAATCCTCTACTCTGACTCTTCGCACCGGTAATCTCCTTACTATCTACGTGTATGCTATTCGTAATTATTCTCTATTTTTATACTACTTCCTGCCTAATTTTGCTGAAAATTTTTCAGTTAAAGCCCTAGCGTGTCGAATCCGGGGATTATGGGATTCGTTGGTAGATAAAAATTTTCATAGGTGTTTGCTATACCACCGGGAAAATGGTAAATTACAAATATAATCCACCCAATTTGAGGAGTGCGAATGAAAAAGAAAAGAAAACAACACTTTCCCCGGGCAGCATTAAAGAATTTGGTCCAGGATATAGTCAAATTAATTAAGACCAATGAAGGACGGCTGCTTATTCTGGAGCTTTTCGAGGAAATACCTTATGAGTTGCGTTCTGAGGTAGTAGAGGGATTATCCGCATTTTACCAAAAAGAGATGGCCTGGTTCCTATATTTGCTGAAATTAGAGTATGGGAGCGAACTAACCGAATGCTGTGACCGGGCTCTGGACAAGTATAGATTAGCAGGGATAGATGTCACTGCTCCTCACTTTTTTGAAGGTGATTTCTATAAGGCTTATGCTACCTGTACCCGGCAGACCAGCCGGATTACGCTGGATGTGGCCTGGAAGACGAAGAAAGACCGGGTTAGTGTAGAGGGATTTTACCTTACCTTTAGTCCGGATGGAGTGTACAGTTTCTTTGTCATAGAAGATATGCCTATTGCGGAGTTCAAGCAAGAGCGTGATAACCTGGCCGACATGGTAGAATTAGACTATCTGCAGACCTGCCGGCTGGTACAGTCCGCCTTTAATTTTAATATTGGTCACATGAGCCGGCCTGCCCTGGGCAGGTATTTGTATCAAAAATATCTTGACGTGGATACTGGTATGGACCAGCTTCAGACCAGGCATTTGATTCATAGTTTGTCGGATAGACTTACACCCCGGCAAGTAGTAAATAGTATGTTTCATGCCCTGCGGTATCAGGACTTTGATTATGTCAGTTCGCTGTACACGGAAAATATGTTTTCGCAAAATTCATTTCTTGGCCAATTTGGTAATTTAACCAGACCAGGAACCCTGGTTTTGGAGGGACAGGTCAAAGAAGTTCACGGGTCTCGTGATGCCATTGAAGTTGTTGCTTATTTAACCAGCATCATTGACGGCGAGGTCTATTGTACTGATTTTACTATTGTGCTCACCCGGGACCATACCGGCAGATGGCTGATACGAGCCGTTAATATTCTAGCTAATAATAAAATAAATCCGGATGCTAAATTAAATCCCTTAAACACAAGTGTTTATTGCCGGGTATATGAGATTTCCAATATAGATGAACTTTTTGAATTGCTTGATCAGATAGATAATATCCGTGAAGTAGAAGAAATACCTAATGGTATGCATATGCGGGTAACCGCTTTTGACGATGATTTCAACCATGGTATATCACTGCTTAGTGGAGTGATCGCTGATCTGGTTATTAATGGTGATGAGTTTGTAATTATAACCCAGGAACCAGATGCCATTTCCGACCTGGATGAGCTTCTAACCAATCAATATACTGAAACGGTAGAGTTTTTAGGGCAATACCAGGTTAACTTGATAGATGCCTTTAATTATTTAGCCGGGCAATATACTAATTTTGAGGATGTATTGATCAGCCAGGATCCCCAATTTGCTTTTGAGGATGGCATGAAGTTTATTACCGCCCGTTACCTGGTTAAAGACTACCGTAAAGTAGCCAAACGTTTGCACGAGCTGGCAGATATGGAGATTGACCTTAACGCTGAGACCAGGCTGTTTTATCAAACCCAGAGTGAGGCCAATAATCTGATCTTTCTGGCTGAATATATTCTATCTCCTAACTGGCTGACTTTGTCTACCTTTGGCGAAAGGGATTTAGGTATGGTTAGAAATAACTTTGAAGCTAAGATGTTTAACTATCTCGAATATGACGGCCTGGAAGTGCATGAGGAAGGCTTGTTTGAAATTTTAACCGAGGATGTTAAGAAGCGATATCCGGATTTGGAGAAATACATTAAGGAAATGTATTTAAATAAATGGTACTATTCACATCTGGCTACCCTAAAGGGCATGAGCCCTTCTGAAGCATGTCAGACGGAGGAAGGTACCCGGCTTTTGTGGACGATGTTTAAGAAAATAAAACAGAAGGAAAAAAGAAGGTATAAGCGTGGGGAGGCCAACCAGATTAATCTTAAAGAATATATGCGTAAAGTGGATTTGAGAAAGGAATAAATCCCGGTTTATGCTATTGACAGTGGTAGGCGGTTTCAATATACTTTATAGATAACAGCTTTATAAAAACCGGTAATGAAGGGAACCGATATAGGAAATCTCTTGATTCCAGAAAGCCGGGGCAGATGGAAGCCGGCATCAATATTTCTTATAGTGCTCATCCCGGAACTGCTATCTGAAAGATTCCTAAGGAATTTAGTAGGTGGTGCCGGACGAACAAGTCCGTTAATAAGAGTGCATTGCTTGGCAATGAGGATGCTGCAAGAGGTCGTAAATATTTTACGACAAGCAGGGTGGTACCGCGGGAATAACCCTCTCGTCCCTGAGATAGGACGAGAGGGTTTTTTATATTCTTTTTTAGCCAGATATGGTATTAATTTAAGTTTGATGTATAAACCGGAACGGATAGGCAAGTCTCACCTGTTACTACTTACCATGTTAGGAGGAGAATTCTGTTGAAGAGCAATCAAGTGAAAAATGGTTTGGAAAAAGCCCCGCACCGTTCTTTATTCAAGGCTCTGGGGCTAACCGATGAAGAAATGTCACGACCCCTTATCGGCATAGTTAATTCGAAGAATGACATTGTACCCGGACACATGAACCTGGATAAGATAGGCGAGGCAGTAAAGGCCGGGGTACGCCTGGCAGGAGGTACTCCTTTCGAATTCCAGACTATTGCCGTATGCGATGGGATAGCTATGAACCATATTGGGATGAAGTACTCCCTGGGCAGCCGTGAGTTGATTGCCGATTCCATCGAGATAATGGCTACAGCTCATGCCTTTGATGCACTGGTTTTTATACCCAACTGTGACAAGATTGTTCCGGGAATGCTCATGGCCGCAGCCAGAATCAATGTTCCTTCCATATTTGTCAGTGGAGGACCGATGCTGGCCGGTACCGCTAAGAACCGGAAGGTAAGCCTGAGCCAGGTCTTTGAAGGGGTAGGAGCTGTGGCTGCTGATAAAATGGCGGCTGATGAACTGAGCTGTTTGGAAGAAAACGCCTGTCCCACTTGCGGATGCTGCTCAGGAATGTTTACCGCCAATTCGATGAACTGTTTAACTGAAGCTCTGGGTATGGGATTACCCGGTAACGGCACTATTCCAGCTGTATATTCAGAACGAATCAGACTGGCCAAGACAGCCGGTATGAAAATTATGGACCTATTGGCCCGGGATATAAAACCAAAAGATATAATGACCGCTGCCGCAGTTGAGAATGCTATTCGATTGGATATGGCGATTGGCTGCTCAACCAATTCTGTGTTGCATTTGCTGGCCATCGCCGATGAACTCGGGGTAAAACTGGATTTAGATTTATTCAACCGTATAAGTGACACTACTCCGCATCTTTGTAAGATCAGCCCCGCTGGCGGGCATCACATGGAGGATCTTTACCATGCCGGAGGTGTTTATGCAATATTAAATGAATTATCCAAACAAGACCTGATTAATAAAGAATGTATAACCGTCACTGGCCATAATGTCGGTGAAAATATTAGCAATTGCCCGGTTCTGGATTATGAGGTAATTAGACCGATTGATAATCCATATGGGAAAACTGGCGGCCTGGCTATACTATTTGGCAATCTCGCCCCTGATGGCGCAGTAGTAAAAAAAGGTGCTGTGGCTGAGGAAATGATGCAGCATGAAGGTCCGGCCCGCGTTTTCGATTCAGAAGAAGAAGCCGTAGCGGCTATACTGAGCCGTAAAATAAACGCCGGTGATGTAATAATAATTCGGTACGAAGGACCCAAGGGCGGGCCGGGAATGAGAGAAATGCTGACTCCTACCTCAGCTATTGCCGGTATGGGTCTGGATAAGGATGTAGCTCTAATAACTGACGGACGTTTCTCGGGAGCTACCCGGGGGGCATCCATAGGGCATGTTTCACCGGAAGCAGCTTCAGGTGGTGTAATTGGCTTAGTTGAAGAAGGTGACCTAATTAGAATTGATATACCTGGCCATCGACTAGAAGTCCTGGTCGATGAGCCAACCCTAAATGAACGCAGGGCTCAATGGAAAGTGCCTGATTTAAAAATAACAACCGGATATATGAAACGTTATGCCAGGATGGTAAAATCAGCGAGCAGCGGAGCAGTTTTTGAAAAATAACTCTTCTGCTCTAACAGGAGTAAAAGTAGCGGGCCATCCATAGCCCGCTACACTTTTATTTATGATGGAGGGATCTGAATGAAATTAAAAGGAGCTGAGATATTACTGCGGTGTCTTAAGGAAGAAGGGGTTGACACCATTTTTGGGTATCCGGGCGGAACTGTATTACCTATATATGATGCACTCTATTCTTCAGATATCAGGCATGTTCTCACCCGGCACGAGCAGGCAGCGGCCCATGCCGCCGATGGATATGCCCGGGCAACCGGCAAAGTGGGCGTTTGCCTGGCCACCTCCGGACCAGGTGCAACCAATCTGGTTACCGGTATAGCCACCGCGTATATGGATTCAATTCCTATGGTAGCACTTACCGGTCAGGTGGTTACGTCTCTTATCGGCAAAGACGGATTTCAGGAGGCTGATATTACCGGCATAACTCTGCCGATAACCAAACATAACTATCTGGTAGAAAGAACTGAGGATGTAGCCAGGGTTATAAAAGAAGCCTTTCATATTGCCCTAACTAACCGCCCCGGCCCGGTAGTAGTGGATTTACCCAAGGATGTAATGGCGCAGGTGATTGATTTTGATGAAGTTCCACAGGAAGTCAATATTAGAGGTTACCGGGTACTTAAAGGATTTAATGCCGGACAGGTGATAACCGCTGCGGAAATGATTCAAAAGGCCAAACAGCCCTTAATCTATGCGGGGGGCGGAGTTATAGCCGCGAATGCTTCCGCCGAATTAAAAGAATTGGCTGAAAAGATGAAAATACCGGTTACGACCACTCTTATGGCTATAGACAGTTTCCCTGGCAATAGTTATTTATCACTGGGCATGCTGGGAATGCATGGTACCCGATATGCTAATTATGCTGTAGGTGAATGTGATTTGTTAATTGCCATAGGGGCCCGTTTTGATGACCGGGTAACTGGCAAGATTGATCAGTTTGCACCAAATGCCAGGGTAATCCACATTGACATTGATGCCGCTGAGATAGGCAAAAATATGATGGTGGATGTGCCTATTGTAGGGAACGTTAAAGAAGTTTTGCAGGCCATACTGCAGCGCCTGAAGCCGGTTGAAGAGCTTAGTGAGTGGCATCAAATGTTAGACCGATGGAAGGAAGAGTCACCACTACGCTACGGCGAACCTGTTGAACGGGGAATTATGCCCCAGCGGGTTCTGGAAGAATTAAATCTGATTACTAATGGTGAAGCTATTATAACTACTGAAGTAGGGCAGAACCAGATGTGGGCAGCGCAATATATGAAGTTTAAAAATCCCCGTACTTTCCTGAGCTCAGGGGGATTGGGGACCATGGGCTGGGGATTGCCGGCCGCCATAGGTGCAGCTGTGGCTTGTCCTGATAAGAAGGTAATCGATATAGCCGGGGACGGCAGTATTCAAATGAATATTCAGGAGCTCGGAACAGCAGTGGAGCAAAAGTTGCCGATAATTATCTGCATTTTAAATAACCATTACCTGGGTATGGTCAGACAATGGCAGGGCCTTTTCTATGGACGGCGTTATTCCTACACTGATATGACCAACCAGCCTGATTTTGTCAAACTGGCTGAGGCTTATGGAGCCGTGGGGATTAGAGTAACTGATCCTGATGATATCAAACGCGCATTGCTAGAAGCCATGCAGGTTGTAGACTGTCCGGTGGTATTGGATATATGGGTGGAACGGGAAGCCGATGTATATCCTATGGTGCCGCCAGGTGAAGCTATTTCTAATATGCTGGGGGGTGAGGAGTAATGAAAAAGCATACCCTGGCTGTAACTGTTGAAAATAAACCGGGGGTATTAACCCGGGTAGCTACCCTTTTTAGAAGACGCGGGTATAACATTGACAGTCTTACCGTTGGTACAACTGAATGCCCTGATATCTCCAGGATGACGATTGTTGTTGAGGGCGATGATCACATACTGGAACAGGTGACCAAACAGCTGTATAAGCTGATTGACGTTATAAAAATAGTAGATATTACCGAGGAGCGGTCCGTAGACCGGGAATTAGTGCTGGTAAAGGTTAAGGCGGATAATAGCAATCGAGCTGAAATAGTTCAAATAGTGGATATCTTCCGGGCCCGTATTGTGGATATCGGCAGGAATTCACTTATTATTGAAGCTACCGGTGACACAGGTAAAATAGATGCGATTGAAGATTCCCTGAAGCCTTTTGGAATCCTGGAACTGGTACGTACCGGAAAGATTGCCATGGTACGCGGGACCAAAATGTAATTAGCGAAATTGCGTCTTAAAGACGCTTATAATAAGGAGGAATATGAAATGGCTAAAATGTACTATGATGCAGACGCGAACCTGGATTTTTTTAAAGGAAAAACAGTTGCTGTAATAGGATTTGGTTCCCAGGGCCATGCCCAGGCTCAGAATCTCCACGAAAGTGGAATCAATGTGGTGGTAGGCCTAAGAAAACCATTCGATGATGCTACCCAGGAGGAATGGGACAGAGTTATTGCCGCAGGAATCAAACCCATGACCGTTGCTGAAGCAGCCGAGGCTGGAGATATTATTCAAATACTGGTACCTGATGAACTGCAGGCCAAAGTTTATGCTCAAGAAATTAAACCTTACTTAAAAGAAGGAAATGCCCTGGGATTTTCCCATGGATTTAATATTCACTTCGGACAAATCGTACCACCCCCATTCGTAGACGTATTCATGGTGGCTCCCAAAAGCCCTGGACATCTGGTAAGACGCATGTATGTAAAAGGCGCCGGAGTTCCTGCAATTGTAGCTGTGGAGCAGGATTATACCGGCAAGGCCAAAGAGCTGGCTTTAGCCTATGCCTGCGGAATTGGATGCACTCGAGCCGGAGTTATTGAAACCACTTTCAAAGAAGAAACTGAAACTGACCTCTTTGGTGAGCAATGTGTATTGTGTGGCGGAGTCACCCAGCTGGTAAAGACCGGTTTTGAGACTCTGGTGGCTGCCGGTTACCAGCCGGAAATCGCTTACTTCGAATGCTTCCATGAGCTGAAGCTGATTGTTGATCTGATGTATGAAGGCGGTATGGGTTACATGCGTTATTCCATCAGTGATACCGCGGAGTGGGGCGATTACACTAAAGGCCCCGACATCATTGGCGAAGAGGTCAGATATGCCATGGAAGATGCCCTGGCTGATATCCAGTCCGGCAAATTTGCTAAGGAGTGGCTGCTGGAAAACCAAATTGGACGTCCTCAGTTCAATGCTTTAAAGAAGGCTAACCGCGAGCACTTAATAGAGAAGGTGGGTGCACAATTGCGGGCTATGATGCCCTGGCTTAAAGAAAGCAAGTAGTTTTATTTATAAGAAAATAGCTTAATGGACGCAGACCACGCAGACTGTTGTGACTTGCGCAGACCATGGACCAAGTCAGGCGGACTTAGTGCTAGAATATAGCTCGATAAAATAACATTTACTATTCTAGTTTATTTATAGCCAGGTGTTTTCTTCTTTACGAAAGTCAAAGTCAGCGCAAGTCTGCGTCTATTTAATCATCTATAAAAAGAGGGAGGATGCTTATGGCGGACAGAGTTTATTTGTTTGATACAACCTTAAGGGATGGAGAACAGTCCCCCGGTGTTAGCCTTAATGTAGAAGAAAAACTGGAGATAGCTCTCCAGCTTGCCCGCCTGGGGGTAGATGTTATTGAAGCAGGTTTCCCGGTGTCATCCCCCGGCGATTTTAAAGCCGTAAAAACTATTTCCCAAAAGGTTAAAGGACCGGTTATTGCCGCTTTAACCCGAGCCATTCCCAGAGACATTGAAAGAAGCTGGGAAGCAATCAAAGATGCGGAATCTCCGCGAATTCATACCTTTTTAGCAACTTCAGATATACATCTTAAATATAAATTGCAAATGACCCGCGAGCAGGCTTTAAACCAGGCGGTAGAAGCGGTACGGTTTGCACGTACGCTTTGCTCTGACGTAGAATTTTCGGCTGAAGATGCTTCACGCACCGATATGGATTATTTAGTTGAAATAGTTACCAAAGTAATTGATGCCGGGGCCAAGGTTGTCAACCTGCCGGATACCGTAGGTTACTCGGTACCGGAAGAAATGTGCCGCTTTATCAGTACTATTATCGAGCGGGTGCCTAATATAGATAAGGCTATTATTAGCGTACATTGTCATGATGATCTGGGCATGGCGGTAGCCAATTCTCTGGCCGGCGTAATGGGCGGGGCCCGCCAGGTGGAATGCGCTGTCAACGGAATTGGTGAAAGGGCCGGAAATGCCTCACTGGAAGAGGTAATCATGGCTCTTTATACTAAGAAGGCCTTTTTTAACAAAGAGGTAAATATTAACTATAACGAAATATACCGCACCAGCAAACTGGTAAGCAGTTTGTCGGGCATGGTAATTCAACCTAATAAAGCCATTGTAGGGCAGAATGCCTTTGCCCATGAGTCAGGTATTCACCAGGATGGAGTTCTAAAGGAACGCACCACTTATGAGATAATGAGTCCCCAGCTGGTAGGGGTCAATCGCAGTAATCTGGTTCTGGGTAAGCACTCCGGAAGGCATGCATTTAAAGAAAGAATGCAGGAGCTGGGTTATATTTTAGAAGGTGAAGAATTAGACAAAGCTTTCTTAGGTTTTAAGGAAATCGCAGATAAGAAAAAGGAAGTAACGAATGAAGATTTGGAAGCTCTGGTTAAGGACAAAGTGGGGAGAATTCCGGAAAGATTCAGCCTTAACTATTTGCATATATCCAGTGGTACCACAATTATTCCCACGGCTACTGTAAAACTGGGAATTGAGGATGTGGTTTTTGAAGCAGCGGCAACTGGTGATGGGCCGGTAGATGCTGCTTTCCACGCAATTGATAAGATAACTGATGTATATGGTAAACTCATTGATTATAAACTTAATGCCGTCAGCGGCGGTAAAGACGCCCTGGGGGAAGTTATATCGCGCATTGATATTAACGGTAAAGTGTATATTGGACGGGGGTTAAGCACTGATATCATCGAAGGCAGTGTTAAGTCTTATATAAATGCAATAAATAAGTATTATTTTGACCAGCAGCACACTAAAGAATATTAAAGAGCAGCATTGCCAGTGGCATGGAAATATAATTCAGGAGGAGAAGGAATAAATATGGCAGGAATGACTATATCCCAGAAAATTCTGGCGGCTCATGCCGGCCGTGATTATATTGAACCGGGTGAACTCATTAACTGTAACCTTGATATAGTACTGGGTAATGATGTAACTACTCCGGTGGCGATAACGGAGTTTGACAAATTGGGCCTAAATAAGGTATTTGACCAGGACCGGGTAGTACTGGTACCGGATCATTTTGCCCCCAATAAAGATATAAAGTCGGCTGAACAGTGTAAAGAAGTTCGTACCTTTGCCCGCAAAATGGGAATAACAAACTATTTTGAATTAGGTGCCATGGGAATAGAGCATTGCCTGCTGCCCGAGCAAGGTCTGGTACTGCCGGGAGACTTAATTATCGGCGCGGATTCCCATACTTGTACCTATGGTGCCCTGGGTGCCTTCGCTACCGGGGTAGGGTCAACTGATATGGCTGCTGGTATGGCCACCGGTGAAGCCTGGTTTAAAGTGCCGGAGACTATTAAGTTTGTTTATTATGGGAAATTACCCCGCTGGGTGGGAGGCAAAGATTTAATACTTCATACCATCGGTGATATCGGGGTAGATGGTGCCCGTTACATGTCTATGGAGTTTACCGGTGAAGTTATTAGCGCGCTTTCCATGGATAACCGTTTTACCATGGCTAATATGGCTATTGAAGCAGGTGGCAAAAATGGTATATTTGCCCCGGATGATAAGACGTTAGCCTATGTGGAAAAACGGGCCCGCCGGGATTTTAAAATTTACCAGTCAGATCCTGATGCGGTCTATGCCCAAATAAGAGAATATGATGTCTCCAATCTCGAACCGGTGGTGGCTTTTCCCCATTTACCCGAGAATACCCGGCCGGTAAGTGAAGCCGCGGATATTAGTTTAGATCAGGTGGTAATAGGTTCATGTACCAATGGCCGTATTGAAGACCTGGAGGTGGCCGCTTCGCTAATGAAAGGTAAAAAGGTGCATCCGGAATTAAGGGCAATTATTATTCCCGGAACCCAGCAGATATACCTGGAAGCCTTGCGTAGAGGTTATATTGAGGCCTTTATCGAAGCCGGGGCAATAGTCAGCACTCCTACCTGTGGACCGTGCCTGGGCGGACATATGGGTATACTGGCGGAAGGGGAGAAAGCTCTGGCTACCACTAACCGTAATTTTGTAGGCCGTATGGGTCACCCCCAGAGCGAGGTTTATCTAGCCAGCCCGGCAGTTGCTGCGGCCAGTGCCATTAAGGGTAAGATAACTCCGCCCTGGGAAATCTAGATAGGGAAGTGATTAGATGAAATTTACCGGTGAAGTTTACAAGTTTGGCTCTGATATTGATACTGATGCTATAATTCCAGCCCGGTATTTAAATACTTCTGACCCGGCTGAATTAGCCCGACACTGTATGGAAGATGCTGATCCCCAGTTTCCCGCCAAGGTTAAAGCCGGGGATATTATAGTGGCGGATAAGAACTTTGGCTGTGGCAGTTCCCGGGAACATGCACCTATTGCCATTAAGGCAGCCGGGGTATCATGTGTGGTAGCCAAATCCTTTGCCCGTATTTTCTACCGTAATGCTATAAACATCGGCTTGCCGATATTAGAATGTTCCGAAGCGGTAGACGCTATTAATGAAGGAGATAAGATAGAAGTGGATTTGGAAAGCGGGAAAATAAAGAACTTAAGGACTGGGGCCGAATATCAGGCAACACCTTTTCCCGAATTTATGCAGGCCATTATGGCCCAGGGCGGACTTATTAATTATGTGAAGGAAAAGAGCAGATAAAACGGAGGATGAAATTAATGTATAGAATTGCAGTTTTACCTGGCGATGGAATAGGTGTAGAAATAGTTCCCGAAGCAGTAAAAGCGTTAAAAGCTGTTGCCGCCAAGTTTGGTCATGATTTTGAGTTTACCGAAGCCCTGATCGGGGGGGCGGCTTATGATGCCGTTGGTCATCCACTTCCCGAGGAGACCCTGGCTTTATGTCGTAAGTCTGATGCTGTGTTGCTGGGAGCTATTGGCGGACCAAAATATGATCAACTACCTGTTAACTTGCGCCCGGAGATCGGGGCCCTTTTGCCATTGCGCAAAGAACTGGCCTTGTTTGCCAATTTACGTCCCTGTATGTTGTTTCCTGAACTATTGCATGCATCATCATTAAAACAGGAAGTCATCGAGGGTGTGGACCTTATCGTTATCAGGGAACTAACTGGAGGCCTTTATTTTGGAGAAAAAAGCCGGGAAAAAACTGCCGATGGGCAAAAGGCTACGGATGTATTAACCTATTCAACTTATGAAATCGACCGCATAGTACGGTTTGCTTTTGAAACTGCCCGAAAACGCCGCAAGAAACTATGTTCCGTAGATAAAGCCAATGTTTTGGAATCATCCCGGCTGTGGCGGGAGACGTTTAGCGAAATAGCCAAAGACTATCCTGATGTAGAGACTGACATGATGTATGTGGATAACTGCTCCATGCAATTAATAAGAAATCCGCGCCAATTTGACGTAATTGTCACAGAGAATATGTTTGGCGACATTCTAACTGACGAAGCTTCGATGTTAACCGGTTCCATCGGAATGCTGCCCAGTGCTTCTATAGGCGGAAAAGTAGGTTTATATGAACCTGCCCATGGGAGTGCTCCCGACATAGCCGGGCAGAAAAAGGCCAATCCCCTGGCTACCATTCTGTCAGCAGCCATGCTCTTAAGGTATTCCTTTAACCTGGAGGAAGAGGCGGTAGCAGTCGAAAATGCAGTCCGAAGCCTGCTGGCCGAAGGATATCGTACCCCTGATCTTATGCAGCCGGGGATGAAACTGGTTAACACCGTGGAGACAGGTGACCTGGTGGCCCAAAAAATTCTGGAATAATGCTAGCGGAGTGAGTCACTAAATAATCTTGAGGAGGTGCTCTATGAAGGCAATGATAATGGCTGCAGGGGTAGGGTCCAGGCTCATGCCGCTTACCGCTGATATACCGAAACCTATGGTTCCCATGGCTAACCGTCACTTAATGGAATATATAGTTTCACTGCTGGTTGAACATGGTTTTAACCAGGTCATCTCTAACCTGTATTATCATGCCGACACTATTAGCCAGCACTTTCTTGATGGCAGTAGTTATGGAGCCAGTATGCTCTATTCCCGGGAGGAGGAGCTGATGGGGACTGCCGGTGGGGTAAAGAAATGTGCCTGGTTTTTGGATGATACCTTTGTTATTGTAAGCGGGGATGCTTTAACTGATGTTGACTTAACTTATCTTGTAAAGGAGCATAAAAGGCAGGGAGCGCTGGCTACTATTGCCGTAAAAGAAGTAGAAGCGGTGGAACAGTTTGGTATTGTAGTAACCAATGAAAATGGGCGTATTCATAGCTTTCAGGAAAAGCCCCGGCGCCAGGAGGCGCAAAGTAACCAGGCCAATACCGGTATCTATGTTTTTGAACCGGAAATTTTTGACTTTATCCCGGAACGGCAGTTTTATGATTTCGGCAAACAGGTATTTCCTCATCTGGTCAAAATAGGGGCCCCTTTTTATGGAGTAAGTATTAATAATTACTGGTGTGATGTAGGGAGCATTGATACCTACTACCAATCACATATAGATATTTTAGAAGGAAGGGTAAACGTTTGGCCTAACGGTTACCTGAAGGTTAGTGAAAAGGGTACGGTGCTGCTGGGTGAAGGAGTGTCTTTAGGAGACAACGTTGAAATTGCAGGTACCTGTGTAATTGGACCAGGGTGCCGGATTGAAGATGGAGCAGTCATTAATAACGCCATTATTTGGAACAATACGGTCATTAGAGACAGGGCGATAGTTGAAGGCTGTATAATTGGAGCCAACTGTTACCTAGGTTGTTCGGTTGCCGTTAAATCAAGTGTCATAGCCAGTGGCTGCCAGTTGGATGATTACATAAAACCCCCCGCAGGGAGCAAGCTTTATAATTCCGGTGCCGGGCAGATAAAACTGGAGGTAGGGTAAAAAAAGGGGCGGTTAAAACCGCCCGCGCTTATTTCTATTATTTCTTGGTGTCACTTTGGGGTGTCACCAATTTGCCAAAGTTGTCATCCAGGGTTTTAATATTTAAAGTCTTAATCTGCTCAAGATTCTGCTCACTAATAGGGGTCAAACTAAAGATACGCAGCTGTCCTTTTTCTTTAATTAGGATGGCTGCCTCCATACCCGCTGCTTTATCACCTTCCATGAATTTGTAAACCACTATGGCGCTATTTTCACCCAGCTTGGTATAATCTTTCATAATTTCGGTACTAAGATTGTCGGGAATAGTATTATTTTCTTCCATACTGCGAATAGTATTACCTATGGTAGCTTCAATTTCGTCTCTATTTTCTAAGAGCTGGTCGGGGGACATTAGACTATACTGAGGCATAAGCTGGGCTGCCCAGAATACGCTCAAATTACTGGCCACAGTCTCAAAATCACGTTCAAAGTAGGCCTGGTAAAAATCCTGTACCACCTTCTCAGGAGCGGATTTATCGATAACGGCTGCATAGTAAAACATTCCTGCGAGAATGACTACTATAAGTACAAAAAGCGACCTGGGTACTCTTTGCTGAGCTGGTCTCTCCAATGAAAAAAACCTCCACTTCTTATATAATTCGTATAAAGTAAATTGTACAGCATTTATAAAGTATAAACAATTAATTCCTGGAGCAGGCAGGGACTGCGGGCAGGGGGACGGTTCTTTTGCCCGCTTTTTTTCAAAAAAGCGGGCAAAAGAACCGTCCCCCTGCCCGCAACCGTCCCCGCGCCCGCAACCGTTGAAAAAACTTTAGCAGGGAGGATGTTTTTTGAATAATATTGTGGTAATTGGAGGCGGCCCGGCGGGTATGATGGCAGCAGCTACGGCTGCGCGGGAAGGGGCTGATGTAACCCTGTTGGAGAAAAAAAGCCGGGTGGGCCGCAAACTAGCCATTACCGGCAAGGGCAGGTGTAATATTACTACCGCTGTGGAGCCTGAGTATCTGCCCGAGGGTTTTCCCGGCCAGGCGCGCTTCCTTTACAGTGCGTTTAATGAATTTAATAATCTTGATACCATTAATTTTTTCAATAATTTAGGGGTTGCCACCAAAGTGGAAAGAGGAAACCGCGTTTTCCCGCAATCTGACCGGGCTCTGGATGTGGTCCGGGCACTGCATGACAATGCTGTTCAGGCGGGGGTGGAAATCGTTACCTCATGTACCGTTGAAGATATTATTACCACTGGTAAAAAGGTTACCGGTGTCAAAACCCGCACGCGGCTGTTTAAGGCCCAGTCGGTAATTATCTGTACCGGGGGTAAATCTTACCCGGCAACCGGTTCTACCGGAGATGGGTATGAGTGGGCACGAAAGTTAGGCCACAAGATAATTGAACCGCGGCCTGGATTGGTTCCCCTGATTACAGAGGAGCATTGGGTGCCCGAGTTGCAGGGCTTGACTCTTAAAAATGTGGGGGTAATTGCCTATAGTAAAGAAGGTAAAAAAATTAATGAGGAATTCGGTGAAATGCTTTTTACTCATTTTGGCTTGTCCGGCCCTATTATTCTCACCATTAGCCGGGACATAGCTTCATATATATATAAAACTGGTAAAGAAGTTAAAGTGGTCATCGACCTAAAACCAGCCCTGGATGAAGAAAAGCTGGATGATAGGCTGCAGCGGGACTTTTTGAAATACTCCCGGCGTCAGTTCGCCAACTCCCTGGATGATCTTTTGCCCCACAAACTTATTCCCGTTTTAGTTAAGCTGAGCGGCATAGACCCGCACCAGGAATGTAACCACATTAACCGCAAAGAGAGAAAAAATTTAGCATATTTATTAAAGCATCTTACCGTTACCGTAAAAGGAACTCGTCCTATTGAGGAGGCCATAGTAACTGCCGGAGGAATTGACGTAAGCCAGGTAAACCCCCGGAGCATGGAATCCAAGCTTATTACCGGGCTTTATTTTGCTGGCGAAGTTCTGGATGTTGACGGTTATACCGGAGGATATAATTTACAGGCTTCGTTTTCCACTGGTTATGTAGCCGGCAAAAATGCTGCTCAGGCGTTACTGCGGCAGAATAACGGCTAAAGCCCGGGCTTTCAAGGCCTTACCGCCTGCCATTTATTGACTGGCAGGTAGATATCTGTTAGGATGAAAAAAATGTGACTTTTTACAGTAGGAGGACCAAATGATAAAAGGTACGGTTCAATATAAGGGATCAAGTGATTATATCGTATCGGAGGAATTGCGTAATAGTGTTAATATTGCCATAGCGCTGGGGAAACCCCTGTTGATAAAAGGGGAGCCGGGTACTGGTAAGACTATGCTGGCGAAAAGTATTGCTGATTCACTGGGGAAAGAGTTGCTTATATGGAATATCAAATCAACCACTAAAGCCCAGGAAGGCCTGTACGTATATGATACCGTGCAAAGACTTTATGACAGCCAGTTCGGTGACCATGATGTAAGCAATATTAAACAATACATTAAACTGGGCAAGCTAGGCGAAGCATTTAAGGCGGCCAACCAGGTGGTCCTTTTAATAGATGAAATTGATAAAGCTGATTTAGAATTTCCTAATGACCTGCTGTGGGAACTGGACCAAATGAGCTTTTATATTCCCGAGACCAGGGAAACTATTACAGCGGCAAACCGGCCTATAGTAATAATAACCAGCAATGCGGAAAAGGAACTGCCTGACGCTTTCCTGCGCCGCTGTATTTTTCATTATATAGCTTTCCCTGATCCCGAGGCCATGGAGGCGATTGTCCGGGTGCACCATCCGAATTTGGAGAAGAACCTGCTGGCACAGGCCATGGAAACCTTTTATATGTTAAGAAACATCCCCCATATTCAAAAAAAGCCTAGTACCAGTGAACTCATCGATTGGTTGCAGGCTTTGGTGGTGGGAGGAATTAGCCCTGCCAAAATCAAACAGGAAATACCTTTTATCGGTGTATTGCTTAAAAAGAATGAGGATTTGGAGACCCTGCTTAATCAGCTGCACAACAAAAATCAGTCCCGGACATCACGTTTGAGCAGTACGTTTAACCACTACCGGTAACAAAGGGGAAAATATGTTTACGCAATTTTATTATACTTTGAAAGAATATGGTATCCCGGTTTCTATGAATGAATGGCAAACTCTCCTAGAAGCGCTGGAAATGGGAATGGCAGGCTCCAGCCTAACCGGTTTTTATCAGCTGTGCAGAGCGGTGCTGGTGAAAACAGAAGCTCACTATGACCGCTTCGATATGGCTTTTGCCAGCTTTTTCAAAGATGTAGAGACCCCCAGCGGCCTGCCCGAAAAAATATGGGACTGGCTTAACAAAGAATTGCCGCCTATGGATATAACTGACGAAATGCGCCGTAACCACCAGCAATTGGACCTTGAGGAGTTAAAGCGGTTACTGGAGGAAAGACTGGCCCAACAAAATGAGGAACACCATGGCGGCAATCGCTGGATAGGTACCGGGGGGACTTCGCCCTTTGGGCATTCCGGATTTCATCCGGGGGGAATTCGCATCGGTGGGAGCTCCCGTAATCTGTCGGCAGTAAAAGTGGCCGGGCAGCGCCGGTTTCAAGAGTTCAGAACTGACGAGACCCTGGGAGTCCGGCAGTTCCAGATAGCCTTGCGGAAGCTTCGCCAGTTCACTACCCGGCTGGAAGGGGAAAAAAGTGAACTGGATGTCGAAGCCACTATTCAGCAAACCTGTAAAAATGCCGGCCGATTGGAACTGATCTGGGAGCGTCCGCGCGAAAATGCCATTAAAATCCTTCTGCTGATGGATGCCGGCGGGTCTATGCTCTCTTATAGCCATTTATGCAACCAGCTATTCACAGCGGTAAATAAGTCCAGCCATTTTAAAGACCTAAAAATATTTTATTTTCACAATTGTATCTATGATTGGTTGTACCATGATTCCCGGTGCAGCTTAACTAACTTTACGGAAACTGATTATGTTTTAAGTACCTATAGCCCCGACTACCGGGTGATAATAGTTTCAGATGCCAGTATGGCACGTTCCGAGTTACTGCGGGCCGGCGGTATAATCGAATGGGGACTTTATAATGATAAACCGGGGATAGAATGGTTAAAACGGCTAAGAAAACATTTCGAGTACTCGGTGTGGTTAAATCCTATCCCCAAGTCTTACTGGGAGTGGATGGATGGATGGTATACAATTAAGACCATTGGCGAAATATTTCCTATGGAGGAACTAACCGTTGATGGCCTGGAACGTTGCATCAGTAAGCTTCGCGCCCGGAAAAGGCTAACCAGCGGCACTACTTAAACGTTTTACACCCGCAAAGCCACTTCAAAGGCCTGATAAATAGCTTTCATCACCCGGCCAGGTGCTACGGCATCACCGATTAGATGTATTTCCGGCACTTCACCCAGTAAATGCTGGTAGAGATCATTGTTTGACTGGCTGCCGGCAGCCATAATAACGGTATCGGCATGCAGTTCTGATTCCTCTCCAGTATGGCTCACTACTTTTACTCCGGACGGATTAATTTCAATTACCTTAGCCTGGAAAATGGTTTTAATACCTCTTATGTTCATTTGTTTGAGCAGCGCCCAGCGGGTCGCTTTGCCCATGTCCGAGGCGGCGTGTTTGGTCATTTCCACTACCTTGATATTATAATATCCCTGGGTTAATAGCTTATAAATGGTTTCCGGAGTTTCGCTCTGGTGCAGCATCATAAACTTGACCACATCAGCACTAATAGTCCCTTTTTCAGCCAGGTAAACAGCAGTTTCGCAGCCAACCGAACCTGCTCCGATAATTACAATGTCTGGACCAGTTACGGGATGGCCCTTCAAAACCTCGGTGGCGTCTATTATCGGGGGGTCACCCTTTATGACCAGGTCCAGGCAGTATGGTTTAGCACCGGTAGCTACGATAACCGCATCGGGAAACGCCGATTTCACCTTGGCGGAGGTGGCGGTGGTGTTAAACTTTATTTCTACTCCCAGGTCATTGAGAACGGTGTGATAATAAATGAGAAGCGAACAAAATTCTTCTTTGCCGGGGGCCTTTGCGGCCAGGTTCCATTGTCCTCCAATAGTATCGGACTTTTCCCACAGAGATACCAGGTGCCCCTTCAGTGCTGCTACCCGGGCGGCTTCCAAACCAGCCGGGCCTGCTCCTATAATAATCACCTTTTTAGGATCATTAGCCGGCACTATCGCCATTTCTCTTTCCCGGCCGCATTGGGGGTTAATAGCACAAACCACCGCCTGCCCCGAGAATAAATGATCCAAACAGGTCCCACAGGCGATACATTTGCGAATAGATGCCGGGTCGCTTTGTGCCTTATTGGCCCAGTCGGGATCGGCCAGAAAGCCGCGGCCTACCGAAACCAGGTCGGCATGGCCCAAAGATAGAATCTCTTCCGCTATCTGAGGATCATTAATGCGGTTACTGGCGGCTACCGGTAGGTTAACCGCGGATTTAACCTGCTGTGCCAGATAGCTGTATCCACCCGCGGGTACCTCTGATGATATTTGCGGCACATATGATTCATGCCATCCCCCGGTAACATTAATAAGATCTACCGAAGCTTTCTCAAGTTCGGCGGCAAACTGCACAATCTCTTCCATGGTGTTGCCGCCGGTCATAAAATCATTGCCCCCCAGCCTCACTGAAAGAGGAAAATCAGGACCTACCCGGTCGCGCACCGTTCTAATTACTTCTAAACCGAAACGCATGCGGTGGGCGTAAGAACCTCCGTACTCATCGGTGCGCTGGTTAGTTACCGGAGAGAGGAACTGGCTTATTAGATATCCGGCACTGGCTATTATTTCGACCAGGTCATAACCGGCTTGTACCGCTCTTAGGGCTGCCTGTCCGAAACAATCCACCACGCGGCGAATATCATCGGTGGTCATCTCCCGGGGAGTAAACCCGGTTAACCGGGATGCCAGCGGGGAAGGAGCTACGACGTCTTTACCATCCCTAAAGCCAAATGAATAACGGCCGGTATGAATCAATTGCAACCCTACCCTGGCACCGGCCCTTTTGACTTCGGTAACCAGCTTCCGGTGTCCCTCAATTAACTGATCATCATGAATAGAGATGAACCCTCCGGCAACCCCGTCCGCATCAACTGCAGCACCGCCAATCATGATTAGCCCGGCACCCCCACGGGCCCTTTCCCGGTAGAGGTCAATCATACGCTGGGTTACACTTCCGGCCGGATCATAATTCAGGGTAATTGCCGGCATCACGATCCGGTTTTTTAATGTTAAATTCTTAATTTTTACCTGGCTAAAAAGCACTATAACACCGCCTTTCTACCATTTATGGAAAAATATAATCATATATCCATCTTAGTAAATTATATTTACTAATTGGTAATTAAGAATCAAACATGGAATTGACAGCATATATTTAATTAATTATATGAACACCCAACGTTGTGTCGATACAGGAGATTGGGAGGTGTAACACAGATGACTTATGATTTTGGTAATCTCATTAAGAATGACCGGCAGCAAAAATCTTATCAAAGTTTTGCCGGAACATTCTTAGACTACCTTGAGATAGTAAAGGAAAACCCTGAAATAGCCAAATTGGCTCATCAGCGAATGTTTCAAATAATTACAGAACCAGGTGTTCAGGTTATTAAAACTGAAGACCACGCCAAACTAAGAAGGATATATGGTAATGATATCATAAAAAAATATCGTTTTTTCGAGTCAGATTTCTATGGAATTGATAAAACATTAATGGAGATAGTCAGGTATTTTCACTCGGCTGCCATGTCCGGCGAAGAATCCCGGCAGGTTTTATATTTGGTAGGCCCGGTTGGTTCCGGGAAATCATCGATTATGGAAAAACTCAAACAAGCTCTGGATGCCCATCCTCCAATCTATGCTCTTAAAGGTTGCCCTATGCGCGAAGAACCTTTGCATCTGATACCCAAACATCTGCGGCCAAAATTTGAAGAAATCCTGGGAGTCAAGATTGAAGGTGATTTATGTCCCATTTGCCGCTATCGTCTTAAACACGAATACCAGAGCGAATATGAAAACTTTGAGGTGGAAACCGTTGATTTCTCTATTCGCAGCCGCAAGGGGATAGCGGTCGTACCTCCGGTTGATCCCAATAATCAGGATACCTCAGTTCTGATTGGCTCGGTGGATATTTCCAAAATGGATCTGTATCCGGAAGATGACCCCCGGGTATTGTCTCTAAACGGTGCTTTTAATTGCGGAAACCGGGGTATCGTTGAATTTATAGAGATATTTAAGAATGACGTGGAATATCTGCATGCGATTATTACTGCTACGCAGGAGAAGTCCATTCCATCGCCGGGGAAGGGTTCCATGATTTACTTTGACGGAATTATCCTGGCCCATTCCAATGAAGCGGAGTGGAACAAATTCAAATCCGACCATACCAATGAAGCGATACTGGACCGTATTGTAAAAATTGAAGTTCCCTACTGCCTGGAACTAGACCAGGAGGTAAAAATTTACAACAAGATACTCAAAAAGAGTTACTTTAGTGCTCATATTGCCCCCCATACCATTGAAGTTGCTTCCATGTTCGCAATCCTGAGCCGGTTGGCGCCTTCATCGAAGGTGGATCCCATCACCAAGATGCGCATATATAACGGTGAAGAGATTGTGGAAAAAGACTCGGCCAAAAAGGTTGACATACAAGAACTGCGAGATGAAGCCGGCCGGGAAGGTCTAAGCGGAATCTCCACGCGATTTATTATGAAGGCTATAGACAATGCTTTGTCCGAGTCCGAGACCAACTGTATTAATCCTATCCTGGTCATGGAGTCCTTGATCAAGGCAGTTAAGGCTACCGATATGGCTGATGATGAGAAGAAAAGGCTGCTGGAATTTCTACAGGTAACCATTAAAAAAGAGTATAACCGAATACTGGAGAAAGAGGTTACCAGTGCCTTTATCCACGGTTACCGTGAACAAGCCGAGACCCTGTTTAACAATTACCTTGACCATGCTGAAGCTTTTGTCAATAAAGTTAAAATCAAGGATCCCAATACTGGTGAGGAACTGGAACCTGACGAAAAATTTATGGAGTCCATAGAGTCCCAAATCGGTCTGACCGGAACTGCTGCCAAAGGATTCCGGCATGATGTTACTGCTTATATGTTCTCGCTTCTGCGCAATAATGCCACCATCGAGTACACCAGTTACGAACCCTTAAAAGAAGCCATCGAAAAGAAACTAACCGCTTCGGTACGCGAGTTGTCACGCATAGTCACCAAAGCCCGGGTTCGTGATGATGAGCAGAGCCGAAAATACAACAGCATGGTTGAAGAGATGAAAAATAACGGCTATTGTGACCATTGCTGCAATGTGATTCTCAAATATGCGGCCAATAATTTATGGAAGGATTAGAAGGTGATTCTTTATGGCGATATTTCGGGAGTTAGACAGCGGGGGCAGGGATAGAAGCGCCGAGGACCGGCGGCGCCACCGGGAACTGGTGGAAGAATCCATAAAAAAAAACCTGGGCAGC
>JBMNOY010000082.1:0-5629 GCA_050943315.1 Syntrophomonadaceae bacterium
CGCTGGCAGTTGTGGCATAAGGGTGGGTTGCATCTATGACCCAGTCAAATTGATGTTTGGCCATCAATTGGGCCATCTCTTCTCTTGTAAGCCTCCCGGAAAGCACCTTGAGTTGCTTACTATTGGAGGGCAACAATTTCTTACCGTAATCAGTAGCCACACAGGCATATACCAGCAGATTCCGATTATAAATGCGGCAAGAAAGGGCTTCCAACAGCTTACGTCCTTCTATGGTACCAGCAAAAACTAGTATTTCAGACATTCCGGTATCCCCTTGGAGTTACTAGTTTTCCACTCAATTCTTTGGTTTGAGAATTCCCAATAAAAACGGTTGTAAACATATCTACCCGGGTTTCCTTCAATTCTCCCAGGGTTAATATAGTACCTTGCTCCCCTTCCCGGCCAATATTATGTACATATCCACACCTGGTATTTGCTGCTCGATACTGTAAAATGATTTCGCAGGCTTTCCTTAGATGATCTTTTCTTTTTTTGCTGGCCGGATTATATAAACAAAGAACAAAATCAGCCATAGCGGCACAGGCAAGCCGTTTCTCAATCAATTCCCAGGGAGTGAGCAGGTCGCTTAAGCTAATGACGGCAAAGTCATGGGTCAGCGGAGCTCCTAAAACAGCTGCACCGCTGCAGGCTGCGGTAATACCGGATACAACTTCAATCTCTACCGGTTCATACTGCTGGGCAACTTCGTACATCAGCCCAGCCATTCCATAAACACCAGCATCCCCGCTGCCCACCATGGCTACCCGCTGTCCTTTTAAAGCTTCCCGTATAGCAAGGTGGCAACGTTCGGTCTCTTTTTTCATAGGGGTCGATACCAATTTCTTATGTTCGAATCTTTTTCGGATTAAATCAATATACAGATCATAACCGGCAATTATATCACAAGTCTCAAGCATATGCATGGCCCTTGGGGTTATTTGATCCAATCCCCCCGGACCAAGGCCTACCACATATATTTTCAATTTCGCTGCCTCCCATAGTGAATATAGCCAGCTGCACAACTAATGGTCTCCTGCCCATCAGCTTTTTACCTTTTATCCTGTTTACTCGCTGCTCTAAATTCATGGGTAAAGACTGGATCATAGAGTTTTGAGCGGTCATAACTGTCGCCTAAAAACTTTCCCACTACGATCAGAGCCGTCTTGGTAATTCCATTTTCCCGGGCAACTTGCGGAAGCGTATCAACAGTACATCTAAATATCTTCTCATCCGGCCAGGTTGCCTTATAGACAATGGCCGCCGGTGTATCACCTTGGTACCCGCCTATTAACAGCCGTTCTCGCAAAGGCTCTAGCAGCCCGGTGCTTAGAAAAATAACCATTGTGGCCTGATGCTGGGCCAGTAGTGAAATCTCTTCCTTTTCCGGGACCGGAGTTCTCCCTTCCATTCTGGTTATGATTACCGTCTGCGTTATATCAGGAAGGGTATATTCAGCTTTCAGGCTTGCCGCGGCACCAAAGCAAGAGCTTACCCCCGGAACCACATCATATTCAATGCCAGATTGCTCCAGTAAATCCATTTGTTCTCGAATAGCTCCATAAATACTGGGATCACCACTATGCAGTCTTACGGTCATTTTCCCCTGAGCTTCGGCATCCTTCATAACGGCAATAACTTCCTCAAGGGTCATGGACGCACTATTATATATCTGGCATCCTGGCTTGGCAAGTTTCAAGTGCTCCGGGTTTACCAAAGAGCCTGCATAGATTATTACGTCTGCTTCTTTAAGCAGCTTCTGCCCCCTGACCGTAATTAAATCTGCAGCACCCGGACCTGCTCCCACAAAATTAACCATAGCTTCTCCTTCACTTCCGTTTTTGGTATTATTGATCTTTTACAACTAAGATGGAATAATAGCCAGCATTTGCATCAATAGCATCTACTCCCTCCAAGACCCTCTCGCCTTCCATACCACAGCGTTCTACCATCTTAACCACCGGAATCGAGTCCATTTCACCAAGAAGAGCTTTTATTTTGACCATGGATTTTCCGGCCTTCATTAGTACTCGCGTTCCCTTTAAAGCCAAAGCCTTTTCAATTCCTTCATAGGAAGCCGGTATAATATGCAGGGGTTGGGCTGCCTCGGTGAGGCCTTCGTTGATTCTGGCCGCAACCGCACAGAATGAAGGAATTCCCGGAATAATCTCCGCATCATACCCCCTGGCAACAATTCTGTTATGTATATAAATATAAGTAGAATAAATGGACGGATCCCCCAGGGTTAAAAAAGCTATATTCTTGCCCTTTTTTAGCTCTGCGATTACCTTTTTGGCTGCTGCTTCATGACTTGTTTCCAAAAGCTCTCGGTCACGAGTCATGGGCATTGAGACTTCCAATAACTCCTTGGCAGTAATTTCCGGAACCGCACCTCGGGCAATTTCATAAGCCAGGTTACGTTCCTTACCGGTTGCCGGAACTGCAATTACCGGGCACTCTCTTATCAATCTGGCTGCCTTCATGGTCATCAGTTCTGGATCTCCCGGTCCCACACCTATTCCGTATAGTTTCCCCAGTCTGTTTTTCATTTGTTCTACTGTCCTCACCATCTTTGCTAAACCGCTTTACTTTTTGGTCAATTTATTCAACAAATCTTTGGCCTCGGTTGTCTGCCCTAAATATCCATATTGATTAGAAAATATTATTGCTCCAATTTGCAGTTGGTGCTTAACTCTTTCTTTTATATGAAAGTCCATATTTTTTAAAAGGGACTGCATCGTCTTTTCTCTTATTCCAGCTTCATCTAAAACCGCCACTGCTTCTTCGGTAGTAATACAATTCATGAGATTTTTCATAGTCTCCTGGGGAGCTCCTGCCAGTGCTGCATGTACACCGATAATCTCCATGCGTGCATCACCGTACTTGGAATGGGTGTTCATAATACCAGCTGCCAGCTTTACAAATTTGCCCAGGTGACCTACCAGCAATACCCCTTGGAACTGACAAAAAGCAGCGTTGTCCAGAGCTTCACCCACAAAATTACTGCATTTTACCAGGCAAGTTTTTTTTATGTTCAGGTTGTTTTTTATAAAAGTCTCCCCATAGTTCCCTGGAGTAATAGCCAAATAGTCGGCGCCAGTAGCTTTTATCACATTCATTTCCACCTTTATGGTGTCAATTAAAGACTGGTCACTCATGGGCTCCACAATTCCGCTGGTCCCCAGTACTGAAATCCCCCCTACAATTCCCAGTCGGGGATTAAATGTTTTTTTGGCGATTTCAACCCCTTCCGGAATTGAGATTTCAACCAGGAGTTTGCCGGTATAGTTAAATTTATCACAAATCGTTTTAACTTGTTCGGCGATCATTCTCCTGGGAACAGGGTTGATTGCTGCCTCTCCCACCGGGCAAGCCAGTCCTGCTTTGGTGACTCTTCCTACACCAATTCCCCCGGTAATAGTGATGTGAGGTTCTGTTGTTACCGGGCCCGGCGTTTTAGATACCCTGGCATAGACAAGAATTCCGTTGGTGACATCAGGGTCATCACCACTGTCTTTTCTTACCGCGCAGCTCGCCCAATTCTCTCCTGTTTCAGTTTTCTCCACAGGAATTTCTAACCTCACACCGATGGGGGTGGCAAGGGAAATCATTTCATCACCGGGAATTTTGGCTCCCAAAAGCAAAGCAGTGGCACGCTGAGCAGCAGCCGCGGCACAACTCCCGGTAGTATATCCACATCTTAACCGTTTATTATTTTTGTAAACATAATGCTCCATTTTTTTACCCGCTTCTCTATGGTATGGTTGTTAAAGAGCGGAAAAGATTGACTATACTGCATTTAACATTCCTTTAGATTCCGGTATTGCTGCTGCAATATGTTCTAAGAAAATGTCCCTGATGGCCTGTATTTCACCCAATCCCTGCAATAAGCATTTTACTTCATAGCCAGCACCTGCAAAAATGCTTTTCCAGGAATCTTCTGCATCGCCGGCCATATCATTTACAGCATGATCACCTGCTACGATCATCAGCGGTAACAGAATAACCCTTTGCGGGTGGTATGATCTTACTCGCTTCTCTACTGTGTCCACATCCGGATAAGCCTCGACTGTTCCCACGAAAACATTGGCGTAACCCTGTTCTTTGAATTGCTTATCTAAAGCTGTATATACAGTATTTACACGATGCCCGGTACCATGTCCCATTAAGACTAATGCCTCACGGTCATCAAGGTCAGGAAACTGACCCATTATAGCTCGTATGACCTTCTGATAATCCTCGGTATGGGTCAGGAGTGGACTACCAATTTTTATTTTCTCGAACTTATCTACATATCTGGTGACAACTGTTTCCATCTCCTCGTTCATCTGTCCATTGATTACATGTGTGGGTTGGACTATTACTGTTTGAAATCCATCTTCAAGCAGACGGTCCATAGCAGCGGTTACATTATCAACGACAATCCCATCTCTATTAGCCAATACCTCTATTATCCTTCCACTTGTGAAGGCTCTTCTGATCTCATATTCAGGGTAGGCTGCGGCAATATCCTTTTCAATCGCCCCAATGGTCTTTTCTCTAGTTTCATGATGGCTTGTACCAAAGCTAACGACCAAAATAGCCTTTTTATTGATTTTTTCCATAGGATTTACCTCGCTTCATTAGAACTATTTTGCCAACTTGAAAACGGTCTTATCTTATTGTCAATTAGACCTTCGGCTGCCAGTTTTTATTTTTCTTAGGTCAGTAGGTGGTAATTTTCACGGCCCGCTTAACTCTGCGCTGGAGAATATAATTAAGGTTCATTGCGGAAAGGAGATATCTTGAAACACATTGACGGAAAGGAACTGGCTGCTCATAATCCTTTAGTTAGAGCTTTTAATTCAATTGGAATACCTGCAATCGTTATATACGCCTCATCTGCAGAGGAAGCCATCTTTTGATTCACACGCCCCATAATATCTCTATACAGCCGGGAAAGAGGATCACCAGGGACGATGCCCCAACCCACCTCGTTTGAAACTATAATCACATGTGCGGCTGATTCCAAGCTTATCCTTGTTAATTCCGACATCTCCTTTATTATCTGTTCTTCATCCGTAGCACCAGGTCGTAATAACAAGTTGCTCACCAGGAGAGTCAAACAATCCAAAAGAAAAACATGTCCCGGCTCATCCAATTCCTTGATAACCTGAGCAGGGTGCAGGTCCTCTTCTATGGTTTGCCAGTGACTTGGTCTGCGCGCCTGATGGTGTGCAACTCGCTCCCTCATTTCATCATCACCCGGCACGCAAGTTGCAATATAAATTACCTTCCCTGCTAACTCTGCAGCCATCTTTTCGGCAAAAAGGCTCTTACCGCTTCTAGCTGCACCGGTTACAAAAACCAATTTACCCCTGGACGCCATTTGCTTGTCTCCTTCCATAAACCTAATAGTTTTCCAAAATCATCATTTGTATACTTCTTTCATTATAATCTAACATATGTATTCAACTGGTAACTACCTATAGATATTGATTTCATTTGGAACAATTTTTTCCCGGTCAGTAATGATTAATCAAAGTACTACAGAAAAAAATAAATCCTGGCAACGACTTACTCTCCCACAGCATTACCTGTAGTACCATCAGCGCTGGAGGGCTTAACTGCCGTGTTCGGGATGGGAACGGGT
>JBMNOY010000083.1:0-5599 GCA_050943315.1 Syntrophomonadaceae bacterium
CCTGGATATGGAACAACCTGACGCCCAGAGGGCAAATAAAATCCAGGCTATAGTTCAAAATGAACCGGAAGTACTCGAAAACCTCTCCTTATTAAAAGATCTCTTCCTGAAACTGGCCAATACCGACCCCCAAAAAGGCTCTTTTTGGGCTGAGTTGATACAAAGGGTAGATGATGTAGATAGTCAATTGAGCGGGCAGAGGTTATTTAACAGTACTGCGCATCTTTCAGCGAATAACGATACATATAACTACTATTTTTCTTTGCCGGTTAAAGTCGATAATGAATACCACCTGTGTCAGTTAAAAATCAACCGGGACAATAGCCGTAAACGACTTACCCATACTGACCATCTAAACTTTGTGGTTTCGCTGGAAACCCCACGGATGGGGCTGGTTCTGTTCCATGTTAATTGGCGAAAAAGTGACCTGCAAATTCAAGGGATAGTAGAAAACAGTAGTGTAGTCAGCTATCTGAGTAATAATATTGACCAACTGACCATGAGCTTAGAAGGTTTGGGGTACCGGGTTACTAATCTGGGTATCAAAACAGCCCGTGACCGGAGTGAATTTGACCTCAAGCCGCAAGTAATAGAAACCACCGGTACAATAATCAGGCCCTTTAGTATAGATGTGAAGATTTAGTTATCGTCAGAATATTTTGATTGAACGAACTCCAACTGTAAAACATAAGCCCCCTCTAAATGGTTCTGCTTGAACCAGCTGATTAACGACTTACCGAACGAAATACCCCGCAGGCAAGTCTTAGGCCTGAGTTACCGGCTGGCTGGGTTCGGTAATCGTCTGGATTTTGATGTATAATTATGGACTTCCCTACTACGTCAGCAGGCTTAAATTTATTAGTAAAAAAACGCGTTTTGGCGGTACCATTATTGGAGAATAAAACCGGAAAGTCTCCGGCATGATTCCCGTGAGGCTGATTCGTAGGGTTCCAATGTCCACCAGCCGAGGTAAAGGGGTCATTAGGGTCTCCAATTTCACAAACACCTTGCTCATGAATATGGAACCCATGAGGACCTATCGGCTGTTGGGTATTGGTACCCGGCTTATAAGGCGGCAATCCTCTAACATCCACAGATACCATTGTTCCCCCTTTTACACTGGACAATAATACTGTGCCCCGAAGATGGGGAGCAAATGGGCCTCCAACAATTCTTGCTCTAACTAGCCTGGGTTTTGGCCTGCGTCTTTTGGTCTTAACCAAAGCAGAGCCCTCCTTTACGTAAATGAAATTATTTTATTTTATGTTTAGAAAATAAAAAGGGTGATTTACCATTATATTGGCAGAATGTATAATGTCATCCATAGGCATGTAATCAAAAATTATTATTTGTAATTTGCAGGAGATTCAATATAAATGGAGAAAGCATAATACAAAATACAACTAAATTTACTCCGAGTCTGTCAACCTAAAAGTGTAAACCATGGTTTTCAGGCCGATTAGGGTATATCAGGAAACAGGTATGCCCCCCAGTGTGGAAAGGAGAAGGCAAAACTGTGCCAGATATTGGGGCGAACTGCTTTTTGAGTTCGCATTTTTTATTTGAATTTTATTCTTCATACCATTAGCAAATAAGCGTTCTTTTCATCGCAGGGAATAAATACTCTGTAAGCTGCTGGCCACACAGGAGCTGGCCCATTTTCCGAATAAAGACACTATAGGATGAGTTGGTGAATATTATGAAGAAATCTATGTTTTGACATTAAGTCACACAATTCACTCCGAACCTGAAAACCTTCATCCATGGTTTTCAGGTCGCCAGGGTGCATTTGGAAACGAATGTACCTCCCATTGTGGAAAGGAGAAGCCAGTTTTATATGCTATTTAAGGGGCTTTTGTGATCATGCATTTGCCTGTTAATTAGTTGCTCGGCACTGCTTTCGCCGGGTTTTTTGTTTTTCTGCCGGTAAACATGTAAAGAAAAATGTGAAGGAGGGAAGATAGATAACCACTATTAAATAGTGCCCCGTTACCAGAATTAATAAACAATGTTGGGAGGGATGTAAAAGGCATTCGCATAGTTCACCGTGGGATTCGTATCCCCTTATTTGGTTATTAGCTATAGCGAAACTTAAGAGAGGTGAGATTCAATGAAAAAAAGATTAATCGCTATTACAATCACCATGTTGCTTATGGTATCCATGATTCCGGGAATTGCTTTTGCTGCTCCGGTTACCACAGCGCTGAGCACGAACCAGGCTAAAATTGGAACCAGTGTAACTGCATCAGGTACTGCTGATCCCAACGAGTGGGTAGCCGTTAAGATACTGGACAGCGCTCAGAACATAGTCTTTTTTGATTCAGTGAAGGCTGATGGTAATGGCAACTACAGTTGCACCTTTAAGGTTCCTGAAGTTTCTAAAGGAACCCTAAAGGTAATTGCTGGTTATGGCAATAACATAGCCAGGCAAAGCCTTGAAGTAACTGGAGGCTCAAGCGGAGGCCCTGGTGGAGTCGGTGGCACGATTAATACCGGGACGACAGTAAACGCCAGTCAAGGTGCAACTATAAATGTTTCCGGCGCAAGCATTGTTATTCCTGCCAACGCTACCAGCAGTGACATAAAGGTTCAGGTAGAAAAAGTAAGCAATATAGCTGCTCTGCCAACTCCAGCTAAGAGCAAAATAGTCAGCGATGTATTGGAGATTACCAAAAACAAGACAGAGAATTTCACAAAGCCGGTAACCATAACCCTTACTTTTAATCCATCCCAGGTAGACACCAGTAAGTATGATATCGGTATTTACTGGCTCGATACTGCTACCAATGAATGGGTTAAACTTGATAATATTGTGGTCGATATTGCAACTGGCACGGTTAGCGGCGAAGTGAGCCACTTTACCAAGTTCGCAGTAATTGCCAGCGAAAAGGAAACAGCCACAATTCCTCCAACACCACCGGTAATTAATCTGAACGATATCAGTGGTCACTGGGCCGAAGCAAGCATCAAATTATTAGTTAATGCTGGTGCCGTGGCAGGCTATCCCGATAATAGCTTTAAGCCGGATAACAATATTACCCGCGCTGAGTTTGCTACTATTCTGGTCAAAGCCTTCAAATTACAGCCACAAAACGGCAAAGTCTTTGCCGACACTGCCAACCACTGGGCGAAAGATTACATTGCAACCGCCAATGCCAATAGAATAATAAACGGTTACAGTGATACCCTTTTTGGTCCGGATGATTTTATCACCCGTGAGCAGATGGCGGTGATGATCGTTAATGCTGCCAGGCTAAGCAGTACCAGTGCTGGAAAGACTTTTGCCGATAGTGCACTAATTTCCGATTGGGCTCGTGAAGCAGTGGATAAAGCCAGCGCCAACGGCATTATCTCGGGCTATGCAGACAATACCTTTAGGCCTCACGCTAATGCGACTCGTGCGGAAGCGGTTACAGTAATTGCTAAAGGGTTGTAACTGTCGATTATAAGGAAAGGAGTGGTTTTGATAATGTTTAACAAAAATGGGTTGGGGAAAACAGCTCTTTATGTGATGCTGACCATGTTTTTAGGATTGTTCGTCCTGATAGCAGCAGTACCACAATCAGCTTTTGCCGCGACCACGGAACTTACGATTACCAAGTACGCAAATGACGGCAAGACCATACTCAAGCAGGAAAAAATTAATTATAACTGGCTGGAGAATAATATTGATGTTATGGGGGATGGGGAAACGCATTACTATCATCAGGGCCCAGTGTTTATTGATGACCCTGACGAAGAAATGCAAGAGCTACTGCGTTGGAACGAAGAAGAGGATCAAAACTGGGATACCAAGGATATGGGCGCCGTTAAAGGTACCAACGTAAAAGACCTCTGCGAATTGGTAGGTGGTATGGCAGAGGGTGATACACTACAAATAAAAGCAAGTGATGGTTTCAAAAAAACATTTGCTTATAAAAATGTTTACCAGTACTCAGATCGTGAAGGCCCTATGGTGGTTTGCTGGTATAAGGACGGCAAGTACCCTGATACTGGTTACAGTGATGGCATGCGCCTGGTCTGGTTTGCTAAAGCTACGTACAAAGAAGGTCCGACAAGTATTGAGAAATTACCTTCAGGATACTACCACGTCTTTGGCAACTGGGACTGGCATGAGGCAGCAGATCATGAGTATTGGTACTATTATAACAACCAATATCCGACTACTACCGGTCTTTCGGTACAGAATATTGCTCAGTTGAATATATACAGCAATGAACCGGTACCCAGTGCTGCTCCCGTACTAACCGCTGATACCGAAGACAACGAAGTAGGACAGGCGGTGGAAATTACTTTTACAGATGATGCAACATGGCGGGCTGCTATTACTGGTATCACTGTGGAAGGTACTGCCTTAACCGGCGAACAGTACACAGTAAATGAAGGAAAAATCAGCATTAATGCTGATGTATTTACTGCCGCGGGAGACTACGCAGTTGTGGTCAAGGCCACTGGTTACAGCAATGCAACCGTAACCCAGACTATGGCTGCAGCACCAAACATGGACGTTCTCTATGACGGTTCAGTTACCTTGAGTCCTGATAAAACCTTTACCGTAACCGTGTCAGAAACAGAATATACTGTTAATAAGAACACCCCGCTGGGAGCTCTTCAGGCCTCGGCAGAGGCTGGTGGCTTTACCTATGCTTTGTCTGACAAGCGCTGGTCTTATGACGGGGTACTCCTGCTGGACGATGTAGGACAGTACGTCCGCAAATCTCCTGGATACTGGTATGCATATGTAAATGGTGTCTATAAGGATGGATACCAGAATAACCCGGACGGATTGAATGTCATTGAACTGGTGGATGGGGATAAGGTTGAGTTCTATTATGCAGCCGGTATTTCCGACCCCACTGACCTTAATACAGTCAGGGCAGCAGCAATAGCAGCTGTTAAGACCCTTGTGGCGTTATCTACTACAGATATTATTTATGATGGAACCGTTAACCTGGATCCGGAAGAGGAATTCACAGTAACCGCCTACAACTCAGGGACGGAATACACGGTAAATGAGAACACGCCGCTGGGTGCCTTGCACAAAGCTGCAATCATTAGCGGATTCACCTACGATGTTACCGATAAAAACTATAGCACTTCCGGTGCACTGCTGCTGGATAGAATAGCCGACTACAATTATGTGAAAAACGGCAGCGCATGGTACGCCTATGTAAACGGTGCTTTAAAAGATGGCTATAACAATCCTGCTGGTGCTTTAAACTTGATACAGTTGGCAGATGGTGACAAGGTTGAATTCTACTATGCCGATGTTGAAGATGAGACCGACTTTAATGCAGTCAAGGCAGCAGCCACTGCTGCAGTAAAGACTGTTGTTGTTAACGGTGTGGTTCCTACTGACTGGACCCTGCAGCTCTCCGGGGCCAGGAATGAGAATGTTACCAAGGCATATTTCGAGCAAGGTTTGGCGTGTCCTTTATCAGGACATCAGGTAACCTGGACCGACGAAGACGAAAATGTCTGGGGAGGCATACCCTTATGGCTCCTGGTAGCCATGGTAGATGATGATCCTGATGAGGGAGATTATCACTTTAACTTTAACGATGAACTGGCCGACGAAGGCTATGAAGTAAAGGTTATA
>JBMNOY010000084.1:0-5417 GCA_050943315.1 Syntrophomonadaceae bacterium
TTGAGTTTGCCGGCCTCATCTTTATTACGAGCGAAGACTGTGGAAGCGTTTTTAACAAAATCACTTTTCCACTGGCTGATCATCTGGGGGTTTAACTGGTACTTGGCAGCTACCTCATTCAGTGTCTATTCTTCCCGGAGCAGTTCAAGTACGACTTTGGCTTTGAATTCGGCTGTATAACGATTCCTTTTTTCCATACTCTTAGTTTAGCTTATTTTTTACGTCAGTGTGTCTCAGTCATTGGGTTCATTGTATAGGCCATGAGTGACAAGTTGATGTTTAGTCTGTTATATTCATTAACCAGGTCTTCCAATGTTATTGAATCTATCGTTGAATTAATAGCATCATTCAATTTATCCCATACGTTAATTGTTAAACAATTCTCTATAATATTGCCGTTTGTTTTATTTTCCTCTTTTTTAATTACATTAAGGTCCCCTTCCAATGCCCTTAATATAACACCCACAGTTATATTTGCAGGTTTTTCTGCCAGGATATAACCTCCCTGTGAACCTTTTACACTATTAACCAGTCCTGCTTTTTTAAGAAGAGAAAATACCTGTTCCAAATAATTTGCAGATATATTTTGCCTTTCCGCTATGCTGTTCAATGCTACAAGTCCACTATTCGAGCTTATCGCCAAATCAACCATAGCTCTTAAGCCATAACGGCCTTTAGTTGATATCAGCACTTTCATCACCCCATTACCAAGTAATCCTATATGTTGGATTCGTTATTAATGCGCTTATTATAATTCCCCCGGCTTATATCACGAGCTGCTTCAACAGCGCGAGAAATTGGTGAACTTAACTTCATAACCGTTGCTTTCCAGATATGATTTTACAACTTCTACAATCTTCGGTTCGTCATCTACAACCAATATCGTTTTTTCATTGCTAGCCATAAGTAACCTCACCTTCATAAAAAAATTAATGGGGTGAGCAGCAAACTCACCCCATTAATTAAACTTTAAACTACTCTATAACCAGCGCTCTCTATTGTATCTTTTATATCTTTTAACTGAACTTTGTCTTTATCATATACTACCGTTACCTTTTTACCGGCCAGGTCCACATCCACCTTGCTAACCCCGCTTAAGGAACTAACTGAGGTTTTTACGGAATGAACACAATGGTTGCATGCCATACCCTCTACATTTAACACCTGAGTTTCACTGTTCATTACAGCACCTCCTTTTTGTGGTTTTTCACAGACTAAATTTTTATCTTTAATAACCCAATTCTGGTTTGCCCACTGTTTAGAATCAGTAAATTTAACATCATGTTTGGCAGGGTTGTACCTTTTTAAGCTTAAAGAATTGGTAACCACGGAAACAGAGCTAAATGCCATGGCTCCACCTGCTATTATCGGGCTTAAGTAACCAAAAGCCGCAAACGGAATACCAATTATATTATAGAAAAAGGCCCAAAATAGATTTTGCTTAATCTTATTTATCGTTTTACGGGAAAGCCTGATAGCGGTAGCAATAGTCGTTAGATCGCCACGCATTAAAGTTATATCTGCTGCTTCCATGGCAATATCTGTTCCTGTTCCAATGGCCATGCCAATATCTGCTGTAGCCAGTGCCGGAGCATCATTAATGCCATCTCCAACCATGGCTACAATCTTGCCCTGGGACTTAAGTTGTTCTACCTCTTCGGCTTTATTTTCGGGAAGAACTTCCGCTAAAACATTCGTAATGCCTACCTGCCTGGCAATAGCGTTAGCAGTTCTCCGATTATCACCGGTTATCATATAAACCTCGATACCCATTTGCTTCAAATCTTCAATCGCTTCGCGGGAATGTTCCTTTAAAGTATCGGCAACAGCTAAAACTGCCTCAAGTTTATTATTGATAGCCATCAGCATAGCGGTCTTGCCCTCATCTTCCAATTGGGCAATAGTCGGTTCTATGCTTTCAGTATCAATTGCCTTTTCGTTCATCAACTTACGAGTACCTATATAGATTTCTTTTGAATCAACTACAGCCATTACACCTCGTCCAGGTATAGCCTCAAACTTATCTGGATCCTGTATATTATCTAATTCTTTTTTGCCCTTTTCATATATCGCAACTCCCAGGGGATGCTCAGAACTTTTTTCTGTTATAGCTGCTAATTTGAGGATCTCATTTTTATCTGAACCGCTTAACGGTAATATATCGGTTACCTCAGGTTCTCCTCTCGTAATGGTACCGGTTTTATCAAGTACAACCGCGTTCAACTTATAGGCCATCTCCAGGTGCTCGCCGCCTTTGATAAGAATACCGTTCTCAGCACCTTTTCCGGTTCCTACCATAATAGCTGTGGGAGTAGCTAATCCCAGTGCACAAGGACAGGCTATAACCAGAACTGCTACTGCGCTGATTAATGCCTTGTTTATACCTGCACCACTCAGGAACCAAGCGGTAAACGTTATCATAGCAATCACCAGTACTACCGGTACAAACACACCTGAAACTTGATCAGCGATTTTTTGAATAGGCGCTTTGGAGCCCTGCGCTTCTTCCACCATCCTAATAATTTGTGATAGTGCTGTATCCTTGCCTACTTTGGTAACTTCGAATTTGAAGGTGCCAAATTTATTTATAGTTGCGCCAAATACTGGATCACCGGATTTTTTATCTACCGGCAGGCTCTCCCCAGTAAGCATGGATTCATCCAGCGAGGAATTTCCTTCTATAATTTTGCCATCTACCGGTACTTTTTCTCCAGGCCTTACAACAACAATATCTCCCAGCTCAACTTCTTCGATTGGAATATCTTCCTCTGCTCCGTTCCTTATTACCCGGGCAGTTTTGGCCTGCAGACTCATTAGCTTTTTGATAGCTTCTGATGTTCTTCCTTTGGCTACTGCTTCCAGATATTTACCTAAGAGTATCAGGGTTATAATAATTGCGGCGGCTTCAAAATAAAGATCTTTCATCATACCCGCCGGAACCTGCTCAAAGAAAACGTTATATAAACTAAAGAAATACGCTGCCGATGTCCCCATGGCTATCAAAACATCCATGTTAGCGCCTTTGGACCTTAAGGCAAAATAAGCATTTTTATAGAACCGGTAACCGATTACAAATTGGATAGGGGTAGCAATGGCCAGCTGGAAATATGAATTGTGCAAAATAGACAGCAATGAGTTTTCTACGTGGAATACACTTATAATCATGGCCAGCAGCAAAGGTGAACTTAGTATGGCGGAGAAAATCAGCGTGGTCCTCAGCCTCCTGATTTCCTTTTGTCTCTGCTCCTGCTCCCGGTCCGGATTAATATCTTCCGCTTTTCCAGCCTCGTAACCTAGTGCCTGAATAGCCCTAATTATATCGGATACCTTAACCCGGGATGTGTCATATTCAATACTGGCCCGTTCCGTGGTTAGATTAACCACCGCTTTATCAATTCCCTCTATTTTATTAAGGCTTTTCTCAATTTTGGCAGAACAGGCTGCACATGACATTCCGGTAATCTTAAGTTCTACTTTGGCTTCATCTGCCGGTGTCTCTTTAATTACTCCATAACCCAATTTTTCTATAACTTCTTCTAACTTATCTTGATTTATTACATTGTCATCGAAGTCAACGGTAGCTTTTTCTGCCGCAAAATTTACATTAGCCTTGTTTACCCCTTCCAGCTTGTTTAGTCCTTTTTCTATTCTAGCAGCACAGGCCGCACAGCTCATGCCTGATATTTTTATAGATTCTTTACGAGTCATGTTAATTGTCTCCTTCCCAGCCGGTTACGGCTATTGGCAGCATGGCATACCGGTTCCAGGTGAACCTGTGTTATTGGAATATTTGTCAATATCACTCTTTGAGATTCTGCTTACATCTGCAACCACCTGTATGTTACTGCTGATCATTCCCATCCAACAAGTATAGGTTATACATGAACATAGACAAAGCACCGGCAAAGAAGCTGCCTGTTCCCAGGGCATATATCTGCATTGCCTGCAATGGGCCGCAGGGCACTAAACCATTTAAGAGGCCAATATAAAACGGGCCATGCTTACCATTATTATTTAATATTTTATTGTCAAATACCCGGGGCGTTTTGGGGTTGATTCTTCGCAGCCAGGGGAACATATTCAACATATTTAATCCAATAATAATCATTAATACACCGGAAATAATAGCTACCGTACCTTTGGCCGTACCGGAAAAACTTACCGCTGAGCCTAAAGCTCGAACAATTCCGCCAACCAGCGTATAAGATATCACTCTGCCATAATTATACATAAGTACCCGGCTGTGTTTATCCTAATACCTCTAGTCTTCCTGGAAAAGAACTGTTGACAGGTATCTTTCCCCGGTATCCGGCAGCAGTACTACAATTTTCTTACCTTTATTCTCCGGCCTTAAAGCTAGTTGAGTAGCAGCCCAGGCAGCAGCCCCAGAAGAAATACCTACCAAGAGTCCTTCGTGTTTAGCTAGTTTGCGGGAAGTAGCAAAGGCATCCTCATTCATTACCTTGATAATCTCATCAATTATATTGGCATTAAATACATCGGGAACAAAGCCTGCACCTATACCCTGTATTTTGTGAGGACCAGGCTTGCCGCCCGATAAAACCGGTGAATCAAACGGTTCTACCGCTACAATTTTTATATCCGGATTTTTTTGTTTCAACCCCTCACCTACACCGGTAACTGTCCCTCCGGTACCTACACCGGCAACAAATATATCTACGGTACCATCAGTATCTCTCCAAATTTCCTCGGCTGTAGTTGTTCTGTGAATAGCTGGGTTGGATAGATTTTTAAATTGCTGAGGAATGAATGAATTGGGGGTAGATTCGGCCAATTCCTGGGCTTTATTTACTGCACCTTTCATACCTTCCGCACCCGGGGTTAAAACCAGTTCAGCCCCCAGGGCTTTTAACAACTTTCTCCTCTCAACACTCATTGAATCGGGCATGGTCAGTATAAGCCTGTAACCGCGGGCAGCAGCAACAAAAGCCAGCGCAACACCAGTATTACCACTGGTAGGTTCTATTATTACTGTATCATGATTAATTAATCCTTTTTCCTCAGCATCTTTAATCATGGCATAGCCAATGCGGTCTTTTACGCTTCCAGCCGGATTGAAATACTCTAATTTGGCAATAACAGTTGCCGGCAAATTATTAGCATTATTGTAATTAGATAGTTCTAACAGCGGAGTATTTCCGATTAAATCGGTTAAATTCTTTGCAATTTTGGACATTTAAATTTCCTCCCTTAATAAACTACCATTTTCTTTCAATATCTCTTGAAATCACAGTATTTCATTTTGATTTTGAAAAGCTTTTCTCTTGTTTATTACATCTTTGTGTAATTATGGATGCTGGTGAGCGTGCTCCGCTTTACCGCTAGCTTTCTTGTATTGTGGCCAGTGGGATTCCACACCATCTCCTGGCAGCAAACCTCCCATTTCTTCCTGGGTC
>JBMNOY010000025.1:0-27792 GCA_050943315.1 Syntrophomonadaceae bacterium
GGCTCCCCCTTCCACACTAACCTATTAGTATTATTGTATCATCGCCGCGGGTATTGCTATGAGCAATTTACAGCATAACAATACTACTTATGCTTAAAACTAATTATATTTAATCGCATCAATCGCCTAATTTACGGTTGAATAAGTTATAATGTTATAATGAAATATAACATTATAACTTATGGAAAACGGGTGTTAATCTAAAGGTAAAGGGCGGGATAAGCACTTTTTGGTTCAGTAAACTGAATAATTTGCAATTGTGGGGAGGGATAAGAGTGAAAATGACCTGTTTAAAAAGACATCGCCTTTTCGTACTTCTAGCTGTATTCGTACTCCTGGCTTCAGTAGTGGCAGGATGTGCAACTACTGAAGCCACTGACAAGCCAGCCCCAACGGTAAGCATGGACAAGCTGGCTGATGACTACTTTAATAATATGCCCGAAAACCTGTACAAAATTACCCCGGAAGAACTAAAAGCCCATGTTGATGCCAATGATCCTTCAATTCTTATCATTGATATCAGAATGCCTGAAGACTATAACCAAGGACATATCAAAGGCGCAGTGAACATTCCCTTGGATGAAATGGGTAAATACCTGGATAAATTTCCGGCCGATAAAGAAATTATCGTAGCCTGCTATACCGGCCAAACTGCTGGTCAAGCCGTAGCGGTCTTAAACATCTATGGTTATAATGCCCGTTCTTTGCACCTGGGCACAGAAAAGGGCTGGGTGGGTACAGCCCATTATCCCCTGGATACCGCTGGTGTATTGCTGCCTGCTGATGTAACCCCAGCCAAAGCTCCCAGTCAAGAGATTGCTCAAAAGTGTGCGGACTACTTTAATAACATGCCTCCAAATCTTAACAAGATTGACGCCGTCCAGCTGAAAGCCAAAATAGACGCCCAGGAAGATCTTCAAATAGTAAGTATTCGAAACGTTCAGGATTATGTTAAGGGGGATATCCCCGGAGCCATTAATATACCTTTTAAAGAAATTAACCAAAATCTGAACCAGATAAGCCAGGACAAACCCGTAATAATATCCTGCTACACCGGACAGACCGCCGGTCAGACAGTAGCCCTGCTGAAGCTCTTGGGTTATGATGCTTTATCACTATCCAGCGGTTTTGATCTTAGTTGGAGAGCAGGAGGTTTTCCGGTAGTGGTTCCCGAGTAGTAAAATTAATGCCAAAAACCAGGGGCGGCATCAGTTCCCCGATGTTATTAAGCTTTAGGTAGTTTTACAAATGGTAGTTCAAAAAACTATTGGGGTGTGGTAAAAGTGAAAATCGATAGTAAAAGTCCTATACCTATAAATGTACAGCTTAAAGAGAAGCTTAAATATGCCATTGAGACGGGTAATATTCCTTCTGGAAGTCAACTTCCAACTGTGCGTCAAATGGCTGTAGACTTACAGATAAATTTGAATACTGTTCGTAAAGTCTATCATGATCTTGAACGTGAGGGCTATATCTCTACTCGCCAGGGAAAAGGTACGTTTGTAGTAGGCATTCCTAAACGAACCAGCCGTGATGCCAATAAGCAAAAAATAATGGAGGACCTGCTTCAGAATGCTTTGATCCAAGGCTATGCTCTGGGCTTTAACACTAGCGAAATTATCAACATGTTAAAAGCCAAGTGTGACCAGTAGAACTACTGGCACAAGTCTCTTCTAAAGGGCGGCTACATTACGGGAAACACTTATTCATACAATTAACAAGTAATAAACAGAGGGTTAGATGAGATGACGAAAAAATACTTAACACACGAATTTATTAGAAAGTACACATTTCTATTCTTGGGCGCAATATTTGCTTCTATTGGCATAGAGGAATTCCTGGTTCCCAATAAAATGATTGATGGCGGTATTACCGGTATATCAATTATTACCAGTTATTTGACCAATTTTCCTCTCGGAATTATTATATTCGCCTTAAATATACCGTTTTTAGTAATTGGCTACCGGCAAATAGGAAAAAGATTCGTAGCCGCCACACTATTTTCGATTACCATACTGTCCATTGGGGTCACCCTACTCAAACCTTTCCCCGGGGTTACAGGGGATATGCTGCTGGCAGTGGTATTCGGAGGAATAATACTGGGGTTTGGCGTAGGTTTAATAATTCGCTTTGGCGGATCACTGGATGGAACCGAAATCGTGGCAATCATTCTGGACAAGCGAAGCGGATTTTCCGTTGGTGAGTTTATTATGTTTTTTAACATTTTTATACTGGGCAGTGCGGGTTTCTTTTTTGGCTGGGATAAGGCTATGTATTCTCTCATAGCTTACTTCATAGCTTTTAAGACCATAGATCTGACTATACAGGGCCTCGATGATACTAAAGAAGTTAAGATTATTTCAGATAAATCGGAAGAAATTGCTGCTGTTTTGATGGAGCGTTTAGGGCTGGGGGTTACTTTTCTTGAAGGAATCGGCGGCTACTCAGGTGAATCTAAGCCTGTACTGTATTCGCTCATATCCAGATTTGAGATTGCCGAGTTAAAAGCCATAATAGATGAAATTGATGAAAAAGCCTTTGTAACTATTAGTAACATCCATGAGGTTATGGGAGGAGTACTTAGCAGAAAAAATAAGCATAATCACGGATAGTGCTTCATTACTGGTAATCTTCCTGAATGGCAAAGTAAATACCAGGATTATAAAACCGGGAACTAGAATTTCTTAGTTCCCGGTTAGATTTATGTTAGCTTTATAGAGTTTACCACTTGTAAAGGGTTAGTATGTGGCAAGGTAATTTATAGAGTTAGACAGTAAACTGCTTTACTCCTTCCAGTAACCTGTCTGCTTCCTCAGCCAGCCTTTCCGCCTGGCGGTTAATATCCTGAACCGCAGCAGTTTGCTGCTGGGTAGCTGCAGCCACTTTTTCGGAGTTGGCTGCACTTCTTGCTGAGAGCTGTTCAATATCATGAATGGTAGCTGATACCTGGCTGGCACCAAGGTTTAATTTATTCACATCCACTGCTATTTGTCTGATGTGGCTGGTAATATTATCAACCGATTCTTTGACAATGTCAAAGTAGTCACGGGCCTCGTTGGCTACTCTAGCCTGCTCCACAGCTATGGCTTCCGCCGACCGCATTTCTTTAACTGCCTGTTCAGTGCTTATTTGCGTCTCCTGAATTAAGGAGGATATTTCCTGACTGGAGGTAGCCGATTCTTCCGCTAGTTTTCTTACTTCCTCAGCTACCACGGCAAACTCACGGCCATGTTCTCCGGCCCGGGCCGCTTCAATAGCGGCATTTAATGCCAGGAGGTTGGTCTGGCCGGCAATATCACTGATGACTTCTACTATTTGACCAATACGGGAGGAATTTGCTGCCAGGGCATCAATACACTGGGCTACAGCTGTGGAAGCCTTCCGGTTTTCCTCTACCATGGCTAATTGATTCATAACTGCCTCAAACCCCTGCTTAACTGATGCATGAGCCTCTTCTCCCCTCTGGAAGGAAACCTCCATGCCTTGTTTTATATTCTCTATGGCCTGAACCATTTCTGTAACCATTTGGGCGCCTTTTTGCACACCCTGAGCCTGGTTGCTCATATCCCGGGCTACATCGGTTATGGTTGCAGCGATTTGCTCTGAAGCTTGACCAGTTTCCCGAGTAGTGGCACGAATGTTCCGGGAAGTAGTGCCCACTAAATCAGCAGCTGAAGTGATTTCCTGAACCAGTGTGCGCAGATTGTCTACCATACGGTTAAAGGCAGAACTTACTTCGCTAACCTCGTCGTTACCATAGACTGCCGTTCGAACGGTTAAATCACCGGTCGCTAATTTCTCGGCATTATGGGCCAGATCTTGAATCGGCCTGGTAATCCGATTGGCAAAAATCAACGTCAAAAGGGCTACCAGTAGTAACACTACTATGCCAACCGTAGCGAACTTAATTTTTAGACTGCTAAGATTCGCCAGTTCCTGATAGGCTACATCTTTGGGTATGGCCATACCAAAAACCCATCCTGAAGAAGGAAGCTTTTGGAATACAATGAGTTGCTGCCCTTTTAGGTCATATTCAATTAATCCCTGGTCTTTGGACAGCATTTGTTCCGCCAATTTTTTGGTGGCCGGGTTTTTAAGTAAGTTAGTTGATACCAACTTTTTATCGGGATGGGCTATGGCTACACCATTGGTGTCTAACATAAAGCCATACCCTTTTCCGCTTAAATTCATTTGCTCAACCTTTTGAGTCAAAGTTTCCAGCAGTATATCTTCAGACAGAACCCCGCGCACAGTTCCTGATGTATCCTTAAGGGGGAGAGCTACCGATACAGCATATTTGCCGGTTACAGCATCCAAATAAGGAGCAGAAAAGATCAGACCATTTTTCTCTATGGCCCGCTGATACCATACCCTTTCCTGGGGAGCGTAGCTTGCAGGGGGTGTCCACCCTGAACCATCGAGAAAAGTGCCATCGGTAAAGCCAATATAAAGATCGCTTAGGGCTGGGTCCTTTTTGTAGGCGTGTAGGTATGAAACTGGTACCGGACCGTTACCAACACTGGACTCAATGGTGTTACAGATGGTCTCGGCAGTTTTAGACTTGGCTACCAGCCAGCCATCTAACTCATGAGTGTTTCCTTCAGCCGTAACCAACATCTGCTCCTTAATGCTGGTCACCAGCTGCTTTTTGGCATAAGAATACCCCAGGTAGGATACTGCCGCTAGCGAAATACCAAGTACTAACGAAAATACTACTAATAACTTTAGTTTAAGCTTCATAAGCCTGCTTTCTCCTTTCGTAATTAGGTGCGTTTAATAATCAGCGAATACTATCAGTTCAAGAGAAATTAGCTGCCTGGTATAGATATCTGGCGTGTTGGTTATTATGATGTAATATTTTCTGACTGACTTTATTCGACGGTTAATTACCATATACCTCTTTTATATATAAAATCAAGCATATTAATAATTAAACTAATAAATGCAGTAAAAGCAATATCTTATCATTTTATATCGAATTCTCCAATAAAATGCTTTTTGGTTATAGAAAAACAACAATGAAGGATTATACTTTTGGTGGCAGGTGGCAGGTGGCAGGTGGCAGGTGGCAGGTGGCAGGTGGCAGGTGGCAGGTGGCAGGTGGCAGGTGACAGGTGGCAGGTGGCAGGTGGCAGGTGGCAGGTGGCGGGTGGCAGGTGGCAGGTGGCAGGTAGCTGTGGCAGGTGGCTGTGGTATGAGGTAGAAAGATTTTTGCTTTTTAATTTGATATAATTACCGCAACGGAATTTATTGCTGACATCGATAGTAAAGAGCATGAGCAGTGGAGGAGAATGTTTTATGAGCAGTAAATGGATGGATTGGACATATGAGCAAAAATGTCACCAAGCTGTAGAGGTTTTAAAGAAAAAGGGTTTTGCAGCCGTATTTTGTGAAGACCGGCAACAGGCGGCAAAATATATAAAAGAGGCTGCCCAGCAGGCGACTACGATTGGTTTGGGGGGTTCCGTTTCCGTACAAGAGCTATCCATCATGTCTGAGTTGGAACAGATGGGTAAGGAGTTATTAAACCATGGGCAGGCGGGGCTTAGCACCGGGCAGAAAATTGATATAATGCGCCGCCAGCTGACATGTGACCTTTTTTTGGCCGGAACCAATGCTTTAACCTTGAATGGCGAATTAGTCAATATTGATGCTACCGGTAACCGGGTAGGAGCTATGTTCTTTGGGCCTAAAAAGATAATTGTGGTTGCCGGCCGCAATAAGATTGTTGAGAATCGGGATGAGGCGGTGAAAAGAATAAAAGACTATGCTGCACCGGCTAATGCGCGGCGGCTGGGATGCAAGACCCCCTGCGCGGCTACTGGTTTCTGTGCTGATTGCGAGTCTGCGGAACGTATTTGCCGGATTACGGTAATTATCGACCACCTGCCCAGGTTCTCTGATATTACGGTTTTGGTGGTTAACGAGGATATGGGATTATAAAGTTTTGACCAGCTAAAAGGGCCGGAGTATTGTATCTCCGGCCCTTAAGGTTACTTATCCCCATCTTGTTTATTGGTTCGCAGCCATATTTTCATATCATCAGCCGCTTTTATCAAATCATCGCGAAAATCGGGATGAGCGATATTGATCAGGGCTTCCGCACGCTGCCAGGTAGATTTGCCTTTCATCTGGGCTATCCCGTATTCAGTTACAATATAATGCACTACCGCTCGCGAGGAGGTAACAATCGCACCGGGGGTAAGTACGGGCTTGATGCGGGATTGCAGTTTTCCTTCATTATCCGTAAAAGTTGAACTAAGACAGATAAGCGCCTTGCCATCCCGGGAAGCAAAGGCCCCCAGCACGAAATCCAGCTGACCACCTGTTCCGGATATATTCCGGGTACCGGCCGATTCTGAACACACCTGGCTGAACAAGTCTACTTCAATGGCATTATTTATAGAGATAACCTTGTCATTTTGGGCTATAATACCCGGATTATTAGTGTAGTCTACCGGATAAGAAGCGCACAACGGGTTGTTATCGAGAAATTCGTACAGTCGGGAGCTTCCCATGGCAAAAGTATAGACCATCTTGTAGCGATCTATGTTCTTTTTGGCACCAGTAATGCGGCCAGCTTCGTACATGTCCATATAAGCATCAACCATCATTTCCGTATGCACACCCAGGTCTTTAAGGTCACTGTCAGCAATCAGAGAGCCCACTACATTGGGCAATCCGCCAATACCCAGCTGGATACAACAGCCGTCTTCCAGTTCCTTCATGACGTGACTGGCTATTTTCCGGTCGATATCAGTGGGTTGGGCCGGTTTCAATACCGGTAACGGCGAGTTGTCACTTTCAACTATATAATCGACCTGGGAAATATGTATTGATTCTTGATTGCCTCCCAGACAGGTGGGGACAGAACGATTGACTTCCACAATGACCTTTTTGGATTTGCGTGTGGAAGCCAGGGTGGTAGAGTTGCTGGGACCCAGGTTAAAAAAGCCTTTTTCATCCATTGGCCCAACCAAAATCATGGACAGGTCATAGTCGATGTATTTTTCAATTATACTGGGCAACTGGTGATAGGTATAAGGAATATAGTTGCATAGATTACGGTCATGCATTTTACGGGCTGGAGCTCCAAAGTGATAGTCATCGAAAATAAAATGTTCCCGGCTGGGGTTGGCCTTAACCACTTCCGGTATTCTGGTCAGGCAGGTGTAACGCAGCTGCACGTTTTGCAGTTCATTTACCCGGCGGGCCAGGGCTTTATCCAGCACCTCAGGAAACATCAGGAATTCTCCGTAAAAAATAATATCACCCGATTTTACCAATTGAGCTGCTTTGTCGGCAGTAGTCAGTTTTTCTTGATATTGCTTTTGAAAAATATCCTTGGTGTACATAGCCATACTTAACGATTCCCCCCCAATTATTTTCTGATACTACATTGTAAGAATTTACACCCTTTGGAAAAATGAATATACACGTCATATTATAATAACAATAGGTTTGAAGCGATAGATGTTTCGAAAAAAATTCTTTTTTGAGGATTATTAGAAATCCCTGCGGGTGAAGAAATAAATGGCCAGAAGCAGCATTATCGCCACGTAAACCAAGGTATAGACCAGCATCCAGCTGCTGGGTTGAGAGGATACCCCGAAAGGCCCGAAGTTATAAATAAAGCCTGACCCCACGCTGCCCGCAGTTCGGGCTACGGCCATCCGGTAGACGGAGTCACAGGGGATTAAGAGGCTGGTAACAACCCCGGTGTTCACCAGGGCATTATTGTTTAACGCAGCACCAATTTGTTCAATAAAACCACCGATTATGGCTACCGTAAAAAGCATGAAGGAGCAGACTCCGGTGGTTAGACTGCTTAAAAGTGACGAAAATAGATGGGTAACGGCAACTAAAATAACGGGAAATAGCATAAAAAGAAAAATTCCGGTGGCGGCTGCCTGAGGCCTGATAATTAATTGAAAATAATGCCGGGATAATACAATAACTGCTCCGGCCAACAAGGCACTATATAGCGCGGTTATTGCAGCATAGGCCCAAAATTTGCCCAGTACTATGGAGCAACGCCGGATAGGTTTGGAAGCCAGGCTTAAAATGGTGCCAGTTTCGATTTCATGGGCAATGCTTCCTGTTCCGGCCAGTATGGCCAGGGTTCCGGCGAGAAAGGTGGACATATACCAGCCCAGGGTTAAAAGCTGATATCCGATTTGCTGCTTTAACAGTATCTGGTTATCGTGCAGGTTAAATTCCCTCGCCACATTAGAGAGTCCGGCAGCGTAGACCAGAAGATAGACAATAGTAAGAAGAATACCGATGTGTATGATACGTTTATTTACAATTTCTTTAAGGGTTAACCTCATTATGTTCAGCATATGTATAAAACTCTCCTTAACGGGCTAAAAGATCCAGGAAAACTTCCTCCAGGGCGCGGCTCTTGCTATCTACATTATAAATACGGGCTCCCCTGGCAACCAGTTCGTTAATTATGGCCGGTATTTCTGCTTGTCCGGCTACTGCCAGGACTATTTTTCCCTTACTGCTTTCCACCACTTTATGTTCACTTTGCCAGCGGTTCACAAGGTTAGCATCGATATTATCAGCCTGGATGGTGACTACCTGGCCTGATTGTAAAAAACGCTCTATTTCGCCCTGGGCAATAAGACTTCCGTGGTTAATAAAACCCAGGTGGGAACAGGTTAATTCCACTTCGCTGAGCAGGTGGCTGTTCAACAGAATAGTGGTACCCCGGTCTTTGAGCACGCCTATTAAATTACGTATATCCCGTCTGCCTATGGGGTCCAGGGCAGAGGTGGGTTCATCCAGAAAGACCAGGTCGGGATGATGCAAAATAGCTCCTGCCAGGGCTAAACGCTGTTGCATGCCTTTGGAGTAACCCTTGATGATTTCTTTTTCCCGGCCTTTTAGGCCGGTTATTATCAGAGCTTCAGCTATAGCCGCAGCTTGTTGGCGGGCCGGTATCTGATAACTGCGGGCATAGAAGCGCAGCAGTTCTTCAGCTGTTAACCATTCGTAGAGTCGGAATAACTCAGGCAGATAACCGGTGGTTTTGCGGGTATCCGGATTATTTACCGGTTTACCTTTAATTAAAGCCTGACCAGAGGTGGGCCGTACCAAACCCAGAAGCATTTTAACCAGGGTGCTTTTACCGGCACCATTGGGACCGAGCAGACCAAAGACCTGCCCCTCCTCCACGGAAAGGCAGATCTTTTCACAGGCAATAACGTTGTTTTGATATCTTTTGGTCAAGTCCTGTGTGGTAATAATCATTACTTACCTCAATGACTCGGCTATTTCTATTAGGTTTAACGGCTGATGGGAAAGGTCTTCTAAAATGTAAATTCTACCGTTGTTTTCCCAGATTAAACTATGGCCATTGTTGTTATTTACTATCACCGCGTCACTGCCGTTTACATCCACTTTCTCTACATTTTCACCTGGTATGACTAAGGTATTTTCCCAATTACCGACAGCCTCTAACTGCCTTCTGACATTATCCGGCCAAATCGGCAGGGCTATCATGGCCTTGGCTACCTCGGAAACTTCAACATTTTCCGGTGCTTCTATTTCCGGTGCGGGTCCCTGCATAAGCCGGAAATCCGGGTAAGTTGCTACCAGAGTGTCTCCCATGGTTACCTTAAATGTTTGCCCCTTAAGTGAGGAAGGCAATAAGCAGCTGCTTCCCAGCGATTCAATCAGCTGGTTAACCTTATCAACATCCGGAGTGATTAGTAATGCCGGCATTTTCTGCAATGAGTAGGTGCCTGTGGACGCATCAAGATTGCCGGGCAGTTTAACGGGAAAACCCAGGTCATTAAGTTCTGCATACCCCAGGTTTATTTCTTCTTGTTCGCCTTCAGCTTTAATAGTGCCGAAATTATTAACATTTAGATTCATGCTGCCCTTGGACAGGGCTTGTTCAATCTGCGTCACATCGTTGGGGCTGATAGTCAGCGTAGCTACGTTCTGCACCCGAAAGACTTTTAATAAATTAGCTGCTGCGGTTTGTACCGCCGGAACAGAACCAACTATTGCCAGAGCCAGCACCAGGGCTGCAGCTATGGCTACTTTTCTAAATTTCATAGGACTAACCTCCTTTTTCGTACCAGTCATGTGCATTAGAAGATTATTCCAGACTTCCTGCTGTCCGCTGACCACAATGTCACGTGGCCATCCGCTACGGTTTTGCAGATGTTGGCAGGCAAAGTCCAGGTCCTGCTCTATTCTTTTCAGGGAAAGGGAACAACTGGCACAAGATGCAAGGTGAGCTTCGATTTGTATGCTTTCTTCAGTGGTCAGTTCCTTCTCTAAATACAGTAAGAGTTGGCCTTGGTCTGGACAATTCATATGTCTGGTTAACCTCCTTTCCTGCATAAGCAGTCTTAAACCTATGCATAGCTCTTCTTAACATCGTTCCCACTGACCCTATGGAAACATTAGCTGCTTCTGCCATCTCGCTATAAGACAAGCCGTCCATTTTCATTTTCAACAACAATTGATCCTTCCAGGGCAGGGAGGCGAGTATATCTTCGACCTCAATTCTGGTCAAATCGGGGTTCATATTAGTGCTTTCCTGCCGGTTGTTGTCCCAAAAGGCGATCTCTCGTTTAAAGCGAATTTTCAGATGGCGCATATGATTCCAGGCCAGATTGCTCAACACTTTTTTCAGCCATGCCCGGGGTACGGCAATATTCTGGGGATGGGGAAGATTAAACCAGCGCAAGAAGGTTTCCTGGCACAAGTCTTGGGCAGTTGCTTCATTTTTCACCAGATAAAGAGCATAACGATACAGATATGGATATTCTTCCTCAAAAAACTTCTCAGCTTCGGCCTGGCTATAATCTTTTAGCAGTTTTAATCCCTCCCTTCAGGGCCCTATGTTATATATGACACTCAAGACGGTCTGATTCTTACACCTGTTTTAAAAAAATATTTAAACTGCATATTCACTGTAACCTTAATTAGTCAGTTGCTCAAGAAAAATTTGAGGTAAAATAGAATCCATGGAATTAAAGGCAGAGATGCTGGTGGGCTTAGTATGTTTACTAACCTGATAACCTATTTTGGAGTGGATAGTTTATATGCAAATACATATACTGGCCAGTGGCAGCAGTGGTAATGCCGTATTTATTGAATTGGGCGGATGTAAACTGCTTATTGACGCCGGGATAAGTGCCCGCCGTATTGAAAGGGGATTGGCGGCCGTAGGTGTTCGGGCTGGCGACCTTGATGGAGTTCTTATAACCCATGAACATTCTGATCATATTCAGGGGCTGGATGTGCTGATAAGGAGGCATCACCTCCCGGTTTATGCCCGTCCGGCCACCTGGAGCGCCATACCCTGCCGGAGCAAATTACCAGGCTCATGTTGTCTCGAATTAGAGGAGACTTTAGAGAAGGGACCAGTTTACATTACTCCCTTTAGCATTTCCCATGATGCTGCTGACCCGGTCGGATTTTGTTTTTACTATAGGAATTATAAATGGGTATTGGCCACCGATCTGGGAGTAGTAACCCCAAACGTCCGAGAAGCCTTAACGCGGGCGGATGCGGTGGTTCTGGAAGCCAATCATGATGTGGAGATGTTACAAAAGGGGCCTTATCCGCAGTTTCTGAAACAACGCATTAAGAGTAAGGTAGGACATCTATCCAATTTTGATGCAGCTCAACTTTTAGCCACTATTCCGCGCCAACCGGTTATGGAGGTTTTCCTGGCTCATCTCAGCCAGAAAAACAATCATTGGCAGCTGGCTGAAAATACTGTTTTAAGGGTCCTTAAAGACCATGGCTTGGCAGCAGAAGAGGAAATAAAACTACACCGGACCTACCCTGATGCCACTGCCAGCCTGGTAAACGAGATGTAGCCATGTCTAGATTTGCTCCCACACTTTGGCGCGGATAAATATATCCAGCAGAGGACCGTCCAGTTCCCCATCCTGGACCATGAACCTCAATATTTTGAGAGCCTGTTCCAGCGGCATTTCTTTCTTGTAGGGGCGGTCGGAAGCGGTTAAAGCATCAAAAACATCAACCAAAGCCAGAATTCTGCCTTCCAGGGGAATATCCCGGTCTTTCAGACCAAGCAGGTAACCATTTCCGTTAAGGTGTTCATGATGGATGCTGGCAAAATAGGGTACTTTTGCGAGCTTGCCGGTAAAAGGTATTTTCTCCAGCATACGTTGGGTTACTAAGACATGATTCTCCATAATACGGCGTTCTTCCGCGGTAAGGGTTCCTTTCACAACACTTAAGGCTTGGAGTTCATCATTTGACAGCCAGGGGAGTTCTTGCCCGTGCAAATCTACATAAGTAAGGGATGCAATTTGCTTTAATTCCTTTAGTATTTCCTCATCTACAAAGGTAGCGGGGTTGTCAACTCTTAGAATCAGCTGGCGGGCTCTTTCCACCTGAGCTTGGCTTTCTAGCCATTCTTTTTCAAGTAAATCCAGCTCATTGGAGCGGGCAGTTGATAACAGGCCCATTTTCTTCTCCAGGTATCTAGAGTATAGACTGGAGTGAATGAAATCCAAACGCTGCATGACCAATTCTATCCGCCCTTCCAGGCGGGTAGCTTTATTCATAACTGCTAAAGGGGTAGCAATTTTTCCAATATCGTGAAGCCATCCGGCCATTACCAACTGGGTTATACGTTCCTCAGGAAAGGTTTCATTAGCCCAGGGTCCTTCGTTGGTCTCGTCTACAGCCCGGGCTAACTGGCCGGCGAGTAAGGCTACTCTTCTGGTGTGGTTGGCATTATAGGGAGTGCGGGAGTCTATAGCGGTAGCCATTACCTCCACAAAAGAATTAAAAAGCTTTTCAATATCAGCTACCAGCTGGGTATTGGTAATGGAGATGGCGGCCTGAGAGGAGAGGCAGGAGATAACCTTCTCATAGTAATCGGCAAAAGGCACCGGATTACCGGCATCATCCTGGGCATTAATAAGCTGCAGCACCCCAATTACTTCTCCCACGTGATTCTCAAGTGGTGTGACCAGCATGGAAGCCGTACGGTAACCGGTAATCTGATCGTATTTTTTAGGCCCGGAGAAATCAAACCCCTCAGCATAATATACATCAGCGATATTGACAATCTGCTTAGTCAGGGCGACATAAGATGACACATTATCGCGGGACATAGGTACCGGCGGCAAGTCAATCGGCTCACCCTTTCCCCCTTTAAACACCTGCATAGTTTCGTTTTGGATTATCTTAAAAGTAAGATACTTGCCATCACATAGATAAAGTGTGCCACCATCCGCCCGGGTGATTCTGCGTGCCTCGGTAACTATCATTTCCAGGACCCGGTTACGGTCCTTTTCCATTGACAGGGCAATACCAATATTAAGAATATCTTCGACCTGTTCTAGTAACTCAGAACTGTAGCCTTTCATAAATCTATTACCATTCCTTCCCTGGCTGCGAGTAAGTTAGGATACTCTTCCCGAGCTATTTGTTCTATTTGCTCCATTTCTTCATCGGTGCGAAAACTGGCATGATGAAATAATACTAGTTGCCCAGCACCGGAAGCACGAACCAGCTTAATGCCTTCCTGCCAGGTTGAATGCCCCCACCCCTTTTTTCCTGGTACAGAGGCTGAACCGGTGTACTCCTGATTGGTAAAGTTACTGTCGTAAACCAACAGATCGGCTCCTTTTACGAACTCAATCAGGTTATTGTCAATAGGGTCTTGATGTTCATAATCAGTAACGTAACAACATGTGCGGTCATTATACTCGATTCGATAGGAAAGACCTCCACCGGGATGGTTATTGGAAAATGTTTTTACAGCTATACCATTTTTAAGGTCAAGAATTTGATTGCCCTGCAGCTGGCAAAATTGAACATCCGCCCCCAACTGTTGGATGCTGACCGGAAAGAACTCAGGGCGCATCTGAAATTCACACAACTGGGCAAAAGTAGTGCTTTCCTTTCCTGGACCATAGAGGGTGAACCTATTCTGCGCCTTAAAAATAGGTCCAAAGAAAGGAAGTCCTTGAATATGGTCCCAGTGAGTATGAGTTATGAATATATCTGCAGAGACAGACTTTAAAGCAGAATCCAGATGCTGCCCTAATTCACATATTCCGGTACCTGCATCTAGTATCAGGAGACGCTCACCGAGCTGTATTTCGATACAGGGCGTATTTCCGCCGAATTTTATGGTATCACGACCAGGAACCGGGCGGGAACCCCTAACCCCCCAAAAAACAACCCGATAATTAAAATTTTTCATAGGACTGCGCCTACCTTCACTATATAATTATAATAATTAAGTAGGTACTAATATCATTAAATGATTGTTATTTTCTTTAACTGGTGCATAGAATCCTCTTTTACATAAAATAAGCAGTTTTTGATGATAATTAGGATAGTCCCTGTATATTAAATATCTGTCGGCAAAGATTTACATTTTGAAGCTATGAACACCAGTTACTGTTAAGGAGAGAACCAAATGGAATTAGAACAATGTTTTAACTTTATATTAACCAAAGCACAACAATCGGTACATCAAATATTTAAGGCGGAATTGGCTCCTTTTAAGGTTACTCCGGGGCAATACGCGGTATTAAAATGCCTGTGGGATGAAAACGGGCAGACTGCCAGACAGTTGGCAGAAAGGCTTTTTTTGGACGGCTCTACTGTTAGCGGACTTCTGGATCGTCTGGAACAAAAAGGTTTAATTGAGAAACAGATGGATCCCCGGGACCGGAGAGCCCTCAAAGTTCTGCTCACTCAAAAAGGCAGTGATTTGGAACAGCCATTATCCCAGGCTATAGAAGCCGCCAATCAGAAAGCCTTAAAGGAATTAAGTGAAGAACAGTCCCAAACCTTGAAAGGTTTATTGCATCAGTTAAATAAAACTTCATAAAAAGGTTTTTTTTATCGAATAGTTGGTATACAAATTAATGGTTGACAAGCTTTTTTTGAATTCTTAGAATTCAAATTAGGAGGGACTACCGCACCCATCGGGGGGCGGCAGTAAGAAATGCTTTAAGAAATGTTTATTGTTGAGGTTGGAGTTAACTGAGCAGAAGAAAGGGGATGTATTGGGTGGATTTTAAACTTACCGAAGAACAGGAACTCATAAGGGAAAACATGCGTGAATTTACCAGACAGTATGTTGATCCCATTGCTGCAGAGATTGATGAAAGTGGACGTTACCCGGCTGAAGTAATTGCTAAACTGGCTGAGGGAGATTGGATGGGAATACCCTATCCTCAGGAATATGGCGGTGCAGGTGTTGACTATGTCACCTATGCTATTGTAATTGAAGAACTTTCACGGTCCTGCGCAGCTACTGGATTTACTTTATCTTGCCATATTGGTCTGGCCAGTGGCCCTATCTATCATTTTGGTACTGAAGAACAGAAGCAAAAATTCCTGGTGCCGCTGTGCAAAGGCCAGAAGATAGGGGCATTCGCACTTACCGAGCCAGGGGCAGGAACAGACGTTGGTGCGGGTGCAACTACCGCTGTGCTGGAAGGTGACGAATATGTCTTAAATGGAACCAAAACCTTTACATCCAATGGTCCTGTGGCCGATACATTTGTAATTTTTGCGGTTACTGACAAGGCAGCAGGAACCAAGGGAATGAGTGCTTTTATTGTACCCAAGGATGCCCCGGGATTAAAAGTAGGCGAACATTTTATGAAAATGGGTATCCGGGCTTCTCAAACCTCAGAGATAATACTAAAGGATTGCCGCATTCCCAAGGAGAATCTGCTGGGCAAAGAGGGGCAGGGTTTCCGGATTGCTATGCAAACCCTTGACAATGGCCGTATTGGGATAGCTGCCCAGGCGGTAGGTATAACCCAGGCTGCTCTGGACGAGTCAGTAAGTTACTCCAAACAAAGGATTCAATTTGGTAAGCCCATATCCAAGAATCAAGCTATTCAATGGATGATTGCCGATATGGCTACAGACCTGACCGCTGCCCGCTTCCTGACCTACAATGCTGCTTATCTTAAAGATCAGGGCCAACCATACAGTAAAGAGGCCTCTATGGCCAAGCTGTTTGCTGCTGAAATGGCAACCCGGCATACCTCCAAAGCAGTGCAAATCCATGGTGGTTACGGGTATATTAAAGGCCAAAAAGTGGAACGCTTAATGCGGGATGCCAAGATAACGGAAATCTATGAAGGCACTTCAGAAGCACAACGTATGGTAATTGCGGGAAATGTTCTGCGCTAATCAGATTATTAGTACCCCTTAATTATGCAGCAAAGTGAGGTGTTGCACCTTTGGATATAATAACCTGCTTCAAATGGGTTATTGATGAAGCATATATCAAAGTAGGTCCTTCCCGGGAACTGGACCTGGGATGGGTTGATTATAAGTTAAGTGATTACGACCGTAACGCCATTGAAGAGGCCATGCGCCTGAAGGATTTAGACGGGGGCAAGGTGGTAGCTGTAACCGTAGGACCCCCAGAGGCTACCAAAGGGTTGAAGGACGCTCTTTCCCGCGGGCCGGATGAGGCTATTTTTATCAATGATCCGGCATTTTCAGATTTGGAGCCGTCACAAACTGCATCTATCCTGGCAGAGGTTATCGGTTCACGCCTGAAGTATGATTTAATACTATGTGGTGAAGGGTCCAGTGACTTATATGCTCAGCAGGTGGGACCGAGGGTGGCAGAATTACTGGGAATTCCCTGTATCTCCTTCGTATCCCGGCTGGAGGTCAAAGACCGGCAAGTAACGGCCGAACGCAAAATGGAGGATGGAACAGAAGTAGTTACGGCACAACTGCCGGCTCTGATAACTGTTTTACCAGATATTAATTCACCGCGGATTCCAGGATTAAAGGACACTCTGGCCGCTTCCAAAAAACCGGTAACGGATATTACCGGCGAAGAGCTCAAGAGTATTCCTGAGTCTTATTTAGAAACCAGGGAGGTAGCGGCTAATACCATGGAACGTCAGTGTATTAAGTTTAATCCGGATGCGGCGGGAATAAAGGGGCTTGTCGAAGCCTTGTTAAAGGACGGCGTTATAGGATAATCATCCCTTCATCACCCGCATAATTACTTCAGGGAGGTGATATTTATGCCTGGAGTTTGGATTTTAGCAGAAAATCGTGATCAAACTTTAGAGCTTTTAAACATTGGTAGAAATCTGGCCGATGCCATGAATACCGGATTGACCGCGTTCCTGAGCGGTGACCGGAACCTGGCGCAGGATTATATTGATTACGGTGCAGATGAGGTTCTAATTTTACCAGATCTGCCCCAAGATCAAATGTTAGATGCCTATATCCCAATAATAGTTGATGAAACCCGTAAGGGAGATCCGGATTTGTTTTTGATCTCTGCTACTTTGAGGGGCAAAGATGTCGCTGCGCGTGTGGCTGCACGACTGGATGTAGGGCTGTGCAGTCAGTGTACGGGATTAAGTCTTGATCCCCAGACCGGATTGGTGAACATGGAGCGCCTGGTTTATGGAGGTGCGGCTATTCAAAAGGTAGTATGTAGAAAGCGCCCCCAGATGGCTACTATTGCTCCCCGGGTATTTGATCCGGTTACGGTTCGGGAAGCTAGAGACGGCAAAATAAGAGAACTTCCCGCACCTCCTCCGGCAGCTGTTCATCTGGTAAACAAGAAAGCCAAAGATCGTACGTCAGGCAGCTTGACTGAAGCCAAAATTGTAATATGTGCAGGACGGGGTATAGAAAAACAGGAGGACCTGGAGCTGGTCAATCAGCTGGCCGAAATCGTAGGGGGAGAGATAGGTTGTACCAGGCCTCTATCCGAGGAGATGCACTGGCTGCCTGAGGATACCTGTATTGGTTTATCAGGTAAAGAGATAAAACCAGATCTTTATTTGGGCCTGGGAGTATCAGGGCAAATTCAGCATATCACTGGTATCAAGGATTCCCGTATAATATGTGCTGTAAACAGTGATGAAAATGCACCTATTTTTGAAGTGGCCAATTACGGCATAGTAGGGAATCTGTATGAAGTAGTACCGGAACTCAACCGACAATTAGATCAGGTTATAAACAAGAAATAAGTAAATGAACGGTTAATTGGGCGCCCGCTGGGGCGCCTTTTCTTTTGTCAGCCATTAACCGGCTGCCAGCTTGGCTAACCGCCGCTATAGCTGACTAAGTCCGCTAAACCGGGGGCCAGGATATTTACCCTGGCCAGCCCTTTGAAAAAACATAGCGTCAGGAATAGGCGAGATGATAATAAGTCTGCGGACCAACCAGGCCATCAGCTCTAATACCTGCTGAGCGCTGCAGAGATCTGACGGCTGCCTGAGTTGCCGGGCCAAATTTACCGTCTGTAGCCCCGGAGGAAAAACCCAGCTCTCTTAAATGCACCTGCAGGAAGTAAACATCATAACCCTGGTTTCGTTCGAATCTATTTCTTTGCAAATATCTACCCCCCATATGCGTGTGACGAAAAACTTCAACCAGGGTTTGCGGCCCCACAACACCATCCTGGGTTAGTCCGCGGTCCTGTTGAAATAGCCTTACAGCTGCCCGGGTCCTGGTGCCAAACTGGCCATCAGCCGGGCGTCCCAGGGCCTGGGCATATTTTTTGGCCGTACTGGCTAAACGGTTCTGCAAGACCCAGACGTCTCTTCCGGATGAACCCCGGCTGAGGGTTCGGGAGCCAAATACCATGGCGTCAGCAGGAAGGTAGGGATCGGTTGGCTGTCCCAGAAATAAAAAAGTAACCGGGCCTACTATACCATCTGCGGTAAGTCCGAAATACTCCTGAAATTTCCTGACACTGGCTTCAGTTTGGGGTCCAAAACCTCCTTCAGAGATAGACGAACTTATTGTTCTGGGTAGATTATTCAACAGGTATTGAAGTATTTCCACATCAGTACCTGATACGCCCCGCTCTAGCACGCGGCTGCCAAAATTGATATATGCCAATTTTCTGACCTCCTGATAATCGACTTATTCTAATTTATGAGACTGTATTATAAGTGGTTACAATCTATTGAAGCTGGTATTAAACAATCTTTACTATGCCGGGGCTTAACGAAAAACCTGGTTAAAATAGTATTAAAAAAGAGTTAAAATTAAAGCAGATGGGAGGCTTAATAATGAAGTTGGATGATAGCGATATTATTAGTCTGTTATATGAATCCCCATGGTTATTGGACAACCGGTATGTTATCAGCGATATTAGCGGCAGTCAGGGCAAAGGAAGAAAGGTGAATGTGGGGAGGAACGGTTTCTCAAGGGAGATAGAATTACTGTTTAAAGATACCCGGGATAACCGTCCGGTAATTGTTGAGATTCACAAATCGAGGATTGATAGGGATGATGTGGCCCGCATTTTGGAATATCGGTCACTGGTTGCTTCGATGGACGAAAATTTGAGGTCAGCGTGGCAAACCGAGTTTGGCCCCAACTTTTTTTCTCCTAAATTGCTGCTTATAGGGACCGAAGCTAACGAGGAAGTCATTATCAGTGCTAATTTGGCGGGCATCGAAATTAGGCTGTTAAAAGGCCTGGAAGCCTTGGAACTCAACTTCGCAGGGATTAATCAGATTGCTGAGAAACTTACCCAGTGGGATAAGTTCCTGAAGTCGGGTAACCGGACTATAATAGACCGGAACCAGTGGGTGGAAGAAATCTATGCCAAAATCAGACACTTCGTGGATAATTACGGTAATGAAGATATTGCCACGATTAGTTCATTATGCCGAACCTCACTGAAAAACTCCTATGTCAGAGGGCAGGCTTTTCCCTTTCTGAATATTCCCATAAGGTATCAGGATAAGGAACTACTGGGGTTTTACGAATACTGCAACAGCGAGTTGTGCTTTGATGAACACTTTATTTATTGTGACTTTATCATCGAGCCCAGTTATTATAGTACTAATAAAGATGATCAAACCAGCGAAATAACCGTTAGTAAAGCCAAAGCCGTTTTAAAACAGAGGGGCTATGAAATTATTGCTTATGAAAATGGGATGGCAACTATTAAAATAGACAGAACAGTCTTAGAACAGGATGAAGAGTTTCAAAAGCTATTAAAGAAGTTAACTGATGACGCTATAGATATTCAGAAGGAAGTCATTATGGAGATATAGGCTTATTCAGGTTAGCGGCATTAAGTTTTGAAGTGGATACATAAAAACCTGGTGCCTGGATAAAATAACAAAAGGTTATTAACCTTTTTGTTTGAAGGAGGACCGGGTAATGCAGAATTTACAAGGTAAAGTTATCAGCAAAGATAAGTTCCTGGAATACGGCACCTATGCCAAGGAAGAATACGAGGGATTAATCGTTGGGTCTGATGTAGAACGGGGTTATTACAATATCGGCATACAATTGGACGAAGATAAAATCCTGGTAGTTGATAGGGCACGGGACAAAGATGTTCATCAGAGACTTGAGCAGTGGGTGCCGAAGATTCAGGAGATACAGAGAGAACACGGGGTAAACAATGACTTGCAAAACTATACCAGGTGAGCGTGAGGTATGCAGATGTTAGAGATATGACACATTCGTGTGAGTATGAACGGATTTCCAACCAGTTTAAAGATAGCCGGCTCGAAGCTGGGAGGTTTTGTGAAATAATTTTTAACGCTCAATACAACTGAATACTTAAACTATAAAGATAAAATTAGGGGGGTGTACCCCCTTTTTTTGTGTTTAAGTACATTATTTTGCTGTATAATTATATAATTTCAGTAGGGAGGGGAGACACTAATGCACTATAAGGAATTACTGGCTTTTCCATTTAAAGACCCGGAATGGGTAAAAAAGATTATCTTAGGCTGCTTTATATCTATTGTACCCGTACTTAATATACTGGCCATTGGTTACTTTACGGAATGTATCCGCATTGGCATCAGAGGAGAAAAAAGGCTGCCGGATTGGGAGGATATGGGGGACCTGGCTAAAAAAGGCGTGACAGCCCTGGTCATAATTATGGCCTATATGCTGATTCCCTTCATAATCCTGTTATTGCCCGGACCGGGGGTCTTTTTGCTGGTCCTGCTTTTTGTGCTGGCAGGCGTTATGCTGCCCATGGCCCTGGCTAACTACATAGTTAACATGAATATTGCCTCCGCGTTTAACTTTCAGCAAATATTTTACCAAATCGGCCGCGTAACTAATGACTATCTAGTAGCCTATTTGGTGCTGGTTCTAGTGTATACCTTGTGTGGTTTAATATTTTTTGGTGCACCACTGGCAGCTTTCCTTGGTTCCCTGCTGATATTTTATTCCGGGGTAGTATACTTTACCCTGGTAGGATTGCTATATCATATAGCTGTATACGGGTAGTAAAGGTTATTAGATAAATACTAAAGCTTAACCTTGAATTTATTCTCACTATAAGGTACAATAGGTGTTGCGTCGGGATGTGGCGAAGCTTGGTATCGCGCTCGGTTCGGGACCGAGAGCTCGCAGGTTCAAATCCTGTCATCCCGACCATTTTTATTTAAACAAACGCCTGTATATAGGCGCTCTCCTTCCCTTCTTCCTTCTAATAAAAGACATTCATTTGATTTATGGAATCCACTCTTGCCTTATGGCTATAAATACCAATAGATTATTAATTGAATCCGTGATAATATGATAATCGTTTGAGGGGGCTTAATAGCCCACAGACCTAAAAAAGAATATACATATTCTGGAATACTCGTCAAGCTCTTATTTTGAACCTACAGAGTTAATACGGGAGTTCTGACCGGGGTGCAGATATCGGGCCCTCCTGGAAGGGAAGATAGAAACATTCCTAAGAGCACCCACCTATCGAAGGATAGGTGTCAAAATAGAGCAACGGTATTTTGGGTATTGTAGAAAACAACCGTGGAGATTTTCCACGGTTTTTTTGTGCCCGTAATCACAGCAGGATTTACCAGCGTACCTTTTATTACCTTTGACGGTATCAAAATGATAAAGATAGAATTGAATGTATAATAAGCAATACAGATACAGTAATGGAATATAGACACTATATTAGGGGGTGATAGTGAACCAGGCCAACAAGTAAGGTGGTTTGAATATTTGACATAGTTTGGCGTTGACCGGGAGGATATTATGAATAGGAAATTTGGTTTTAGTCTTGTAACGATAGTATTAGTGTTTCTAGTGTCATTTTTCGTTTTTGACAGCATTTATGGTTCTACAAAGCCTTCTGTAGACACTTCGAAAGTACATATCGACAGCACCAGGGCCACCTTAACGGGTATAATAAAAGATTCCGGAGGAAAAAGCATAAGTCAATACGGCTTCAGGTGGGGCACAAACAGGAATCTGGAGAATACGAAGACTCTGGGCGACAATATCAATGCCGGTAAAGAATTTTCAACAACGATAAGCGGGTTAAAGGCCGGCAATACATATTACTACCAGGCTTATGCCATAAACTCTAAGGGCATTACTTATGGAAAAATAGCAAGCTTTAAAATCCCCGCTAACAAAAATGCCGCCCCGGTTGTTTCGATTACCAACCCCAGGGATAGGCTTACGGTTACCAAAGGAGATACAGTGAATATTACTGCCATTGCTACCGATGACAATAAAATAAAAAACATGCACTTATTTGTAAACGGCTTATCCAAATTAACCGTTAAAAGTAGTTCATTAAACTATCGCCTGGATACCAGCAACTTGACCCCAGGCAACTATGTAATAAAGGTGGCGGCCTGGGATGGTACTAAATTAGGCAGTAAAACGATGGCCTTTACGGTCCAAAATAGTACTCAAACTGATGTAGCCGCTGCAACTGAAAAACAGACAGAAATCAAGGTGGCATATGCCGGCAGCAGACCGGTGTCACGGGGGGCAATCCCAACCAATAGCTATAAGTACCCTAAACTAAGTAAGGTCAATGGTTCATTCGGACAATTCCGCTACCGGGATATATCTGGCGGCAGAATTGAGGTAGATCCTAATTGGATTGCACAAAATATCGTAACCATAACTTTGCCGGGCTTAAACAGACAGGTACAGGTCCATCGAAAAGCAGCCAACAGCTTTATTAAGGCTTTTACTTATATAAAAAATGGGACTGCTAATATAAATGGCAGACAGGTTTCGCTTTTAAGCCTGGTAAAAACCATGGATGGTACCTGGGTGACCAGGCACGCAAATTGGAATCCTGCTCAGGGTTTGAGTAACCATTCGTGGGGTAGTGCCATTGATATCAACGCGAGTAATCATTACCGGTATGTAAACCCTGGCAGTGAGCCATATGACCCCAATCTGATTCTTTGGGAAAAAGCATTTAAACCGGCAGGTTTTAGCTGGGGTAATTCATATGGTGATGCCATGCATTTTGAGCTGCTATGGTAGAGAAAGTTGCGGGTTTAAGCAATTAGCCCACCACTAGGTGAAATTAACTTTAAAAAATTAGTTTTATTTGACATTACATTTGATTTGAATTACAATAATTTTGCCTTGTTCTTTTATTATCTCCTTTTTGGGGAGAAGTCCAAGAGTATCTTCAGAAGGGAGATGTATTGCATGTTTGAAGATAAGTATCTAGTTTGCAAGGACTGTGGTAGCGAATTTTTGTTCTCAGCTTCAGAACAGGAATTTTATGCTGAAAAAGGCTTTGAAAATGAACCAGGTCGGTGCCCGGGATGCAGAAAAGCACGCAAACAACAACGTAACGGCAATTCTGGTTATAGAGATGATCGCCCTATGTTTAAGACTATTTGCGCTGCCTGCGGGCAAGAGACAACAGTACCGTTCGAGCCCACCGGTGACAGACCAGTATATTGCAGAGACTGTTTCCAGGCTAAGAGAAGCCGTAACTACTAAAAATACTTGTATTACCAAAGGCTTTAGTATTGATATACTAAAGCCTTTTTTCATTACCAGCCATGACCATAACCGCCAACGAAATAATGATTACAGGTAAAAGCTGCGTAATCGTTAAATTCTACCCTCGGCACATCGCTGCTCATTTCAGGCCGTAAAAGCTGCCCATAATGAAAGCGAAATTTCTTACTAGTTTTCTTATTCACAAATTTTATAAATAATGTAGCTTCTTGTGGGGCAAATTACCATAAACTAAATTTTTCTGCTGAGGAGGTATGATTTAGAACATGATATTTGGGTATGAACCGCTGCAAGGGGGATATGATGTTCCCATGCGCGTGGTAGGGGCCAATATTCCTTATGAATGGTTAATCTACATTTTTATGTTGATTCCTCTGGGAATATTCATCTATGGCTTTTATAAACGAACCCGGGTATGGAGACTTGCCCAGGGCGAAACCCACCGCAATAATCAGGTTAAAAGGCGTTTTTTCTCGTGGCTGGCTTATACTTTTGCTCATATACGGGTTGTACGTAAACCATTGCCTGGTTGGATGCATTTTATGTTGTTTTGGGGTTTTGTGGTTTTGTTTATCACCACCATAGCTTTTGCCAGTTGGGATAAAATTAGCTTTCCGCCTTTGACAGGGGCATATTATATTGGATTATCCTGGTTAGCAGATGTAACCGGTTTACTGGCTCTTATCGGGGTTACTGTACTGGCTGTCATACGTTATATCCTGCGCCCGGACCGGCTCAATGATACCAAACCTCTGGATGGCTGGATACTTTTGCTTGTCGCGGTTGTTCTGGCGGGAGGATATCTTATTGAAGGTCTGCGTATTGCTGCCCAGATTAAACTGGCCGCAGGTACGGATCCAATTGCCTACGAAAGGACAGCATCACCCATAGGCTGGTATATAGCCCCGCTATTTGCAGGAATATCTTTAAATGATATCCTCGCCTGGCACCGCATCAGTTGGTGGCTGCATATGGCCATAGCCTTTCTTTTTATCGCCTTGATTCCCACCACCAAACTCTGGCACATATTTACGGGTATGATTGGTTATTATACCCGTGATTTCGAACCAAGCGCCTGCCGCATGGTAGAAAATATTGAGGAAGCGGAACGTTTTGGCACGGAGAAGCTGGAGGAGTTGAGTTGGAAGGATCTGATGGATCTTGATGCCTGCATCCGCTGTGGGCGCTGCCAGGAGAATTGCCCAGCTTACCTTACGGGAAAAACCCTCAATCCGAAAATTACCGTTATTCAAGCCATGAAAAAGCACATGGACCGCAAAGCACCTTACCTGCTTCCAGGTCATGGGCGAGACGATGAAGAGTTGGCTATGACTAGTACCGCGGAAAGGGAGGAAGTAGATCCCCGGGAAGCCAGCTTGCTATATGATGTAGTAACTCCAGATGTCCTGTGGGCTTGTACCAATTGCCGGGCCTGTGTTGAGAGCTGTCCCATGTTTATTGAACACCTGCACAAAATTACCGAAATGCGGCGTAATTTGGTGATGTGGCAGGGAGATATTCCTGGTGAGGCGCAAAGTGCTTTTACCAACCTGGAACGCAACTATAATCCCTGGGGAGTAGGATGGGCCTCCCGGGCGGATTGGATAAACGAACGGGGAGTGCGTGAACAGGTTAATATTCTGGGAGAAGACGGACGGGATTTTGAATATCTCCTTTTCGCCGGATGTGCAGTAGCTTTTGATGATCGCTATAAACGCGCCGGTGAAGCCCTGGTTAAACTGCTAAACCGGGCCGGCGTGAGTTTTGCCTGTCTGGGAACCGAGGAGCAATGCTGCGGTGATCCTGCCCGCCGCCTGGGCAATGAATATTTATACCAGACCCTGGCGGCTCATAACATTGAGACTTTTAACCGTTATGGAGTAAAAAAGATTATTTGTATTTGCCCGCATGGTTATAACTGTATTAAGAATGAGTATCCACAAATGGGTGGTGACTATGAAGTTTACCACTCCACAGAAATCCTGGCTCGTCTGATAGCTGAGGGCAAACTCAAGATAAATAAGAACCTAAGCCAACGTGTGAGTTATCACGACTCCTGTTTCCTGGGCCGCCACAACGGTATTTATGATCCCCCCCGCATGGTGCTGAAGGCTGCCGGGGCGATGATCGAGGAGGTAGAAAAATCCCGGCGGTATGGATTTTGCTGTGGAGCAGGCGGAGGCCGCATGTTCCTGGAGGAAGACTCCGTTGATGGCTATAAGAGGATTAACGAGACCCGAGCCGAGCAATTGCTCCAACCTGGACCCGAGTTGATTGCCAGTAATTGCCCTTACTGTTTGACGATGCTGATTGACGGGGTGAAAGATGCAGGCAAGGATGACAGCATTAAGGTAATGGATGTTTCGGAAATATTGTGGAATAGTGTGGAGTAGTGTGAGGTGCAGGGTATAAAAATCTGCATACGATGAAATCGTAAGCATCTATAGCCTCTAATTTTAAGATAAAAAGCAGAGGCACTATGCTTTAAAAATAGCTGCCTCTGCTTGGTTAACTATAGATTCGATTTGACGCGGGGTCTCATACGGGTGCCGATGTCTTCTAATTCATTTTTAAAACTTGATAGTGGTTTACCCTGGGCAATTCCGTCGGAGATGTTTTTAAGACGGGTTACGGTATCAATGTCCGAAGCAATACTTATAGCATAGTTGGGTTGCATTTTCTTTATCCTGTTCAGTACATTTCTTTCTACCTGGGCTGAGGTGGATTTGTCCAAGTTAGCATTCAGGTCCAAACCAATATAGATGGTTTTACCGGCTACAACGGCAGTGGCATCACGTACTCCCTTCTCAGCTTCAGCGGCGGTAACAACACGCCGGGCAACCTGCTGGGAAGAATCCGGGGCCGGTGTGGTAACCTTGGGGTTAGTGGGGCCTGGTGCAGGTTTTTCAGCCGGTTTTTGACTGGTTGCACAGCCCCCGATTAGTAATGAAAATCCCATTATTAAAGTAATTACCAGTACTAATATTCTGGGTCGTCGCAAATCCGACACCTCCTTAAAAAATATATGTTCGTAATATAGTATCTGTTTGATTAATGGAACTATGCGGAATATATTTTTCCTTTAGAGGTGCATGAAAATGCGGGAAAATGAGGAAAAGTTGATAAAAATAAAACTAGTATAGTTCGTTGAATAATTTTTCAAAGCGCTGGTGGCTGGAAGGTTTTTCGGCATACATCATATTATCGGCATGGCGAAAAACTTCTTCCATTTTTACGGTTGCCGAATCCCTTAAAGCCATACCAATGGAAAGACTTATCGGAAAGGCCAGGTTGGATTGGTTGTTGTGCTCAACAATTGCTTGCCGCAGACAGCTGGCAGCAGCAGCTAACTCCTCTTTAGAACAGTTTTCAATTAACACCGCGAACTCATCGCCACCTATTCGGGATACTACCTGCTGCTTATGTACATCGAAGCAACTGGTTAAAACCTGGGCACAATGTTTGAGTAATTGGTCTCCAGCATCATGACCCAGTTTATCGTTAACGATTTTCAGCCCGTCAACATCGCAGACCAGCAAGCCCACGGACACATAAGCTTCATTGTTCAAACGTTGCATTTCTTTTTCAAAAAAGAAGCGGTTGAACAAACCAGTAAGACTATCATGTAAGCTTATATATTTCAAGGTGTCCTCGGCCTCTTTACGGCGTGTAATGTCGGTATCAATGCCGTCAATACGGGCTATTACCCCATGGGCATCGCGGGCGAAGTGAGCTCTGCGGTGCAGCCAACGTTTCTCACCGCTGGGCAGGGGGAGACAGAATTCGGCCTCAAACCAGCCTCTTTCCAATAAAGTGGCGAAATTATCCAGCAACACGTCACGACTAGTCTGCATTAATACATAATCGCCGCGCATATCATTGTAGATCTGCTCTAATGAATATCCATAAAGATTTTCAGCGGCCGGATTAATGTAAATTAATTCGAAGGTATCTGGGGTTACTGACCAGATTACATCCTGCACGGAGTTCAGGATGCTATCCAGTTGGGCTTGTCTTTCCAGAAAAGCTTCTTCTGTT
>JBMNOY010000085.1:0-5332 GCA_050943315.1 Syntrophomonadaceae bacterium
TAATATTTTGGTATCTTCTTTAAACTTAATGGTTGCAGCTGAGCTACTTTCTGCATTTTTATCAAGGGCAATCTTCAGAATATGAGCATCGTCATCTACCAAGCTCATTGTGCAATTATCGAGTACATCGGTTCCTTTAGTTACACTAACCTTGATTAAATTTTTATCAATTGTTCCGTCCGCCTTGGCAGGCCATTTTGCAAATTCAGGTAAAGTCAAGTTAATGCTGCGTCCAGCAATTAAGCTGCCGGGAGCATTTTCTTTAATATAGAATTCGCCTATTTTTTGGTCAGGACGGCCTGCCAGCATTTCAGCTACAGTACCTTCTTCAACAACTGCGCCATATTCTTTGTATGCACCGATAACTAAGCTATCGGGAGTAACATCACCGGAAAGTGCAACTTCAATGTCGCCAACTTCGGCTTTAGCTTCATTTACTTCCAAAGAACCTTTGATAATGATGCGGCCTTTATCACTGGATTTTTTCTTTACGTTGATTTTCAAGGTATCTCCATCGTCAGAGAGTTTAAAGTCAACGTCATTGGCACCGAAGCCCCATGCACCTGTTACACCTGTTACGCTGTCGATCTGCCATTTAAAACCGCGAGGCAGAGCCAGTTCGATTACAGCATCTTCAGCATCCAGGGTACCGCCTACAGGCTCTTCAATGATAATATCTTCAAATTCATCGCCGGATTCGGTAATATTGTTAACATCATCGATTGAGATAGTTGCATCTCCACCGCCGCAATTGGCCAGAACCACGTTTCCAGTCGGGAAGTTAGTAGGTGAAGATAATGTAGCTTTAATATCGCCTTCGCAACCGGATTCAATATCTACCTTATTAAAGTAGATACGAATAAAAGCGCTGTCCTGAACAAAGGAAGCAGCACTTGCATCTACGGTCAAAGTAAGTTTGTTGGTTGCAACATCAACATCAACCAGACCTACTTCAGTGATAGCATTGTCGTCGCCACCCACTTTAGCAGGAACTACTACAACAACCGGGATATTCGCTTTATTAGCGGTAGCAACTACAGCATCACCATCACCTGTACTTAAGTCTACATCGCTGGGAAGTTTGATTTCCAGGATCTCATCAGTATCACTCAGGACACCTGGATCCACATCAATAAACAGGGAGCCGATGGCAGTTTGGGAGTCATCGGAAACCTGCTGAACTTTGGGACACCATACATTGGTGCTTGCACTAGCCGTACCTGCGCCAACGAACATGGTTGCTAACATGGCCAGAACTAACAGAAGTGCAAAATGTTTGTTTCTTCTTCTTAGCATTTTATTTCCTCCTTTTATAATAATCGTTAGTTTTTACTTAGGTTGTCAGGCTTTTAAGCCATAGCTGAGAGGTGTTCATCCATCACAGTGGTGGATAATAACTTTACTACTTAATTCTCCCCTCCTTTAAAGCCGGATTTATGTAGGGTATAACACCCGGCTGTATTGTAAACCAGGACTACATACCAATTGTCTGAATCGGAATACCCTGGCCAACTGTATGATTAGACGCGAACGATAGACAAAAAGTTCCCACACCGGTAAAAAATTTTTTAGATACCTATTATATATAGGACTTGTAATCTAGATGAAAACCCCTCCTGCTATTGTAAGTATAATAATTTTAGTACTTGTTGAGGTAAATTACGGTTTGTGTCGCCACTGATAAATAAATGTTTTGCAAATTTTATTTGCCGGTATGGGAACTTTTTTGCATTAGCCGCGGTCTAATAAGGTAATGGTGTAATTATACTGTCCGGTATGAGTTCTCAGGCAATTGAGAAATATGCTTACGACGACCAGGTGATTTACCATGATATTCTTCGATAACCGTAAAGCCACTTTCAGTCGAGAGCATAAGGATCTTACTAAGGAGTTGGAAGCTCTGGACTTAAGTTGAGGTGTAGAGATAATGGATTGCAGGGAAATTAAACAGAATCTATCCTCTTACCTGGATGGTCAGCTATCATCGGAAGAAACTCTGATGATACAGACCCACCTGAGTAACTGTGCTGCCTGTCGCCGGGAATATAATCAACTGGTGGCGCTGGTTAATGCCTTAAAAAAGGTGGGCACTGAAGTAATCCCTGCTCCTGATGGTTTTAAGGCGTCGGTTATGCAGCAGATTATAGACAGCAGATCCTTCTCCAGGCTGGAGCAGGTCCGCAATGTTATAACCAGATGGAAGCCGGCGGTCGCTGCCACGGCTGCTGCTCTGTTGATTACACTGGGTGGTTTGGGTGTTCGTTTTATGCCTGCTTTCCAGACAGCCCATAACAACCGTGCTGATCAACCACAGGTTATTGTTGCCGATAAGGGTGATTCCATTAATAATGATAAAACCAGCAGTAATAACAACTTATCTCCTAGCCATGCCGCAGCCCCGTCCCAACCCCAGAAAGTAGAAAATAGCAATACTCCGGATCCTGCTATCACCACCACTCCGGGCGTCAATCAGGTTCCTGATCAGCCTATGCATTCTTCTCCTATTTTTCTTAATAAGGAACGGGTTGTAAAAACCACCATGTTGAAGCTTAAGGTCGTCGATCCGGCTGCCGCTTTGGAGCAAGCCACGCAGATAGCTGGCACCAGTGGTGCTTCTACGCAAAACCTGGGACAGCAGGTGAATGAGAATGGCACCTTTTGGGTGTTAAAGATTACGGGAACAAAAGCTGCTGCGCCCAACCTTCTGGCTAGCCTAAGCAGCCTGGGTACTGTATCGGGCCAGGATGTAGATAAAGTAGATATCACCTCACAGTACGCCCAAAATTTGAGTAAATATCAGGCCCTTACCGCCGAGCGTGACAGAGTTCAGGATGCCGCCCAGAAGGCTCAGATTGATGGACAGATTACTAAACTGGAAGGAGAATTAAAATCTCTGGAAGCCAGTGCCGAAAAGGAAACTATTATCTTATGGCTGCAAAAATAGCGAAAAAATAGTTTAATTTAAAAACTAAAGCACCTGTATACCGAGAAGTACAGGTGCTTTTTATTGTCTTGTAAAACAGGTTATGTTTAGTCTTCTTCCATATAGATATCCAGAACCCCGGTTGACCCGTGCCAGGAGGTATCCACTACCTCAAATTCCGCTGCGTCGATTCTGATGCGCGCTCCAATCAGCTCATAAGTCTTATCCTGATAAATATAATGCGAAGGATCAGAAATATTCACCAAATCAAAGCTCCGCCATCTGTTGTTGGTATAGATACTAACATCGTCAGTACCCCTTTGGTATCTGGTATCATCAACGAAAAAGACTATTTGCTCCGGTTGGTTGTCCAGAACAGAATATGTTAGATCCCCGGTCTCAATGACGGTAACCTGCTCGGAAGTATCATAATCTATTTCGTCTATGGCATAAGTTTTACCATCCACCCGGCATTTAAAATCCGAATCCAGCCGGTACTGTTCTCCGTTAATACGTATTAGATTGCGGTCCACTACTACAACCTCGTCAGAGTCATAGACGGTCGTTCCTTTAATAATCTTAATATCATCAGCATCCCGGTATTCATCATCCACCACGATCCATTCGTGATTACTGCTTTCAGTACAGTAGAATACATATTTAGACTTGTTTATATGCAATAAGTCAATCTTATACTGTTTACCATCAATAATCATGACTACCTGTTTATATGTATAATCTTTGTTTCCCTGAGAAAAATTGCCGCTGGCATCTATAGTGACTTCAGAAAGGCTATATTTTTTTCCCCCTATAATAAAATCGATATCATTAACTCTATTTAGGTTAAGGGTTGTATCGTCAACAAAAATAGCGGCAATATCGGATATTTCTATATTATCCATAACCACTGCGTCAGTTTCTTCCAGTTCCATTAAGGTGTCCTGTGGTTTTAATTCAATTTGCTCGATGTCATAAAACTTTTTTGTATCGTTTGCACCGACGGCGATGGTGAGCTTATCGGTGCCTAATTTATAGGTCTTGCTGCCCACCCGAACCTCATTTTCATCAATAATCTCCATGTCTGATAAGTAATTACCTTTATTGGCTGAGTTAATATACAAGCTTACATAATCACTATTGTAGGTATAGTTGTTTACCTCAAATTTGTATATTTTGCGGTAAGGAGACGATAGTACCAGCTTATCGCCGCTAACAGTAAGTTTAGCAAAGCTATAACGGTTGTTGTAGATTACCAGGTCAGGGTTATTGTCATCATCTAATTTGTAGGTATAATAACCATTTACTTTGATACTGGAATCGGAAGCAGTAATGGACTTAATAGGTACGGCCTGGTAATTTATTATAAAAGCTGCCTGTCGGCAATCGTATATATCCTCCCCTACAGCTATATAATTGATTGTTCCGGTATTTCCGCTAGCCGGTGGAGTTGTCGGGGTGGTCGAGGTGGAGGGAACTGCCGGAACTTTGCCTTGCCGGGCCAGGATATTGTATATAACCGTAAAAGCCTGGGCTCTGGTCATGCTACTAAATGGCTCAAATTTGCCATTAGAATATCCGGACATAATACCCAGTTCAACAGCGGTTTTAATATAACCGACATACATGCTCTGCTGCAGTGCGCTTTTATCTGCAAATGAAGGTATACCGTCACTGGGTCCTTTCCCTATAGCGCGAACCACCATAGCACAGGCTTCACTGCGTTTAATTTCACCGTTGGGCACCAGGCCGTTGGGATATTCAGCCGGTATCAGAATACCCCTTTTAACCGCCTCGTTTATAGCCGCCAGAGCCCAATTATTATAGGTGTCACTAAAATTACGACTGGTCGTATCAGTGGCCGTAATCCCCATAGAGGTGATGAGGGCACTGGTGAATTCAGCTCTGGTCATATTCTTATCAGGCTTGAAAGTGCCATCTGGATATCCTCCCACATATCCCCGGGAGGCAAGTTCATTTATGAAACCTTTAGCCCAATGATTGTTTACATCAGGGAAACTCTTATTAGCTGCCCAACCAGGATTTACTCCCAGCCCAACAAAAATAAAAGATAACAATAGCAAGTAAATCCCTATAACTCTTTTCATTTTTTAAGCCTCCTTAATCCAATAGTTCCCTAACGAGAGTATTACTACATTACATTAGACAAAATAACCCTTTTCCCTTCCCCCCGATCAATAAGTGAAGTTTTTTGGTACGTGGTACGGAGAAACTTCACTTATCGGTTTATTTGGTCGATGATGGCGGCGGCTTCGGCGCGGGTGACGGGGCGCCAGGGCTGCAAGTTGGGGCCGTTCCACATATCTAAGAGACCCTGGTTATACAGATAGAGAAAAGCGGCATTGGCCCATGCAGGTATGGTGCTGCTGTCGGCATAGGGCAGATGATTAT
>JBMNOY010000026.1:0-27620 GCA_050943315.1 Syntrophomonadaceae bacterium
GCTCATGCAGCAATGGCTGAAGAAGATAAAAAATTGGCTACTGAAAACTGGCGGGAGAATATACGTGCCACCTGCCCGCAATGTGAGACACCCTTGCAGACAAATGCCAAATTCTGTCCAGAATGTGGTGCACGTTTAAAATCCGTAGATAAATGTTCGGGGTGTGGAGCGAAACTTACCCCGGGGGCTAAATTCTGCCCGGAGTGCGGCGAGAAAATCTAGAAGCTTTGGATTAGATTTTTTACTATCAATAAAAACAGCATATAATAAGGGGGACAAGTAATCAGTATAGGAATGAGCAGCTTGCCCAATCTAAACCCTGTAACTATAATACTGGCATTATTGCTGATTATACCCATACTTAAAGGTGCCTTCATGAAAATTTCTGAACAAGGCATTCGCCTTTCATTGTGGTCCTGGTTGGAAAGTCTGGTTTTCCTATTAGTATTGTTTCTGTCCCTGTATATAACCCGGAAGATATTTTTTGATCATAGCGGCGGGGTATTTGCACAGGTTTATTACTGGATTCCGGCCAATGTAAGAGCTGAGCTTTATGGGTGGGATGTTGTGATATATGCTATTTCTGTACCTTTACTTTCAGCTCTTCTGACGGCAATTATCAGGCCGTTATCTGGCTTAATTAACCGTGTCATTTTGGTACGCCTGGCCAGCCAGATGTATTCGTTGATAATTTCGGGGGGATATATATTTAAAGTAACAATTGGTGCCGTCCTGCAGGTGCCCCGTGCAGCATTTACAGCCTTTGTGGTAGGATTGGCACTTAATTTTTGGGTTTATTACTTCCCATCTTCCTTCTTATCCGCATGGACGAATAATTCTTCCCTCTATCAGACTGTATATCGGCAGGCCGTGTCTCCGGTGCTGAATTCTAACTTGGCGGAAAAAGTACCGGTTATTGTGAATGATTCTTTTGCCCGTACAGCTGCAAGGATTTTTCCCGGTGCTGGTGATAGCGCAGATCTGTCAGAGGCAGAGCAATCACTTCGACAGTTTAGACAAGACCGAATAATAGAGTATTTTAATGGAGTTACTCTGGATGAGGCGATACAATCGAATACAGATATTGACAATACTGCTAAAAGTATTGTGGGCAATGAAGAAAGCAGTACCAGAAAAGCCCTTTTAATCTATCAATGGCTGACCAAAAACATTGTGTATGATTATTATAAAGCAGCACGTATTGCTCATAACCCCAGCGGCTTTAAGTCCGGCTCCATTGTAACTTTTAATACCAGGAAGGGAATCTGTTTTGATTACTCCAGTCTCTATGTATCGATGTGCCGGGCAGTAGGATTGAAGGTTCGCCTGATTACCGGACTGGGTTATAGCGGGCTAAACTGGGGTGATCACGCCTGGAACCAGGTTTTCTCGTGGGAAGAAGGCAGATGGATTAATGTTGATGCTACCTTTGGATGTAACGGTAATTATTTTGATAAACCTGATTTTTCCGTTGATCACCGGTTAGCTCAGATTCAAGGTGAATGGTGAAAATTAACCAGGTACCCGAAAGCTCATCTGGGCACCTGGTTAAGAGAAAAATATGAATTATTCCGATTTCGCTAATCCTGCAAAATCCAGGGTGGCAAAATAATCTTCTAATGTTTCTGCCCGGCGAATCAGTTTTACCTCTCCATTAGGCCTTAAGAGCAGCTCAGCAGATCTCAGTTTACCGTTATAATTAAATCCCATGGCATGCCCATGAGCACCAGTATCATGAATAACTACAATATCACCCGGGGTAATTTCTGGTAATTTTCGGTCAATGGCGAACTTGTCGTTATTTTCGCATAGTGAACCTGTCACATCATATACGTGGTCCAGTGGCCAGTTCTCCTTACCCAGTACCGTAATATGGTGATAGGCTCCGTACATACCTGGCCGCATCAGGTTTGCCATACAGGCATCCAGACCTACATAGTTTTTATAAATGGCCTTCTTATGAAGTACAGTAGAAACCAGATAACCGTAGGGACCGGTTATATAACGGCCTAGTTCCATGGTGATGCGCAGCGGATGCAGACCGGCTCCCTTAATTTTTTCCTCATAGGCTCTTCTGATCTCACGCGAGATAAGGTCTAAATCAACAGGTTTCTCCTGTGGCCGGTAAGGAATTCCAATGCCACCGCCAAAGTTTACAAATTCAATCTTTATACCGGTAGTTTCATAAATCTCCACCACCAGGTCAAAAAGCATTTCGGCGGTACCAACAAAACTGTACGGATCCAGTTCGTTAGATACTACCATGGTATGAAGGCCGAATCTTTTTACTCCTTTATTACGCACTATTTGGTAACCTTCAATAATCTGTTCCCGGGTAAAACCATATTTGGCTTCCTGTGGTACGCCAATGATGGCGTTGCCGCCACGCAACGGCCCGGGGTTATAACGAAAGGATATCAATTCCGGCAAGCCTGCGCATTCTTCGAGAAATTCGATATGGCTTATGTCATCCAGGTTAATAACAGCTCCTAATTCTTTGGCTTTGCAAAACTCATGGGCAGGCGTATCATTTGATGAAAACATAATATCTTCCCCACTGATACCGGCGCTCTCTGCCAAAATTAACTCGGCCAGGGAACTGCAATCAGCACCGAACCCTTCTTCCTTAAGAATCTTAAGCACGTACGGATTTGGAGTAGCCTTTACAGCAAAGTATTCTTTGAATTCAGGTGCCCAGGAAAAAGCCTCAAGTAATTTTCGGGCATTTTCTCGTATAGCTTGCTCATCATACAGGTGAAAGGGAGTAGGGTACCTGCTGATAATCGATTCAATCTGTTCTTTCGAAAAAGGAAGCGACTTAGTCATATTGTTCCTCCTAGTTCAATTTGGGGTGTTATTATTCTAACAATAAAAAATATGCTACTATTTTATCAGAAAACCATATTTTGCGGACATACTAATTGATTATTTATTAAATCATAAAAAAACAACAGCGCACCAGGCAATTAGCATTCGGTGCGCCAATAACTTATCTTAGCTTCTCTTTTCTAACTATAGTATATCCATAGCTCTATGGCATGTCTTCATATGGCCTTTTTCAATTCCATCACAGAAGGGCATATTTTCAGATTTACCGCAACGGCACAGTGCTACCGGTTCTTGACGTTGAATGGTGTTCCCATGGTCATCTATCAGATCTACATGACCAGCTACTATAATCGGTCCCTGGTTAAGTATTTGCAACCTCGCTTCGGCCATGATGTCACCTCCATTTACTCTAATAGTAGTAGCTTTTCCGTAAGGCTATTAATTTATTAATCTGATAGTAAAAAGTAATTAAAACTAGATACTATATTTAAATATTCGGATATTTTATGACATAAAATGATTTATAATAGTGGTCTTCGACATGCTTTTACTATATAATTACAATATAGTGCGCCTATGGAGATACCCATAATCCAGACCGGTGAATTATAAGGATTGCTGCCATAAGAAAGTCATATAGCCAGGGCATGAACGTAAACAGTCGTTAGTCGCTAATGCAGTTGACTATATTAATGATGAAAGAAGGGCAACCTTAATATTCATGGGAACTCAAAGCTTTATACTCTGGAATCGTAATGATAATCGTAAAGGTAACACAGGATAAACGCTTGAGTTTCTTGCTTTATTGGTCGGTAAAGCGAAAGTATATGCTTTTATGGATTTAAGGGCCATTATGCAAAAATTAGTTGAGATAATCGGCATCAAAGAACAGAATTGCACCAACTGCCATCAGTGTATTGCAGTGTGTCCCATGAAAATCTGCAACGACGGCAGTGGTGATGTGGTTAAATTTGATAATGACCTCTGCATTGGTTGTGGACGTTGTATTGAAGCTTGTATAAAGAGCCACGGAGGTTTTATTGAAAAAACTGCTCGATTTGCCATTGACGATACCCTGCAGTTTATTTCTGATCTCCACAACCAGGAGATTATTGCTCTGGTGGCACCTTCTGCCCAGAGTAATTTTGATCTTAAGAAATTAATTACAGCCTTGCGGATTTTAGGGGTTAAAGGGGTATATGATGTTTCACTGGGTGCTGAAATTACAGTGGCTAGTTACCATAGGGCTATTCAGTCTGGACAAGCGAAAACCCCGGTCATTGCTACTCCTTGTCCGGCTGTGGTCAAGTGTATAGAAATAAAATATCCGGAACTTATTGGACACTTGGCACCGGTAGGCACACCAGTTTATAATCTGGCTGTTTATATAAGGTCATTATATCCTAATGCCAGATTGGCCTTTATTTCCCCATGTTTGGCCAAACGTCGGGAATTTCAGGACAGTCAGGTTGTGAATTATAATGTTACTTACCAATCACTGGTTAAAGTATTTCTTGACCGTAATATTGATTTGGCTAAATTAGAGGATGGGCAATTCGACAGCCGTATACAAGCGGGAATTGCGGTCAACTTCTCAACTCCCGGCGGCCTAAAGGAAAGCTACTTGTATCACTATCCGGACACAGCGGCCAGTTCGATTACCAAGATTGCAGGTAGGCTAGTATTTGAAAAATATTTAGATAACCTGGCAGATTCTATTAAAAGGGGCAATAAAACCCTGCCGCTTATAATAGATATTCTGAGTTGTGAAAAAGGCTGTAACATGGGAGCCGGTTGTATAAACCATGACAAATCTATAGATGAGATAGAATTTTCTATTGCTTCCCGGGCTGAATCGAGAATAATTGACCATAACACAAATGAACAGTTAAATAACTTTTTAGCGAAGATTACTGAAGAACTTGATTTTACCTTCACTAATTATAAAGATTTATCGTCCCAGAGAAACATAAAGGTTCCCACCCAGACGGAATTACAAAAAATTTACACTGACATGCATAAATATGAAGAAATGGACTTCAGAAACTGTGCCGCCTGTGGTTATAATTCCTGCTATCAAATGGCGGTAGCAGTTTTCAATGGTCTTAATAAGGCTCAAAATTGCCATATGTACCAGGAAAAACAACTGCGTATTGAACAGCAGGCTTTGAGAAATATGCACAATGAATTGACCAACGTATTTGATACTATGTCTGATGGTGTTATTGTTATCGACCACAACGGTAACATTACTCAGTTTAACCCTGCTGCCCAGCAAATTACTGGTTATTCGAACGAGGTTTTATTAGGTGTAAATGTTGTAGATTTATTCAGCGGCAAGGCACCCAATACCTTACACCTTTTTGAAACTGGCAAGCCTTTTTGTGACCGAGAGATTTTGCTGGATGGTATGAAAGGCAAAATACATGCAACTGCCTCTGGTAAACCCATTTTTGATGAAAATAAAAAAGTTACCGGAGCCACTATTATTCTTAGACCGATTGCTCAGGTTCAGCATCTGGTTAACAGTTTTACCGGCGCGCAGGCCAGCTTTACTTTCGACTCTATTTTAGGCGAAGACAAACAACTGAAAAGGTCTATTAAGCTGGCTAAAATGGCTTGTACCAACAACTCCACGGTTCTCTTGCAGGCAGAGAGCGGCACCGGGAAAGAAGTCTTTGCTCAGGCCATTCATAATGGCAGTTCGCGCAAAAACGGGCCTTTTGTTGCCATCAATTGTGCGGCTCTGCCCCGGGAGTTGGTGGGCAGTGAGTTATTTGGATATGTTGAAGGTGCTTTTACAGGGGCTCGCCGGGGAGGTCGGCCCGGTAAATTTGAGCTGGCTAACAATGGAACACTATTCTTGGACGAAATTGGGGATATGCCCCTGGAACAACAAGCTATGCTATTAAGGGCTATTCAAGAGAAAGCTATTTTGCGTGTGGGTGGTGACACTTTAATTAATGTCGATGTAAGAATAATAGCAGCCACCAATCAGGACCTATTGCGCTTAATTGAACAGGGCCGGTTCAGGGCAGATCTTTATTACCGGTTAAACGTAGTACAGATTACTATACCCGCTTTAAGGGAAAGACGTTCTGATATAAAAATACTTTTTAACTACTTCGTTCAGGAAATGTCTCACCGCTTCCATAAAAATATTTCCGGGGTTGATCCGGCCGTAATAAAATGCATGGAAAACTACAATTGGCCCGGAAACATTCGCGAATTACAGAATGCCGTAGAAAGAATTCTTTTGACCTGTGAGAATAATCGTATAACTATTGAAGATCTACCTCAGGAAATAGTAAATGCAGCTGTTGGCCATTCACGAGATAGGTGGGAACGGGAAATTAATTCCCTAAGCACTTCCAAATCGTTATCCAACCGCAGTACACGGAAATTACATGCTCTGCAACAGGAACAGGAACGTATAATCAGAGCATTAGATTTTCACGCTGGGAACATTAGTAAGGCTTCCGCTGAATTAGGTATATCAAGAAGCACTTTATACAGAAAAATGAAGGAACTAAATATTAAGAATTAAAAATATGTACTGTTAATACGGATTGATTAAAAATGTGTCAAAAGTGTAGCATTCACTACATTATGTGTTGCTGTGCTACACTTTTGAACAATGAATCTGAAGGCTCATTTAGGCAGATTTAGGGAAACCAGGCTGCCAACGCCCTGAATAAGGGCTTTCTTTATTTTTCAGGTAAATAAATCAGCAATTAAGTAAAAGCTGGCACGCATATTGCGATATTTAAGGTCAAAACATAAGCGTAACGTGACGAAAAAGAAAAAGGGGGCGGAAGGGAAGCGAGTTAAAAACCTCATTTCTGTTTAAGTTAATGATAATTAGCCAAAGGAGATGATAGGTATGATGGAAGCTGAAGAAATTAAAAAAATGGGTAAAATTATAAAAGAGAATAAACAGCCAAAAATCGATCTCGAAAAATTGCCTAATTATGCTGCGGCTAACTCAATTGCATGTCCCCGTAGTGCCGATGAGGTGTATTCCCTGGGGGTGAATCTACAAAACTATCTCGGAGATATATACCTTGATCTGTCAGGGACGAGCCATGGGTCACAAAAAGTATTTTATTCCAAATTAGCCGTAGAACAATTAATAGGCAAAGAAGAAATCGAGAAATTAGCTAATTATAATCTAAATAGATTGCTTTCATATTTTTATAGTAATGGCGGTCCAGTTATCGAACCTCCGTTAGCAGAGGAAAAAGCCCGGGAGATAACACCATTTTTTGATAGAATCGTAACCAATGCTTTATATCAGTTGGACCTACTGGTAAATGACGCTATTAAAGAAAAAATGGAAGCTGCTGAATTGGAAAAGGCTATTAATAAAAATATTATTGAATTGTACACATCACTTTCAAACCTGATCCCAGAAAAAGAAATCCAGGATGCATTTAACGAATTAATCACGGTCAGAAAGGCTATTGGAGAATACTAACACTTTATAAAAGTAGAGAGTGTGAGAATGTGATTACCATAAAAAGCCCAGGGAAAAACTACTGAATGCAATAAAAGGTGGAATCCCACGTTTTATTGCATAGTCCTGGGGTCAACAAAGAAGGAGTTATTATTAGGTATATTTGCTGTTCATTATGTTATATACTTTTGGGTACGGAATAAATTACTGGTAGTCTGGCCACCATCAGCGGAGTTGTAGGTACAATTAAGTTGGCTACATCCAGGGTTTGAGGTCGGGCTTTATTTGATGTCTAAAAACCATATTTAAGCCTATCTAGCCCCCTAATCCAATTGGAGAAAAAGTATGAACATGCTAGAATGAAAAAGCAGGGGGTAGAAAGATGAAAAAGAAACACTATGACCAGGAATTTAAGGAACAAATCATTAGAGAATGCCAAGAAGTCGGCAATGCCGCCTTGGTAGCCCGACGGCACGGACTTTCTAAAAACACAGTACACAGTTGGCTTCAGGCATCAAGAAGAAATGGTTCTATTGTTCCTTTACCAAAAAACAAAGAGCAGCGACTTATTGAAGTCGAAAAACGCCTTGAAACCCTTGGCCGGGAGAATGAGCGGCTGAAAAGAATTGTGGCCGAAAAAGAATTAGAACTGGCCATATTAAGAGAACTACGCGATATGGTAAACCCTCAGTAACCGACAAAGTCATCATTGCCAAAAGGTGGATTAAAAAAGGATATAATATAAATCTGGTCCTTGGCTTTGTCGGATTAGCGCCATCCACCTTTTATGAGAATATTAACCGCAAGAAATTGATGAAAGTTAAGAATCCGGGTAAAACTGTTGGTCGGTCTAAAACACAGTTTTCTTACACCCTGAATGGCAAGAAAATTCCTGATGAACAAATCAAGGAATGGTTATGTGAATTAGTTTGTGGCGATGGTTTTCCTTATGGCTATAAAAAGCTTACTGCTGCTTTAGTTGATGATTATGCTCTTGTCATCAATCATAAAAAGGTTTACCGCCTATGTAAGGAGTTAGCTATTCTTAAACCCCAAAGAGTCTGTCGGCCCAGACATCCAAAACGTCTGGCCCAAAGGACCGAAGTAACCGGACCCAACCAGCTCTGGGAGATGGATATAAAATACGGCTACATATATGGAGAAGAAAGATTCTTTTTCCAACTGTCTTTAATTGACGTATTTGATCGCAATGTTATTGACTACCATTTAGGCTTAACCTGCACGGCTAAAGATGCTTGTAGAGTTCTTCGGAACGCTTTGAAGAAGCGCGGGATTAAACCGGGAATGGAAATGCCACAGGTAAGGACGGATAATGGCCCGCAATTCATTGCGAAGCGCTTCGAAGAAGTATGCCGGAAGCTTTGTATAACCCATGAAAGGATACCTATCGGAACCCCAAATTTAAACGCGCATATTGAGGCCTTTCATTCTATTCTTGAAGATGACTGCTATAGCAGGCATCAATTTAACAGTTATGCGGAAGCCTATGAACAAGTTTCTTTATACATGGAGTATTACAATCAGCGCCGTCGTCATGGAAGCCTGAAAAACATGGCTCCGGAAAAGTATTATCAAGCCATTATGAGTAATTCTATAAAACCTCAAGTTTTAGTGGCATAATCTCCGGAATTAGGGGGTCAAGACGACTTTTCCCTGCAAGTGTATGTGAAATATGAGTGAATTTTATCCAAGGTAAAGATGAAAATTGATATACATCGTTCGGAACAGGTCCAGTAATATATTCCTTTTGATTAACGATTGTTTCTTTTGCTATTTCTATATAATCTTTAATATCATCAATCATAGGAACATTTACTACTTTAAACAGTTCTGTTTCAGCATTCAAATAAGTAAAAGACGTATGAATTGTATCGTATAGCACAACTTCATCATCTAAAAATCGATACCGAAATTCTTCAATTTCATTTGCACATTTAGTTATAGTATGTATAAATGCTAAAGAAAACGACCATTTATTCTCCTTTACCTTTTTTAAAAAGTTCGTAATATCCAGTTCTAAGCACACATTATATTGTGGCTGTAGTGCATGCCTAAAAATCTCACAATGAAGTTGTCTTTTCCATTTAGACGTATCAATTACTTTGTATGAATTTTTTTGTGACAAAATTTGTTCTCTCCTTTTACTGCGTTCTTTCGCTATCCTCGTTAGCTTGTACTGCCCCCTGTGGCTCACTTTTATATTGACAATCGCACAAATTCTAGAGTCTCGTTTACCACATATCGATTGTTAATCAATACTATCGTTGTTCATGGATTTGATAAATCGAATATTAAAATATAGCGCTAATATTGCCAATACAACAAAGCTCACATCTTTTGTAATCAGAGCCGGCAGCGGTAGATGAATTCCTGCTGATAGCTGAAATAGGGTTTGCATGGGAAGCATAATACCGATAATTAAGCAAACTGTTAGGAGCATAAATAACATAACATATCCCATGCCGTTTTTATTTTTCAACAAGCAAAGACATATTAACGCCATTGGACTGATAATACCCATATCCAGCACATTGGTGATTTCAGTGGTATAAACTTCAATCATTGCTAAAGGCCGGTTAGCAAGCAGTGCAGTTATTATATCTGGAAGCCACGCGACAAATAACGCCACTGCTGTTAAAACTAAAAATGTGTAAATCCCCTTGTATGGCAACGACGCATTAGTCATGGATCTTTCTACTTCTTTATAGTCAATTCCAGTCATTGCAATAATAAGTGCAAAAAAGCTAACTGAAAAAAAGGCAATATATAGTAAATGGAGTGAATTGTAAGTTACACCGAATACAATGCTAGTTGAATAGTATGTAAAAATTGAAATGACTGATGTTAAAAACAATCTGCTTTTTAGCGAAGTCTTTTTGATATCCAATATCAATGCAAGAATTAATAACGGAACTGCTACAAACAGGATAGTGAAGTCTGAACCACGGAAAATAGGTGCTCTAAAATAAGAATCATGGGCGTATATGCCATCTCCGTACATTTTAACAATATCTCCGTACTGATTCGTAACTTCAAAAGCTCCACCGCCTGTTGTATAAAAAACACCTATAGCGGTAACTACTATAGCCAAAATAACCATCATAAAAGCAAGGTTATATAGAACTTTATTGTTAGCATTTTCCATATTCCCCCTCCAATCACATCATTCAACTTCAAACTGTGCAGCACTCAATATAGATAATGACAATGAATGACATCTTATATAATCAGATATTGCTGCGTTTTCTATTTGAACTGCGCAACATGGTGACAACTAAAAAAAGGGAAATAATTCATATAAAGGGAATTAACGTTATATGTAGTTTGTGTAACTACAGTAAATGTTATATATTAATTTTTTTCATAAAGGAGGTGATATCACGTGGGTGTACTGTATTGGTTGTTAATACCTTTAGTAATATTCATAATAACGTCTCTTCTTCAATATTTATGGAATACAACAATGCCTGAGGTATTTAGGTTAAATCAAATAACCTTTTGGCAGGCATTCAGGCTAATTCTTATAGCTTTAATATTATTAGGTGGTTTGATTTATAAATCTTTATTGGGCTTACTAATTTTGGGTATGTCGCATCTTTAACAGAATGCGCAGTACTTAATAGTGATAATTGCCATTATGACCTGCTTCTGATTATTAGCCTAATTGGAAGCGCTTAATCGGAACTATCCGTGTGACAGCAACCCCGTCAGACTGTGTGACACTTCTTTGACTTCTCATATTCTGCCGGGGACAATGGTTGTCCGGCCGGGCAGATGTAAATATCTTGATCGTATTTGAATTTATCCGGTTGGAAATCAACATTTTCTACATTCCCAGTAAACTTCTGTTTAGGCACATAAGTTTATTACCCTATTTATTCGGTTTTTACTACCTCTAATCCTCCACTTTATTTGTACTTTTCACACAGTCTGCCGTCCCCTTGTATCTTTGTCCTCTTGTGTCCCAGTTACCACCACTTACCAAAATACGCTTGCCACGCCCTAAAACCTAGGATAATCCGACCATAAAAACCTTTATTACACCAGCAGTGATCTGTTTGCCCATATTTACCAAAAGGTAGTAAGTAATTTAAGCCGAATTATTCTAAGTAAGGAGACGCAAATGGAAATGTTTAAAAGTTACATATGAACCTGGAAACTAGTTTAACAAATGGAATGTTTCTAATCCCTTATTCTTGGAAAGGAGGAAGTTATGTTAAAACAACGTTCCAAGCAATTCTTTTTTTCTTTTATAGCCACCTTACTTATGGTTGCTGTAATATCTTTTCCCGCCCAGGCCAGTGATTATGGGGTACAGGATTTAACCTTGGGTAGCCGAGGTTCTGCTGTTACTCAGTTACAGAGAGATCTTACCGGATTAGGCTTTTATACACGTAGTATTGATGGATGGTTTGGTCCTAAAACTTACGATGCGGTAGTAAGCTTTCAGAAAGTTCAAGGACTGAAAATGGATGGTGTTGTTGGTCCCAAAACAAAAGCAGCCCTTAAAAAAGCATTAACAGGGGCGGTGCCGTCACCCAAAGTAGCAGCCTCGGCTGAGGCACCCACTGCTACAAGTATTAGTCATTATAACGACCACGAAAAGCCGGTAGTCGACTCATTCCGAGCTAACTTTGACGGCAGCTTGGCACAAACTCTGGTTGGACGTGCAATTTGGTATATGGAATATGGCTTTATGAAGTATGGGCATACAAAGTATAATACCACTGGTTATATTGACTGCTCTAATTTTGTTTCTTTGGTATATAAAGATTTTGGCTATTCGATTACTTCGGCAGCCAGAAACTATGGCACAGTTGGTAATAAGGTTCCGGGGGTTTATTCGCAAAAAATACCGGGAACATCTAAATACACTTTGGTAGGCGTAGAGAATTTAAAACCTGGCGATATATTTACATTTTGGAATTCTGATGCGCCAGCTAAAACACATATCGGTCATGTAGCCATATACATGGGCAAAATCAATGGCAAACCTTGCATAATAAACACCTGCAAAGGACATCCTACCGCTATTGGAATAATTAATAGTTTTTCCTACTGGTATGGCTCCAGCCTAATAGAAGTGCGCAGAGTTTTACCAGCTAGCGCATATGTAGCAGGTAACAAGATTACTGATAAAGGTCCAGTTATTCCAGCAATATACCAAATCAAACCAGACAAACCAATTATAATGCCGGAAGACCTTCGTACCGGCTTTTAAAACCATTTATTAAAATCCAATTCGTCTCCTTAGCCAAAAAACCTCGCCAAATTAGTAATGGCGAGGTTTTCTTGTGGTATTTGGGCAGTGGGCACAGGAGCACAGGAGAACCGTCTCTCCGTGTCCACTGCCGCTCATTTAAAATGAGTTAATAGTAATCTTTTAAACGGCTTCTCATTATTAGTCTAATGGGAATCTGGATAATTAGGAACACTTCGGTAAGCCAATTTATTAAAAATTACAATGCTGTACGGCTTCATTCCAGCTTGAAATATCATACTCCAAATGAAGCGTATCAATTATTACAGCAACATGCGATAAACATAAAACCTGTTCAGGTATAACCCAGGTGATCCTGGTTTGAGCCAGTTTATATAAATTTTCAATTTCTGAGTATGAACCAGATATTAAGAGTTCTTGTCCAATGCCAGGGGTCAGCCCGCTATTATGCAAAAGTCTCATGTAGTTTTATGTATGAGAAATATATTATAATAACGTATTATTAGAGAATAATCTTGATTATTAGATTTTGACAAGTAATGTTCAGGGGATTTGACTCAATAGTATAGTACAAAATGGGGAATGTAACTAATGGAAAGGCAATTTTTAATAAGAACTGCAGAAGACTTTATTGAGCATTCAAAAGATAATTATATAACAAAGGAAATAGCAATTTCGGATAATGTTGCGGGAATGAGGATTTTCGATGCTCCAATCTTTGCCTTTGGTTCTGCAGATGATGAGTACTTTGCACTATTAAAACAGCCGTCGGTAATAGGGAAACACTTCTTACTTCCAAAAGAATGGCTGCCAGGAGCAAAAACAGTTATATCCTTTTTTTTACCGTTTAGTGAAGAAATTAAAAATGGTAACAAAAGAGATATGTCATGGCCTTCCGAAGAATGGCTCCATGGACGTATTGAAGGTCAGATTTTGCTGAATAAGCTGTGCATGCATTTAAAGTCTGAATTAATAAATGCAGGTTATAATACTGTTATACCCGGTTTAGATGAGAGATTTTGGTCAAATAGTGACCGCCCCAGTCATGCAGCAAAATTTACAAGTAATTGGTCTGAAAGACATTCTGCATTTATATGTGGACTTGGAACATTCGGTCTTTCTAAAGGACTTATAACACAAAGAGGTATAGCTGGGAGATTTGGTAGTGTCATCACAGAATTATATCTCGCCCCTAATAAAAGAGGGTATAAAAATATATATGAATACTGTTCTACGTGTGGTAAATGTGCAGAAAATTGCCCAGTTGGTGCAATATCCATAGAAAATGGAAAAGATAATAGTATATGTTCTAAATTTTTAGACCAAACAGCTGAAATCTATAAGCCTAGGTATGGTTGCGGAAAATGTCAGATAGGTGTACCATGCGAATCAAAAATACCTAAACAGTAAAGACCATTCAGGAATTATGTCCTGCCGTTGAACGAGCTTCGCAGTATTGCTATTATCCATACCGAAACTGCTGATTAACCAATATTTTCGTACTGACTTGCTTATGTTCTTTCGCTATGTATGCAATTCTCGGGGTACCCCTATAGTCGATAATAATTTCGGTATTATTGATCTGGAATTCATTAAATCAATATTATTAAAGGATATTTACTCTTTCATTGCCTATTGCCAGAATGTGCAAATGTCTTCTGCTGGTACTAGGGCACGAAAAATCGTATCCATCCGTCAATTTTGGAAATATCTTAAAACAAAAGCACATCTCATTGATAACAACATTACCGAAGAGCTTGAGACTCCTAGTTTGCCCAAAAGAATGCCTAAATATCTCAATTTAGAGGAATCGGTACGATTATTGATACAGTGTCAGAATTCGCCAAGAGATCATTGCAAGCACCATTGAAGGGTCATAAAATATTGGTGGAGACGATGGGATTCGAACCCACGACCCCCTCGTTGCGAACGAGGTGCTCTCCCAGCTGAGCCACGCCCCCACAAGCCTTAAATATTCTAAGAATTTACTAATTAATTATAGGATGTAGGTTTAATAATGTAAAGAGGACAATCCAGAAACATCAGTTTTTAGACAGCCAGTCTTTTTTTCTGTAAATCAAGCACTAGTAACAGCAGGGGTACAACTATATATATACTGGTTGTAGCTGCTGCAACAATACCTGAGTCATTTATAATAAGTCCTACCAGAGCCGCACTTATAATACCGGCGAATCCCTTGATGATCATGGGACGCTCCTGGCGCAGCCTGCACAGGGCCCCCACCGGTCGGTAGACCAGTAAAGCCAGAACTACCAACATTACTAGAAATACACGGCTCCATATAGTATATTTTATCAGTTTTACATTCATCCCCAGCTTGCGGGTAATGATAGTGAATCCTTCCTGCCATCCTCCCATTAATATCTGGTTGGCTGCCCGGCCAATGTGGGTTTGCAATTCTGCCGGACGGCTAAGATCATAGATAGTCAATCCCAGAATGGCGGCCAGAATTACTGATGCAGCAGCCAATATCGCCCGGGGACTGATTCTTATATTACTTAAAAGGGCGAGGGTTACCAGATAGGCAAATGGTGCAGTGATAACTCCGTCAGAACTAGCCCCCAGTGATGGTCCGGCAATGACATAGCACTCCGCCAGTAATACTATTCCAATAGGAGCCAGAAACCAGCGCTGGTTAAATTTTTCATATAAAACTGTGGCTATTATAATAGTGCTCCCAATGAGAATGCCAATATATTCATTACCTATACCATAATAACGGGCACCGGCCATAGCATCATAACCCAATACTGAACTGCTGATCATGGTTGATCCCGTAAAAAGGTCAAGATTTATCATTAACACGGTCATAATACACAGGGTAACAAAAGCTTTGAAGGCATCTTTCTTAAATGCATACAGAAGAGCAGCGGTTAGTCCTATAGTAATTAAAATAGCTGCCAGTATATACTCCCAGTCAAATGCCAAATGCAGTTTCCCCAGGGGCAGCATTACCAGCGGAGCGGTAACTAGGCCCACCACCAAAGGTTCTACGATAGGCATTAGGCGGTATATCCAGAAAATCGCAATCATACTTAGAGCCAGGATTAGAATTTGCAGAAAAACGTAACCTTTGACCAGAGGAACCCTGAGCCGGTTAACTGTTGCCGCGGAATTACTTATATTATTAGCGGCGGCAATGGTATCGGTTCCGTTCGCAGCTTTAGTTAGTATGGGTTGCCCTATCATCGTATGGTTGTTTGATAGTATACCGAAAAATTTTAAAATTGTAGGTGCCAGGTCAGTGCTGGCAACAATGTAATCTCGCCGTGTTGCACCTGAGGTGATATAACCCTGACTATAACCTGGTCCATAAATTATAACCGGAGTGAAGGTATTCTTGTTTTTGACCTGGAATTGTGCAGGAGCAGAAGATATAACCATTATCATGTCATCTGGGCTGGTTTGTTTTGAGACCTGCTGTACCAGCTGGTCAATTTTGCGTAAATATCTTTTTTTATGCGCCTCACCTATTGGGGCAAAGGGAACATCAGCCTCCTCCAAACGCGCCAGATCGGATAATTCAATAATCATCAAATCTGCTTTATTATGGTAACTCTCTGCCTGACTGCGCAAATAATCATAATCGGTTTCCCTGCCCAGATAACTGCTGGTAGTATTCCTGGTGGTGCGGGGCCCTATGTCACCAAGGGGTACCCGTCCCTCGGCATCCATGCCAATAGCTATCGAACTCCGGTACGGCTTGTCATTAATATCCCCATTGCCCAGAACACATACTTTAAGATTATTCCTGCGCAAGGCTTCCCCCAGGGAACCGGGAACGGTATTAACCTTTTCATCAGCCATCTTGGTTAATATTTCGGGGAGATTTACCATGAGACTGGCGCTCTCTCCTGGTTTGAAGCCGGTAAGATTTTGGTACAGGTGGGCGGCCGTCTGGTCGCGGGAAGGAATAACTTCATCACTATTAAAGCCCATTATTCCGTTAGTGTAAGCCCGAGCTAGATTTCCGGCACCAATAGTTAAACTGCCATCATCACTATTGGTTCCCCTCAAGGTTCGATTACTGGCTAAGCCCAGGGCACCCTTTCGTGCCAGGCGAGCTAAAAAAGGGGTATCGGTCTCACTTAGATCAGAAATTGATAAACCATTAATGACAAACATGTATACCTTGCCATGGCCGGCGGCACGAGCCTCAGTCTGGCTGGCTGGCAGAACCCCAATCAAAATCGTTATAAAAACAATAATGCCCAGAACCTTTTTGAACACCGAATATTTTCCCCCTCAAATACTCTATTAGTCTGCTAGTGCCTGTTTTAGTTTGGCAGTTTTATATTTCAGTATACTCTAAGCGCAACAGGGAGAAAAGCGTAATTCGTGAAGCCCATTTCTATCTAAGGACTTAGCCCCTGGCATAATTTACATAAAGGTAATAGCAAATGGGAATAGAACCATTTATATTAGGGTATGGAATTTGTTTACCTGCCCCGGAGTGGCCGCTCCCTTTTAGTCAATATTGTTCGACCAAGGAGGTTCATATGTTAAGAAAAATTACTGCTCTGACCTTATGTTTGCTGTTTTTATTCTCAGCAAGTATTATAAGTACCCCTGCAGCCAGTGCAGCTACCAGCACTTATGTCAAACGCTATAAGGCCAACTACCCAGCTTATGTCCAACATGAGCTCCCCATTGTGAAGGCTTTTCGCTCCAGCTACAACAACAGCCGGGCTCAGGCGATAGTGGGCCGTGCGGTCTGGTATATGGAATATGGTTATATGATTTACGGTCATTCGAAATACGCTACCAGCGGATTAATTGATTGCTCCAACTTTGTATCCCTGGTTTACAAGGATTTCGGCTATAAAATAACCTCTGCCGCCCGCAATTATAATACGGTGGGAACAAAAGTATCCGGTGTATACTCCCGGTTGCAAAGCGGCAGTAAAACTAAATACACCCTGGTGGGTGTTGACAAGCTGAAACCCGGGGATATATTAACCTTTTGGAAGACAGATAGTAATGGCAACCGTTATATAGGCCATGTAGCCCTCTATATGGGGAAGATTAATGGCTTGCCCACAATTATCCACACTGTTAGCGGGAGACCTACCGCCATTGGTATCACCAACAGCTTCACTTACTGGTACGGCCAACATTTTAATGGTGCCCGCAGGGTTCTAACCAGTGCTGATCAAAAATCCCAACAAAGCCGGTTAAAACTGCTCAGCCCAGTAATACCCCAGGTTTACAAGCTTTCTCCGCAGGCGAAGATTGTCCTTCCCAGTAAGCTGTCTAAGGGTTTCTAAACCTGCCCAAGAACTATTGGGAAGCAGTACCAAATTAGTACTGCTTCCTTCCTTAAAATCATTCATGCCACCCGGGCCGATATAAACAATGTAACCTTTGGGGGTCATCTTAATTGGGCTTAGGTAAGCAGCGCAGGTAAAATAATAGTGAAGGAGAAATAAGGCTAATCTTCTCAAGTTATAGGTCAATCTCTATTGGAACAAAAAATCTGGTCAAAATCAGCTGCTATACTGGTAAAAGCCTCCAGTACCCGGGGGTCAAAGGCGCCTGGTCGGGTCTTTTCATCCCCGTTTATTAGTATATCTACAGCTTTATCATGAGTAAATTCCGGTTTATACGGTCTCTTACTGCGCAGGGCGTCATACTGATCACAGATGGATACAATCCTTCCCTCGATAGGTATCTCTTCTCCCTTTAATCCGCGCGGATAACCAGTGCCGTCCCATCTCTCATGATGGGTCAGGGCTATTGACTCGATCATGCGGATTTTATAGTAGGATGACCCTTTGAGAATATTAGCACCAGTAATAGTATGATTCTTCATTAACTCAAATTCTTCTGCGGTTAAAGGACCTGGTTTTAATAATATTCTATCCCATATACCAATTTTGCCAATGTCATGCAGAGGTGCGGCAAATGCGATGGATTCCACAAAGTCATTTGACATGCCCAGACATTGTGCCAGTTTAGGTGCATAAATACCCAGTCTTTTGTTATGAGCACCTGTTTCCGGATCCCTTAACTCAGCCGCAGCAGTCAGCCGGTGCACAATCTCACCGCTCAGTTCCTTTACAATTTCTAATACTTCGGATAGTTCCCCGGTCCTTACTTTGATCATTTCTTCCAGGTTTCGCTTATAATCTTCTTCCAACTGGTTATATTTTACCAGCTTTATGGATTTGTCCAGCACCTCCAAGAATTGCCCCAGATCCAAGGGTTTTAAAACAAAGGAGTCTACCCCCATATTTATTAAATCGAGCAAATACGTGGCTTCATCATGAGCAGATATGACTATAATAATCTGTTTATCATTATCAGCTCTTATTTGCCGGGCCATTTTAACGCCATCTACCAGAGGCATATTGATATCAGTTATGACCAGATCATAGTTTTTATTATAATATTTAATTAACCCTTCTTTGCCGTTTCTAGCCGTATCTACGTCAGAGAAAAAATTCGTCAACAGTCTGGTGGTATTTAAACGCAGGTCATCATCATCTTCAACATACAAAACTGATATACCTTTGGCATTTTCCCTTAATTGTCGAGCAGTTATCAAGATCCTCCCCTCCTGAAACTATCTGATCGGTAATCTAATGCTAAAGCACGCACCACTCTCTACATTCTGGGCTCTTATTTCACCGTCACAATGTTCTTCTACAATAGTTCTGGACATATACAGACCTAAACCGGTTCCGGTGGCAGGCCCTTTAGTAGAGAAATAGGGGTTAAATATTTTGTCCATAATATTTTCTGGAATACCTCCAGCATTGTCGATAATTTCAACAGTTTGAAACTTTTCGTCTTCGTATCCTTTTATAGTAATACAGGGATTTTCTATATTACGCTCTACCAGAACATCGGTGGCGTTTTTTATGATGTTTAAAAATACCTGCATCAGTTCATTAGGATAAGTAAGAATTGGACTGGTAAAAGCATGTTCATAGTCTTTGTACAGGGTAATATTCTTGTATTCCAGGGACTTACCGATGATGCCTAGAGTGCCTTCAATAATATCGGTTAAGAAGGCGATATTTTGAGGATTGTCGGGTTTAAAAAAGTGCCGGAAATCGTTAATGGTGTTTGATAAATATTGGGCATGGTTATTGATCTCATCTAACAATTGGTTAAACTGCTCATTGTCATACATATCCAGTTCTATCAGTACCTTAAGATTCCCTGCCAGGGTACTGATTGATGAAAGCGGCTGCCGCCACTGATGGGCAATCATTCCTATCATTTCTCCCATAGCAGCCAGTTTGGAATTCTGAACTAACAGCTGTTCCTGTTGTTTTCTTTCTGCTATTTCATCCTGCAATTGCTTATTAAGTTTGACGGATTCTTCAATCATTCTATTTAATGTAGTCTGCTCAATTAATAATTCCTTCTCCTGATACAGGTGGTAATTTTCCACTTTATTGAGACCATTAAAAATTGCTACTGCCATGGAATAACAGGAATTATAACCGCAGGCCGCACAATTCCTGAAATCTTTTTCATCCATCTTATGCATATCCGTGTAAATTTTATTTAATTCACTTTCATCAGGAATCTTCATATCGTTTTGTAAGGATAAATTGCGGTAATGATGATAGGAAAAATCATACTGGCTGGTTATCTTAACCAAGAAATCCTGCAATGCCTGATTATTTTGGTCATCCCTAATAGCTTGTTCCGTGCGGGTACCAACAGCCTTTTCGATTTTATCGATGGAGTGATGGTAATTAATACATCCCGGACCGAGATTACATCCTTTTTCACAGTTTAGAATGTCCACTATGAGAGGCAAATCCGGCTGATTATTTTTTATGGCGTTTTCCAAATCGGCTAAATATTTATTATGAACCAGTGGTCCTTCAATTCTAATTATCGCGCTGGGTGGTATATCAGGATATTTATATATGAAACATTCCTTAAGCCCTCCGGGGGTGGAAAAGTTAGTGGCTATTCCGGCGGCAACATAATTATCAAAATCGCCATCCTCCAAATCCTCAACAACGATCCCATTTTCCGCGAAGATCTTCTGTAAAGATTGATAGGTCACGTTGTAATCAACCATTTTACTATCTTCAAATTCTCTTCTCTTGGCCAGACATGGAGATATAAATGCCAGGCGGGAGGCGGGGTGAAGAGACTTAACATAAACTGCCACATTATGAACAGGACTGCCTATAGGAGCCAGATAATCTATTAAAAAGGGATGATTAATCTCAATATATTTAACAATCGCCGGGCAGGGCTGCGCAATTAATGGTGTCCTGACCGTCCCCGATTCAAGCGCTTGGTGATATGCGGCCACAGTTATTTCTGCACCCAGTGAAACATCATACACCTGTGAAATACCCAGATTGCGCAGGGCAGTTATAAGCTTTTTAAGATCGTAATTACACTGGGCAGAAGGAGCAACCAGGGCTATTATATCCTTATCAGGCAAGGCTTTAATAAACTCTTGCGAATCGTCAATAGGAAACCGTGCACTATTCTCTTCCGTCCCTCCATGGCTCCTTATACAAGCTTCAATACACCGGCCACAGCCAATACATAACTGGTTGTTAAACTTTACAACATTTCCGCTGCCGTTACTGCAAACCTTAACCGGACATACAGCGATGCATTGATGACAGTTTATGCAATTGTCTTCATTAATCCCTATTACCTCAATCATTGTTATTACTTTTTATGTAAATTCAGAGAGATGCCAAAAGCTAACTACAGCGATTGGTTTGGTAATGCAATTGGGATCACTGAACCTACTATACCTCCTTTATAATAGAAAAAAGCTTTCGAGTATTTAATTTAAAATTCCATATGATATCTTAATTATCCTTTTTTTTCCAAGTTATACTTTTCACAAAACCATCCTAATACATACCACTAATTTCGGGATACATGCTATAACTTTCTGAAAAATATATATACGGTTTTCCTGGCTTACGCCATCTAGGTCACTCCCGAAGTTTATTAATTACTTGCAATCTTACCGGTGACGAATTATTATTAATTTAGGATAAATAAGATGATTATAGTCCACATTGATTGGAGCTGTTTAGAATGCAAATTACCCGTCAGACCGAATATGCCATAAGAACCCTTTTGGAACTGGCATCCCAGCCTTATGGTGAGGTATTGTCTGCTCGGGCGATCTCACGCCAGCAGGAGATACCAGAAGAATTCCTCAAAAAAACTATTCAGATGCTATCGTCTGCCGGATTAGTTATTACCCAGCGGGGTGTTCAGGGTGGTGTAAAACTGGCCCGGCCTGCAGACCAGATAACTATTGCCGATATAGTGGTAGCGATTGAAGGCCCCTTCGCTATCAATCCCTGCCTGGCGCCTGATTATATCTGTAAAAATCGCAGTACCTGTCCGGTTAATTCGGTTTTGGCCCGGGCTCAGAAGGCCCTGGTGAATGAACTGAGTAAAGAAACGTTAATTGATTTACTTAATAATTCAGTTAGATAAAATTTTTTACGCCCAAAGTGGACTATTTTCATCTATTTTATCACAACCTAAGTATAACTATATTTAGGAGGGATAATATGTTTTGTAATCAGTGTGAACAAACATCCAAAGGAATGGCCTGCACATCTGTCGGCGTATGTGGCAAAAGTGCTGATGTGGCTGAGTTACAGGATGCACTGTTATATGCACTTATAGGGCTATGCCGGTATGCTCGTGAAGGCAGAAAAGCCGGGGTAAATAAACCGGACCTCAACCGTTTTATGGTGGAAGCTCTCTTTGCCACACTCACTAATGTTAACTTTGATGCTGACCGTCTGGCTAAATTAATTCACCAAACAGTTGACCGGCGTGAACTGCTTAAAAAGGAATTAACCGCCCGGGGTTTAACCTTAACTGCGGATGCTGCCATGTCCTTTCAGCCATCCTCCAACATAACCGAGTTAATTAACCAGGCCCGCAAAATCGTACTTATTCACGATGAAACCGTGGATGCCGATATAATGTCATTGCAGCAACTGTTGATTTACGGTGTCAAAGGTATTGCCGCCTATGCTCATCACGCAGGCATTTTAAACCAGGAAAGCGACAAGGTCTACAGCTTTATTGAGGAAGCCCTGTCCAGCATTGGTAACCCTGACCTGGACGTGAATGCATGGCTGCAACTGGCCATTAAATGCGGCGAAACCAATTTATTAGCCATGGAGCTGTTGGATAAAGGCAATACGGAGGAATTTGGACACCCTGTACCTACAAAAGTACCCCTGGGGCATATTGCCGGCAAATGCATCCTGGTTTCCGGTCATGAGCTTAACGACCTTAAAAATCTCCTGGAGGCAACCGAAGGAAAGGATATAAACATTTATACCCACGGGGAAATGCTGCCTGCCCATGGTTATCCGGGCTTAAAGAAATTCCCCCACCTTTACGGCAATTATGGCACTGCCTGGCAAAATCAAAAAAAGGAGTTTGCCGGATTCCCAGGTCCGATTCTCATGACCACTAACTGCATTCAAGAGCCGGCCGCCAGTTACAAAGAGACTATCTTTACCAGCGGACCAGTAGGATGGCCAGGTGTAAAGCATATAGTCAACCACAATTATGAGGAATTGATTGCCACAGCCAGGAATATGCCCGGCTTTACCGATGATGAGGACAAAGGTTCAGTAATGGTAGGGTTTGCCCGCAATGCTGTTATGAGTGTAGCTGATCAGGTGATTGATGCTATAAAGAAAGGCGCCATTAAGCATATTTTCCTGGTAGGCGGTTGTGAAGGTGCCAGAGCCAGTCGCAGCTACTACACCGAATTTGTAGAAAAAACCCCGCCCGATACCCTGGTGCTGACCCTTGGTTGTGGTAAATACCGTTTCTATGATAAAAAGCTGGGTACTATCGGAGGAATTCCCCGCCTGCTGGATGTGGGGCAATGCAATGATGCTTATTCAGCCATTCAGATAGCTGTTGCCCTGAGCAAGGCCTTTGCTTGTGATGTTAATGAACTGCCGCTGTCGCTGGTACTATCCTGGTATGAACAAAAAGCGGTTTCTATATTACTCACCCTGCTGTATCTGGGAATAAAAAATATCAGAATAGGGCCAACCCTGCCTGCGTTCCTTAGTCCTAACGTTATAAAGGTACTGGTGGAACAGTTTGGTTTGAAACCGATAGGAACACCAGAGGAAGATCTGGCCGCAATCCTGGGATAACTCATGGAAAGAAGGTATAGTTATGACCAAACGTACTATCGTTAAAGTGGACGAATCTCTTTGTAATGGCTGCGGTGCCTGTATAAGCCCTTGTGCCGAAGGAGCCCTGGAACTGGTAAACGGAAAAGCCAAAGTCATCCGGGATGAACTGTGTGATGGCGCCGGATTTTGTTTGGGTATTTGCCCGACTGGGGCATTGTCTCTGGAAGAGCGGGAGAGCAAGGATTTCTCAGCGGAAGCAGTGGAAAAGAGACGGCAGGAGCAAACTCTCAATTACCTGCCCCAGGATTGTAGTCTGTGCCACACTTCAGAAGAGGATGCTTATTTGTTACCGGTAAAACATCAGGGCAAGAGCTTGTGGGTTTGCACCCACTGCCTGCCGCGGCTTATTCACGGTTAACAAGATACTACAACTAACGGGCCAGACTGCTCTGGCCCATAGTAATTATTTTCGCCGTTTTAAGATAGCTCTAATGCTGCCCAGGGAAAGACCTAATCCCATAAATATGATTAGACCCTTATCCCGTAAGGGATGCTCATTGGAGATTAGCCCAGCCGGCTTTTGTTCCTTTTCCGGTTCCCAGGTGTTTATTCCGGCTGTTGGGGGTAGAACGGAAGGTTGGCATTAGTACCGGTACCGGCATAGGTGGCTGCCTTGGTACGCTCTTCATGATTACTGCTACTTGCCGGATTAGTATTGGAATTGGAAAGAGCCGGCAGTATTGCCATAGCCATCTTTTCCTGGACCAAATCTAATAAAGAATGGTCCCTGTCAGCCAAACTCGGCCCTGCAGTGGTCGGGGATTTGCCGGAGTCTGCAGCAGCAGATGCAAAACGAGAGACGGACTCCTCTTCCTGGTTGATCAGGATCTCTATTTGATATCGGAATTCTGCTGCCTGAGGAACATCCGATAATAGTGTGTTAACCAGCCTTACATCAAGGCTCCCGTTTTTATCTATAACCTTGTTCATAAGGTCGTTGCCGTGCTTATCCGTTAAGCTGACCTCAATATTATCCGGGATTCCTGTTACCGTGATATTATTAATTCTCACCGGCGCCCGGCTGGTGTTAATTATCTCCGTATCTATAAAGGCCTGATAACCAGGATACCCGTTGGTGATTGTACATTCCAGGTAATGCCCACTTTTTCGGCATTGCATGCATCCAATATCAAGCGTATTGGAACGGTCTGTCTTAATATAATCTGCTGTACCGGGGGGATCACTGGATATTAAACGATCGCCCCATTCTACCACGCCGGCGGCTGTCGCCACGGACACTTTACCGGTTAAAGCCAGTAAAATTACCATTATTATTAATAAGCCTTTTAACCGGTGCAACCCTCTTCCACCTTTCCCGCAGTTTTTAGTGCTTTTAGCTAATTTGCGACCCCCGGGGAGCACCAGTGGCAGCCGGGGGGTGGGGAAATAATTACTCTTATCTAGAATAAGTGTATTATTTCGCTCTCCCCCTGGCGAGATACTTTGGTCTAATATTGGCTTCTACAATGGAATACTTTATTCTATACCCTTGGTGTCAGGTACTATGTGGTCATTGGTTAAAGATACACATTCGTCCATAGTTATTTGTTTTTTAATTCTTATTTCCAAGGAGTAGTGGTATATTAAAGGAGCATTAATAACATAAAAGGAGTGTTTTCCTTCCGGGCCGTCATCATAAAAGATGGGCTGATCCACTTCATCAGCTACTTTAACCAGATCATCAAAAGAGTTTAAAGATATGAGATTGCTTTCCGATATCGCCGGTACCCAGCTAAATCCTGTTACTATACGGTCACCATATTTCTTTATTATCTTGCGCAGTTTCTTCTCTTCCGGATCTTCTATTTCCGCGGAGGTCTTAAGAACCACCAGAAGAAGCAGCAACACCAGCACACCGGCAGCTATCGCATAACCCATCCGGGCTGTCTTTACCCCGGGAACTGCTTGCATCCGGGTAGTATCTATGGACTTTTCTTTCTGGTTGGTCAGCATACCCCCAACCGTATAATAGCTGCTGTCCACCGGTATAACCATAGTTACATTAATCGGCTCCCTTATTTCGCCCTGGGGAGTTGTGGCGCCCCCCAGCACACTATAGTTAACGGTTAATTCCACTACATCAGCAGCAAATTTTAGTTCTTGGGAAACCTGATCAGCAAAATCTGCAAAACCTTTAATATTAACCGGTACGACCTGTTGCATTTCCAGTTTACTATCTTGACCAGCAAAAGGGGTAGGAGGATGTAATGGCCAGAGCTTTTCCCAAACCTTCACTCTTTCTCTTTCCATCGCTCCGCCGCCCTCCTTTTCCTTTAATATATATCCGGTAAGGACTGCATCCACCTGATACTGACCTGATATGTTGACCGGGGTATTAGCCGATAAGTTGTAGTTAAGTGTAGTTTCAATATACTGGGTCAACGATGTCAAATAGGCCTGGCCGGGGCCAATAACCGGTTGCGGAAAAAAGTTATTCGGGGCCACGAAAACCTGGTAATTTAACTGAGCTTCTTGTTTACAGGTATATACTGGTACCTTTTTAGCTTCTTGGGTTGGTTGGATAAACCACCAGACAGCCAGTCCCCCAAAAACCATGATTAGTAAAACAAGTAAAGCTATTAGTCCCCGCCGGGTATTCTTTTTCATTATTATCCCCATTAAGAATCGCTCCTTTGAACGAGATTATTAATTATTTCACTGGGTTGTTGGCCGCTGTCTCCCCCTCTCATCAAAAGAGTCAGCTTGCCCAGCTTGGGCACTACCATAACTACCTTTCCTTTTACATTCTTTTCTGAAACTGGATCCTCTTCCGGGACCGGGTTAGCATCACCTTTGGTGGTAAAATACTTTACACCGTTTATTTCCTTGATGCTTATTACCCGATGGGTGACCTTCATATTCCCCATGGGGAACATGATTATATCTCCTACTTGGGCCTCCTGGCCATCAATCTTATGTATGATTACGATATCACCGATTTGAATACCCGGCTGCATACTGCCGCTTAGAATTACCCGGGGTGAATAGCTAAAAACGCCCTGAGAAAACCAGACAATGATTATAGCTACCACACTGGTCACAACCCATCCCATGGTATCATTCTCACCTTTATAAGCTCTGGTTTTACTGGTTTCGTCCCGATAGATTTGCCATACCAGCATGATACCCAGAACTGGCGCCAGGGTATTGAGCAGGGTCTGGCTGCCCCAGTTGGCATTAGGAAGCACCGGGGTAATAAATTCGAACGCCAACAATCCCCCCCGGTAGATTATAGCGGGGACAGGTCCTCCTAAAAAAGCCAGGTAGGTAGCCAAAACGCTCTCCCCCAGTTCAGGAAGGAAGTTGGTTCCGGCAAATTTAACTATAGCCAGTCCGCCTTCTAAGTTGGTTATCTGATTAACGGGTACAAAAAGACAAGTAAAGAAAAAGGATATCAGTGGGATACCAATATTAGGTCGTCTAAAAAAATGCCGGTTAACCAGCCAGGACCGGGCCATCTCTGTGGCTGCCAGGGGCAATCCCAGAGAAAAAAGGTTGATTGCAATTCCCATGTAGCTGCGGTCATAAGGGCTTTTACCAAAGCCCCCGATGCCCCCCAGTATCAGGGTACACAACACAGCTATAAATACACTCATTAGTGCCAGCCACCGCAAGAGCTTTGCGTGCCGTAATTTGCTTTCCGGTCGTACCCCGGGCAGGAAACCTATTAAGATTATGAATAGTAGCCATACCAGCGAAGGTAAGATATAGTTGCCGAATAAACCATGAATACGGGGACCAAAAACCAAATTATCCAGAAGTAAAACAATAAATAAAGAAATCAGCAACCAGACTGTGAATCCTGGTTGTTTTCGTTTAAGCAAAAGCTCCTCTCCCAATTTCAATCCTCCGCCTCGTCCTTTAAATGTAACTATAG
>JBMNOY010000053.1:0-15579 GCA_050943315.1 Syntrophomonadaceae bacterium
GATCTTTTTGAATCCTCACTGGTAGGAAAGCTTATACCGCAGGGTGAGGGAGTGAAATTAAGAAGAGCGGGCCAGACACAGCTAAACCCGGTATCAACCGAAACATCCATTTACGCGGGGGATTTTATCACAGTCGAAGCGGGAAGCACGGCAGAAATAAAATATCCTGACGGCAGCAGTCTTTTATTGAAAGAAGATACAACGATAACAATTAAGGAATCCCGGGGCCGTTCATACATTAAAACTGGCGGCTTGCCGGGCACTGCAGTTGAGTTTCTGAATGTGGATCTTACCCAGGGAATGATGTTTGCTGCCCTGGCTACCAAGGAAGATAATGATACAGCTAACAGACCAACCACCAGCCTTAATTATAAAGCTGAGCAGCCGCTTTTTGCGGCTCTGGATCCCTGGACGCTATGGGCTGCCGCCAAGACCGGCAATCAGAATCTGCCCTGGTGGGAGGCTAACAAGAATAAGCGAGTGAAGGTAAAGGTAGATATGCCGTGGGGAGTAGCTGCAGTTAGAGGAACCTTTCTCTATGCATCGGTTAATCCTCAGGGTGGAGGACAGATTAGCTGCTTGGACGGAGTTACCGAGGTAAGCAGTGTATCACCAGACGGTGTACCGTCTAGCCCGGTCCAGGTTATTGGAGGTCAGGAAACTCAGGTTTCCGGGACTGGTGCTCCGCCAGCGCCGCCGACACCTATGGGGCCGCAGAGTATTCAACAATTTGCCCAGGTACAGGGCTGGGTTGTCAACACTGCACTGGACATGGATAACCAACAGGAGGCTCCGCCTACACCGCCGGCACCTCCGGCACCACAGGCACAATCGGCACCGCAAACACAGCCGCCGGGTGCACTCAATAAGACTATTAATGCTATGCAGAATATGGGAATACAACTCAGTGAGAGTTTAAGGAGTAGTTTGGAAGAGACAACTGGTCAGGCTCTGCCTGCACCACCACCGGCCAATAATAACGGTAGTAGCGGTTCCAGTGGGGGAGGGGGCCATTCTCCCACTTCCCCGGCGGATCAATACGGCGGGATAGCCGGACAAGTTATTCATGCTGTGGATGCGAGCGGAATCAGCGGTTTAACGGTTAACCTTCGTCCGGGGACAGATACTTATTCAGGTGATATTATAGCGACCTGTCAAACCGGTCAGGACGGGACCTATTCCTTCGCCAATCTTAGTCCTGGAAACTATACGATTGAAGTAAGCGGAGAAGGATATATAACCAGTTACCTTAATGTTTCCTGTGAAGCGGGAAGGATTACCGGCAATCAAAATGTTACTGTAACCCCCTTGCTGGCTGAAGGCTTAACACGTATTATCTTGACCTGGGGGGAATCACCGTCAGACCTGGATTCTTATCTCATAGGTCCAACCTGCGACGGGAAGGGGTTTGAGGTCTGCTACTGGGAACGGGTTTACGAGGAAGCTGGTATAAAATTTGCGGAACTGGACATCGATGATACAGATTCCTACGGACCAGAGACGACTACTATATATCAACAGCAGCCTGATGGCGAGTACAAATTTGCTGTTCATCAATGGTCAGACGGTGGGACTCTGGCAGAGTCAAATGCTGCCGTACAGGTCTACCGCGGTGATAGCCTGGTCGCCTCGTTCAATGTTCCCACTAACCAGGAGGGTAGATGGTGGACTGTTTTCACGTTGCATGGAGATGTACTAACATCTATAAATACTATTTCAGATAATTTTTATCCCGGATCGACCGGAGAGATTTTCCACGATATGTCCTTTGCTGGCGATAGCTTAAATATATACTTGTGGGATGCAGATTTGGCAGATAGCGAAACAGTCAGTGTAAAACTTGTTTCCAGTTCCGACCCTGCAGGCATAACGGTTAACTTGGCCAAGGTTGATTACACGGCCGGATGCTTTGCGGGAACCGTTCATCTGGTTTCCAGTGACAGTGATGAGTCCCAGGTGATGCTTAAAGCCAATGCTGGTGACACGATTACCATTACCTACATTGACCAATGCAACCGGCTGGGCTATGTAGAGACTTTAAAATATTATATAGAAGTAGATGATCTTCCCCCCCTGGCCTATGATTTGAGCTTGACCAGCGCCGATGGGACCATAAATGCCGAAATCATGTATGATTGGTATGGCGGGAAAATAGAAATTTATCTGCCGCCTGACTATACCGCCAATTTTACCAGTGGTACAGCATTCGTCAGTAAAAAGGCTTATGCCAGCCTGTATACCCCCAATGGCAGCTTTAACCTTACGAATATAGTAATCGAACCTGATGTGAACATAGCCGAATTACTTATCAATTTGCTGCAGCTAATCGACGGCGGCAATGACGGAGTATCACCCGCTACCCTGCTGGCCAATTCCGGCTCATATCTTACTCTAGCAGATTACTATAACGAAAACGCCACTATGTCCTACTTCATCGAGGTACACATAGAAGAACCCTAATAAGTGAGGTTTTCTCGTACCACGTACCAAAAAGCTTCACTTATTTGTCGGCGGAGTCCTTTTTAGCCAGAGCTTGTTTGAGCAGGTCGCCCAGGCTCTGGCTGATTTCTTCTTTGTCACTGTAGCGGGCAATCAGCTTTTGGTTCATGCGGCTGGTGGTTTTGCTTTTCTTAAACAGGTCGTCATCCTCTTTTTCGGGCTGCCGGTGACCGCACTCCCGGTCCGGGCAAACCAGCATTTTGCCCCGCTTGCTATTCACAATGAGCATTAACTTTCCGCAGCTGGGACATTTGGTACGGCTGATATTATCGGGTTTGTATATACTTTGGTCGGTTTTTACACTTTCCACTAATTCCACCGTATTTTCACGGATTCCGCTTAGAAATGTGTTCTTATCACCCTTGCCGCGGGCGATGTCGGCCAGCTTCTTCTCCCACTGGGCCGTAAGTTCCGGGGTTTTCAAACTGGCGGGTACCAGCTTGATTAGCTGCATGCCTTTGGGGGTAGGAATCAGTTCTTTGCCGTGCCGTTCGATGTAGTTGAAATAGAGCAGCTTCTCAATAATCTCCGCCCGGGTAGCCGGGGTGCCTAAACCTGCATCCTTCATGGTTTCCCGCAGTTCCTCATCGGCGATAAATTTCCCCGGACTTTCCATCGCGGTTAAGAGGGTGGCTTCAGTATAACGGGCCGGGGGTTTGGTTCTGGATTTTTTCAGCTGGCAATCAGTCACTTCTTTTTTATCGCCCTTTTTCACCCGGTTAAGCCGCTGTTCAGGAAGGCTGTGCTCCTCACAAGTTTCGTCACTCTCGGGCAGGGCTGAGGTGACCGCTTTCCAACCTAATTCTTTTATTACCTTGCCCCGGGTCACGAATTTCTCCCCGTTGACTTCCAAGGTGAGAGTAGTCTGTTCATACAAATGGGGAGGATAGAGAACCACCAGAAAACGTCTAACTACCAAATCATATATTTTCTTTTCATCAGCCGTCAGATTGGCAAGGTTCAGTTTTTGCTCCGTAGGAATTATGGCATGGTGGTCGGTGACTTTGCTGTTATCCACAAACCTTTTGCCTGGAGACAATTTCGTTTGTAGGAGAGGGCGCACCAAATCTATGTAAGGTCCCGCCGATATTCCCTTTAGCCGGTCAGGCAGGGTGGAGACAATATCCGAAGTAATGTAGCGGGAGTCGGTGCGGGGGTAGGTTAAGAGTTTATGGCGCTCATATAGGTCCTGCATTATGGACAATGTCTTCTGGGCGGAAAATGCATAACGCCGGTTGGCATCTCTTTGCAGTTCAGTCAAATCATAAGCCAGCGGGGCCGGCTCGCTTTTGCTTTTCACGACCATATCAGTAACTATCCCGGTATGACCTTTAACTGCTGCAGCGATAGATTCTGCCCGGGCCAGATCAAAAATCTGGTTCTTACCGTTGGTGTCACGCCATTCTCCCAGAAAGTCACCAAAATTCGCCCGGATGGTCCAGTAATCGACCGGTACAAATTTATTGATTTCTTCTTCCCGGTTAATGATCATAGCCAGGGTCGGGGTTTGCACCCTGCCTGCCGACAGCTGGGCATTAAACTTGCAAGTTAAAGCCCGGGTAACATTAAGGCCTATCAGCCAATCAGCCTGGGCCCGGCAAACAGCCGCATCATAAAGGTTATTAAAGGCGGTGCCCGGCTGCAGGTGGTTAAAGCCCTCACGAATAGCGGCATCAGTCTGGGAAGATATCCACAGCCGTTTAAAAGGTTTGCGCCATTTAGCTTTGGCCATTATCCAACGGGCCACCAGTTCACCTTCCCGCCCGGCATCAGTGGCAATCACCAGCTCCTTAATATCATTGCGCTGCATTAGGCCTCTTACCACCTGATACTGGTGCGCGGTCTGCCTTATCACCTTTAGTTTCATATTATCGGGCAGCATGGGCAGGTCCTCGATGCGCCAGTGTTTCAGCTTTTCATCGTAATCATCCGGTTCCGCCAGGGTAACCAGATGCCCCAAAGCCCAGGTAACCACATATTGAGGCCCCTCCATGTAGCCTTTGTTCTTGATATTGCATTTTAAGACCCGTGCCAGTTCTTTACCCACACTGGGTTTTTCCGCCAGTACCAGTGATTTCATAATCTATCTCCTCCCGGGACGGTTCCCGCACTATTATAAAACTAGATCAACGTTTATCTGGTAATTATACCATTAGGGAATAGCCTTATAAAGACGGCTGGTTTGAACAAGAGTAAGTTGGAAGGGACGCAGACTTACGCAGACTCATATGACCTGCACCGACATTCTTGGGAAAACTCCCTATATTGGGCTGTGATTTGGCCATCCACAAATAACAAAAGTTAGGGAATTGGTAACACACCGTAAAGCACAGAACCGGCAGCTATAATTCTCAAAAAAATACCCGGTGTTGCTACCGGGTGTGAAAAGAATTGGGATTGTATACTTTATAAAACAATAAAGCCTTAGGTTGAAGAGGTTCACCCCGGGGTAAGGGGATGGTCCAATAACAAAGCATCATCCCCGGGGTGTAGCGGGTTTATGAGGTAAATAAAAATCCAGATCCCCTGAGAAAGGATCTGGATGCAAGGATAACAAAAAATAGCCCTTACAAGCATACTCCTTTCCACACTGGGAGGCACAACCGTTTCCCGTTGTACCCTATCGGTCACAGTAACCAGAAATATCCTCACAGGTTAAAGGACTCGGAGAATTGAAGACTAATGAGTAATTATTTACTTGTGATTCTAATTCTACCTTAAAGAACATAATTCTGCAAGATAATTAGGCTTTTTAAAGGAAATCAGGTGCTAACCGCTTATTGGCGTATCGCCGCTCTGGGTAGTTTTCATAATTATATGGCCTGTGGTGCTGACTATAGCTTCCAAAGTATCCCTTCCCAAGCCCTGCAACTGGTGACCAAAATTGCCTTAACCCTGGGCATCACCACGCTGGCTTCGATGTAGCCGTGGTCGGCAACCAATACTATATACTTGCGTGCCATATAATGTTCGGCTATAACCGCTCCTGCAGCAGCGGAAACGGAGATAAGGCCCGTTTTAATATTCCCATAACATAGGCGATACAAACTCCGTAATTAACGATTGGGACCCCTGCTGCCTGAACCTGCGCTATCCGTGACAACATCTCGCGGCGGTTAATCATACAGCCTCCGCAATGTACCACTAGTTTAAAAGCGGATAAATCATCCGGGAAACGGTTACCGCTGCACCATTCGAAATTAAGTTCGCCGCCAACGGTCTGTCTGAGCCAGCGGGGAATTTTAACCGTGCCGATGTCATCCTCCATGCGGTGATGGGTGCAGGCCTCAGCAATCAGTACCTTGTCCCCGGCCTGGAGGTTTTCTATGGCCCGGGCTCCGGCAACCAGAGTTTCTAAATCCCCCTTGTAGCGGGCGAAAAGAATGGAAAAGGAGGTCAATAAGACATCTGGCGGGGTGGCGGCGTCAGCTTTCAGGAATGCCTGGGAATCGGTAATGACGATACGGGGCTTTTTGCTAAGAGTTAGCAAGCATTCCTCGAGCTCATGTTCTTTTGTGACATAGGCCATAGCGTCATGGTCTAAAATATCCCGTATAGTCTGTACCTGGGGCAGAATCAAGCGGCCTTTGGGTGCCGCCATATCAATGGGAACCACCAGCACGGCCACATCACCGGGATGCAGCAGGTCGCCTACAATGGTCTGTTCATCCCAACGGGAAGGTGCGGAATTAATCATAGCAATCTTTAGCTCGGCAATACCGCTGCCGGTCAAGGCACTGGTAACAACTGGCATGACCCCTAACTGCTCTTTGACTTGTTCCAGCTGGGCACTGCTTACCGGCTGAAGGTCGGATTTATTCAAGACGATTGATACGGGCAGGTTTTTCTCCTGGCAACGTCTGACAATATCCTTCTCAAAACTGGTAACCCCGTCAACAGCATCAATGACCAGCAAGACCAGGTCGGCTTTATTCAATATATCCAGAGATTTTCTCACCCGCAGTTGCCCCAGTTCCCCTTCATCATCGATGCCTGCAGTATCAATAATGGTCACCGGCCCCAGCGGAAGTATTTCCATGGCTTTGTAAACCGGATCAGTAGTAGTGCCGGGAATACTGGACACAACCGCAATATCTTGATTGGTCAAAGCATTTATCAAGCTTGATTTACCGGCATTACGCCGTCCCAAAAGGGCAATATGAAGCCGGTTGCCCCGGGGTGTAGCATTCATTGTTCTCCCTCCAGATTTTATTTTTCGACGCGCAACCTTAATTGCGACGTTAAGTCGCATCAGTGGTACCCGTGAGGGTGGATTACGCGGATGCTTAAAGGATTAACGCGGATTTTTTTGTAGCTATTGTGGCGGCTAGTTACTGTTATAAGAACGATTTCTGCCATCAGGTTTACCTTTATTTTTTTATCATAGTGGTCTCTACAGATAATGCAAACGTAAATGCTTCAAATTAATAAACCGCAATAAATATTTGAAATTAAAATCCGCGTTAATCCTTTACAAAATCGCGTAATCCGCGTTGAATCAACGTTGAATCTACTCCAGCCTTTTTCTAGCAGCGTAGTGCTTGGAATCGCCCCAGGTCCACAGGCCCACCTCATAACCATAGCCCCTGATTTGTTCAATCAACTGCTCATGCGGGGTAAACTTTTTGTCGGTATATAAACTATATTCGCTGCGTTTATCATCCGGGGTCATAATAGGCATAAGCACATTGGCCCCGGCCTTAAGGCCCAGCTCTAATCCCCGCGGACTAATAGTCTGTAAAGCTGTTGAAGCCACAATATTTATATCTGGCATAAGCAAACGGGCTATTGCTATCATTTTCAGGCTCGTGGTAAAAGGGTCAAAATCGGCTGCTGGTTTTTTAGCCAGCGGTGTATCAGGATGAGTTATATACGGGCCCATACCGAGCATATCAATATCCCGGTCCACAAAAAAGCGCAAATCGGCAGCCAGCTGGGCCACTGTTTGCCCGGGTAAGCCAATCATAACCCCGGTACCTACCTGATATCCAATCCTCTTTAAATCATCTAAACAGCGTAATCGTTCATCAAAGCTCTGCTCCGGGGGATGAATGCAGCTGAAGAGCTTGGGATCCGATGTTTCAATGCGCAACAGGTAGCGGTGGGCGCCGGCTTCCCATAACTCCTGGTATTGCTCACTGGTTAAATTACCTACACTTAAGGTAATCCCCAAACCCTGGCCGGTTTGGTCTTTCTTTCTGCTCTTTTCCTTAATAATGCGAATAGTAGAGGCCAAATCACTTACTTCCCGACAGCTACGAACTTCCCCGGACTGTAAGGCCAGGGAATGAAAGCCGGAATCAAAAGCAGACATGGCCAGGGAAACCATTTCCTCTGAACTCAGGCGGTAGCGGTGCAGGTTTTTATTGTCCTTGCGTATACCGCAATAATAACAGTTGCAGCTGCATATATTAGAGAACTCTATTAAACCCCGTAAATATACCCCAGTACCGATATTTTCCCGCCGGCAGCTATCAGCGGCTTGGAGCAGCTCATCCAGCAATTTGGGATCGGGGTCAGCTAAAATACCGGTAATCTCTTTTTCTGACCATGGCTTACTCATTGCAGCACTCCCCCAGCGTCATTAAAAAACTTAACAACTTCAAAACCACCTTATATTTAGTTCCGGTTCAACGATAAGTCAATGCTTAATTGCGACAAATCGGCAGGCGACAATAGCCGCTGGTTCATGCTTTAGTCAAGGCACTTTTTACCGTAACATGAGGGATATTACCCAGTTTACCAGTCAGCGAACCTACCTGATCAGTGGTACCGTCAACGATCAAAGAAATGACCGATACCTCTCTTTCCCGATGCGGCAAACCCATCCGACCAATAATCATCTCGGCATGTTCACTTAAAACCTTATTAACCAGAGGCGCTACCTGCCGGTCATTAATAACAATACCAATAACACCCAACCTCTTATCCACTTTCCAACCTCCAATTCAACGCGCAACCTTAATTGCGACGTCAAGCCGCATCAGTGGTACCCGTTCCGGTGGGCTACGCGGATCTAAAGGGACTAACGCGTAATAGACGCAGACTACGCTAACTACTAAGACTTACGCAGACTTTTTATTATTATAGGACACTTACATTATGACCAAAACCACAGTTACGCGTAATATCCTCTTTAATAAATATAAAAGGTCTGTCTAAGTCATATTAATCAGTGTAAGTCTGCGTCTATTATTTTCCCGGGGTTAAAATAAAAACCGCTTATCCTAAGATAAGCGGTCGTCACTTTGCACTTCGCGTAATAAATATGATGACCCCTTTAACTTAGTACTAACCTTGTTAGCAGGGTAGGTATAACAATTGGAAACAAACTTGCCGGGCAGTTGTTTAAACCTTCCGGCAAGTTTATTTTAAGCTTACAAGAATTTCTTATTCTTTGCGTGGTAGTGAGTATGCAAGAGTTCATGGGATTTGTGGCCCAGGGGCTCTTTCAGGAATTCATCATAAAGGGTTTTGACCTCTGGATTCTCATGAGATTTCCTGATGGCGCAATTCTCATCTTCCACGTAAATGCCGTCAATACGTTCTTCACGTTTTACGTTGCACTTAGTTATAGGCTGTCCGCCGCCGCCGATACAACCACCCGGACAGGCCATGATTTCAATAAAGTGATAAGGGGATTCACCGGCTCTCACCTGATCCATGAGTTTTCGGGCATTGGCCAGGCCGTTGGCGATGGCTACCTTAACCACGGTACCGTTCAGGTCTACTTCGGCTTCTTTTACCCCAGTGATACCGCGGCATACGGTGAAGTTGACATCTTTTAGTTCTTCTTTCGTTACCACTTCGTAAACGGTACGCAGGGCTGCTTCCATAACACCGCCGCTGGCCCCGAAGATTACGGCTGCACCGGAGTAGGCGCCCATCCAGGAGTCAAAGCCGGATGGTTCAATTTTATCAAAATCGATTCCGCTCATTCTTAACAACCGGCCTAGTTCGCGGGTGGTAAGAACGATATCCACATCCCGATATCCGCTGGAGTTCATTTCCGGCCGGGCCGCTTCAAATTTCTTGGCAGTACAGGGCATGATGGATACGGAGAAGATTTTCTTGGGGTCTATGTTCATCTTGTCTGCCCAGTAGGTCTTGACCAGGGAGCCAAACATCTGCTGGGGTGATTTACAGGTAGACAGATTATCCAACAGATCCGGATAGAAGGTTTCACAGAAGTTTATCCAGCCCGGGCTGCAGGAAGTAAACATTGGTAGTTTACCACCGTTATTCAAACGCTGCAACAATTCATTGCCTTCTTCCAGAATTGTCAGGTCAGCGGTAAAGTTGGTGTGCAGTACATAGTCAAAGCCAATTTGCCGCAGGGCTGCTACCAGCTTATCCATCGGCATTTCACCGGTCTTCATACCTACTTCTTCACCAACGGCAACCCTTACCGCCGGAGCCATCTGGGTTACTACCACCGTATCGGGATCGGCAATAGCCGCCATTAATTGATCAATATACTCTACCTCACCTATTGCTCCTACAGGGCAGGCATGGATACACTGACCACACATTACACAGGGGCTTTCAGCCAGATCCTGACCCATGCTGGGTACTACCATGGCATTATGGCCGCGATTCTCCAGGCCCAGAGCGTTTACCCCCTGAACCACGCTGCAGGTCTCTACACAACGGCGGCAAAGTACACACTTGTTAGGATCCCTGAAAATGGAGGGGGTGGAAAAGTCTTTGGGTAAACCCCGAGTCTTCATTTCAAAGGGATTTTCACGGATACAATATTCTTTAGCCAGGTCCTGCAGTTCACAGTTACCGTTTCTTATGCAGTTCAGGCAGTCCTGAGGATGATTAGATAATATAAGTTCAAGAATAGTCTGCCTGGCTTCAATAACTTTGGGGGTTTTGGTTTTGACTACCATTCCTTCATATACCGGCTGTGAACAGGCGGCTTGAAGAAGTCTGTTACCTTCGACTTCACATACACATACCCTGCAATTAGCTTTCACTGACTGGTCAGGGTGTGCACACAGAGTAGGAATACGAATACCGACTTCTTTAGCTGCCTGCAGGATGGTTGAGCCATTAGGAACGGAAGCTTTGATTCCGTCTATTGTAATATTAACCATTTACACTCACTCCTTTTGCTCATTTTCCTACGACAGTTTGGCATTATAGTCGGCACTAAAACGTTCTATAGTGGTGAGAACCGGGGATGGAGCAGCCTGCCCCAGACCACACAGGCAGGAATAGGACATAACCCGTCCCAGCTTGTTTAACAGGGCGATATCTTTAGCTGATCCCTTACCCGCATTAAGTTTCTCCATTAGTTCATGCATACGGGCCGTGCCTTCACGGCAGGGGGCACACTTTCCACAAGATTCATGTTCAAAGAATTTTGCTATTCTAGTAGTTATATCTACTATATCTCTAGTTTCATCAAGTACGAAGACGGCACCGGAACCAAGGGTTGCACCGATGGCAGTCATAGCGTCAAATGCTATCGGGGTATCAAGCATGTCGGCCGTGATAAAAGCACCGGAGGTTCCGCCGATCTGAACAGCCTTAAACCCCTTGTCCCCGGGGATTCCGCCGCCAAACTCGAAGATGACCTCTCTGATAGTAGTACTGGTAGGTACTTCAAAGAAGGTTTTATTTTTTACATCTCCAGTAAGGGTTACTATCTTGGTACCAGGGTAGGATGGGGCACCGATGGAAGCATAATAGTCTGCACCTTTATCGACGATAACGGGAATGTTGGCAAAGGTCTCTACATTGTTAACAATAGTCGGTTTTTGCCATAATCCTGAAATCGGCGGGAAGGGAGGTTTGATCCGGGGCTCACCCCGATTACCTTCAATAGATTCAATCAGGGCGGTTTCTTCACCGCATACATAGGCTCCGGCTCCGCTTCTAACTTCAATGTCAAAGTCCCCCAGGACACCCTTTTCCTTAGCTTGAGCAATTGCCTTGTTAAGGATTTCTGCCACTTGCGGATATTCACCGCGGCAGTAAATAAAACCTTTATTAGCACCAATAGCATAACCGCAGATGGCCATACCTTCGAAGAGGGTATGAGGGTCGTTTTCCATTATCATCCGGTCTTTATAAGTTCCGGGTTCACCTTCATCAGCGTTACAAACTACATATTTTTGGTCTGCCTGGGCTGAATAAGCGAATAACCATTTTTGACCACAGTTAAACCCGGCTCCGCCCCGGCCTCTGAGATTGGATCGTTTTATTTCTTCAATAAGTTGAACTCTATCCATACTGCGCGCTTTTTTTAAGGCTTCATAACCGCCCACGGCCAGATAATCATCTATCTTAAGGGGGTCGATTTTACCATAGTTACGCAGTACTATACGTAGTTCTTCGGCCATTATATGCCCTCCTTTCTACAGTTGTTCATGATATCTTTTTCACATTCATTCAGGTATTTTTACCTTTCAACTGATTCCTTCGTTTCTCCATAAATCAGGGTTATCTGTATTCAGCTAAAATGTCAGGAACCTTTTCAGGGGTTACATCCAGGTATGCCTTGCCATTGATGGTTATTACTGGGGTGGCCTGACATTGTCCCACACATTCGGTAAGTTCCAGGGCAAATTTACCGTCAGAGGTGGTTTCACCCATCTTAATGCCCAGTTCTGCTTCGAGTGCGGCAACAACCTCTGCTGCTCCGGCAACATGGCAGGGAGCGCTCTCGCATATTCTTATGACATTTTTACCACGTGGCTTTACAGAAAACATAGAGTAGAAAGTGGCAACACCATAGGCCTTGGCAACTGGAACGTTGAAAATCTCTGCGGCTTCAATTACGGCTTCTTCAGGCAGGTAACTGAATTGGTTCTGAATAGCATGAAACGCTTCGATCATCCCGCCTGGCACATCTTTAAATGCTACGAGAATCCCTTTATAGTCCATTTTATTCCCCCCTTTCTTAGTTGGTTTAAGAGACTATATAAATATGGACCAGCCATATTTATGCTAGTAGTACCAGAGGAGCGAACACAAATCAGTAATATAAAAGTGGTTGTTTTTTTTGTTTCCATTATATTCTTTTAAGCTTGTGAAATAAATGTTTTTCTGGGAATTAATTTGCACTATTTCTAAAATATAAATATAGGAAGAAACCAGGCAAAAAACAGATGGTGGATTATATTCAATATCTATTTTTTACCTTATATTTTACGATAGTATATATAGGTACAAATGTGTGGAGGTATTGAATGATCAACCAAAATCAGATTAGGGAAAGCATTAGTCAGAACATTAATTTATGGATAGCATTATGGGTGCTGCTTTTAATTAATGTATTTATGGTTCTGTTTATCAGCCGGGGATTCTCAGTATTGCTCTTAATATTTTTTTTAACGGCTGTGCTTGCCGGCACTGGCGTTTTAAAATACCTGGCAGAAAACCGAAAACCCCGGGTAAGTGAAATCCCGGGCATATACCACGATAAAACCAACGCATTAATGAAGGAAATTCAACCGTTATGCGATGATATTTTTACCCGTGAGATAAATAAGATTACCGAGCCGGTCATAGAGGATTACCGCCAGGATATAACCAGGGGCCTATCTTGGCTCTGGGAAGATGCGGATGAGTTTGTGGATCAGGTAGAACAGGGTATTGATGAAACTAATAGTATGCTGCAGTTAGTAAATAATCTAAGTGATGAGAAATATAAGATTGTTAAAAATCTTAAAGAAAACCTGACCCTGTTGAACAATTTGGTGGATGAGATCAGAAGAAGCAAAGAACGTGACTATGAGGACCTGGAACAATGTTTGGACAGTCGTTATAAGCGTCTGCAAAAAGATATGGAGAAAGAGAAGAGTATCTTCTATGATTATATTCATAAACTATTACTGGAACGCATCAAGGAAACTGATGACAGTGAGGACATTACCGAGTATTTTGATGTTTACAAGCTGGGTGAACAGTTTTCGGTGGTTATGGGTAAATCACTGGAAATCAGATTAGCCGGTTTTCAGGATTCACTGGTCGAGGAACTGGAAAACTTGTCCGCCAATATTGTTGGCCGTATGCAAAAAAGTGCCCTGCAGTTAGTGAATACATTGAATTTGATGGAAGGTTTAATCAGCCAGTTGTCTGCCGAATGTCGCGGTGAAAGCGGAGTTTTAATACGCCGGGTAAAGCAATCAGGTAATAGAATCGCGGAACTCAAGGAACAGGCCGGAGAGAAACTGGTTACTCTGGCCTGGCAGGAAATCCTGGTTGAAAAACGCTGGCATGACCTTAAGGAAAAACTATATAACATAACAGACCAGGTTAGACAAAATGTGGCTGAAGATGTGATTGAGTTTATCCAAGGGGTCCTTAAGGAGGAGATTCCAGGCTGTGATAGTATAGCTAAATCCCCGAACTCAGCACTGCTGTATAAATCGCTTATTGATGCCGAGTGTATCTATCGGGTCTACGCCGGTCGTAATCTACCTGATATTATTGATGATGGAGTCTATGTGCTGCTGCAGTTCGTACGCCCAGTGGAGTTAGTTATTAGGAAAACTCGTTATTTAAGTCAGGAAGGTCTGCAGAAGCGAAAATTGATAAAGGAAGAGATAAAAGCAGGCCGGTTCGACCAGGATTTTGCTAAAGTTCAACACGCCATTGAAGGTTTTGATGCCTCCCTGGGCAAGTATGTAAACGACATTTTCCCCGGTGCTTTTCTGGCTTTTTGTAATAACCCTTATGTTAAGGAAAGGACCGACAATCTAAGTCAGGCTGCCTGGATGTTATTTATGAGTCTTTTAGATGAGCAAAACATTATCACCGATGAGATATATTGCCTGGTAGGGCTGTTGCTTATTATCCATGAAATACGCAACGCGCACATTCAGCCGCTGAAAAGTGTTCCCCTGCCGCTTGAGAATGAGGGTGAACTGGAAGACATGCGCAAATGCTGTTATAAAGCGGTTTCAATTCTTATTACTTCTCCTTTCCGGGGCGGAATCAGGTTGTAGCGGAACATAACTTGCAGTTAATTAGACGATACTAAGAACAGTTATATTAAAGGAGCAAATAGAATGATTCCACTTCGCGACAGTACCCCCAGTAATCATTTCCCGGTTATGACCGTAGCTTTGATTTTAGTTAATTTGGGCGTTTTTATTTTTGAAACTTCGTTAGGCCCGCAGGGTATGGAACAGTTATTTTATTTGTTTGGCCTGGTGCCAGCCAATTACTCTGGTTATCAGGTTCCGGTTACTGCTTTTTTGCCGTTCTTTACGTCTATGTTTTTACACGGCAGCTGGATGCACCTTATTGGGAATATGTGGATATTATGGCTCTTCGGGGATAATGTTGAAGACCGCATGGGTAAAGGCAATTTTGTGTTGTTCTATATTTTTTGTGGATTAATTGCCGCCCTGGCTCATTACTATGTTAATCCTTCTTCGCCAGTGCCGGTGGTAGGAGCATCAGGTGCGGTAGCCGGGGTTATGGGGGCGTATTTTCTTATGTTTAAGAAAGCCCGTGTGTTGACTTACATTCCGCCTATTTTCCTTTTTAATATACCGGCTATTATTTATTTGGGCTTCTGGGCTTTGTCACAGCTGTACAGCGGGACTGCCGGCCTTTTAACTCATAATATCGGACAAATCGCATTCTGGGCCCATATCGGGGGCTTTTTGGCCGGTATGATCCTCTACCGCTTCTTCCTGCGCCGTGAGCAGGTAGGTCAGTACTAAGCATAGTGGAAAGGCGATGGGGAACGTAATGGACGCTGGCGACGCTGTCGCACGCAGACTTTTATGACTGTCGCAGTTTATTTATTAATTAAAGTCTGCGGAAGTCATATAAGTCTGCGTAAGTCTGCGTCTATTCAAATCTGGCTTTTACCTTACAAAAGCATCTGAGAAAAAGGCAGCTGGCAGGGAGGCGCATACGGGGGCAATGGCGATATAAAATAAATAGACGCTGGCGACTTTGTCGCACGCAGACTTTTATGACTCTCGCAGTTTATTTATTAATTAAAGTCTGCGGAAGTCATATAAGTCTGCGTAAGTCTGCGTCTATTCAAATCTGGCTTTTACCTTACAAAAGCATCTGAGAAAAAGGCAGCTGGCAGGGAGGCGCATA
>JBMNOY010000067.1:0-11370 GCA_050943315.1 Syntrophomonadaceae bacterium
TGGCGATATAAAATAAATAGACGCTGGCGACTTTGTCGCACGCAGACTTTTATGACTCTCGCAGTTTATTTATTAATTAAAGTCTGCGGAAGTCATATAAGTCTGCGTAAGTCTGCGTCTATTCAAACCCGGTAGTGTAGAATATTTCATACCTGGGCTTCAGGCTTGGATTTTTCGTTAATATCGGTTAATATCTCGGTCATCTTTTTATCGGCATAGCGAAAGTGTTCATTATCAGATTGCAGAAAATAGATGGTATTTTCAATTCTTTCCTGGCTAGCCTTAATCTCTGACCAGTGTTTTTCTTCCTCATACACATTCATACAGTCCTGCAAGTCTTTGGCCCGGCCTGTTTCCAGATAGTGTTTAAAGGTAGACAGGGTTTTAATATCCTGGTAATCAGCATGAACATAGGATTTGATAATAATATTGTTGTATACCCCCAGCATTTTCTGGGTAGTCTTCAACTGGGACTGGGCGGTTTGGATGTCCTGCATACATTTATCATGAAATTCAGCAGATAATTCAGCCCAGGACTCCAGGGCGAATTTGTAGCGGTCACAGGCTTTTTCATATTCACGGTAGCGGATAAAATAAACTTTCATTTCGTGATTATAGTTGTTATTCTGTTTCGGAGCCGGTTTTAACTTTACCCGGCTGAAAGGAATAAGGTTGTTTAAGGCAGTACGTTCGGGTTCCGCTGGTTTATCGGGCTTTTCCGGCAGATTATCCGGCTCCGGAGGGCAAATCTCCTGTTCTACGAGGGCAGAGCGCATTTCCAGAACCTTGTTAAGGTAGTTTATATGTTTGTTTAAGCGTTCAGTTTCTTTTAACGCGCGGATACACATTTCCAAATCCTGCAAAAGGTCATCTGCATTCTTAGGAGCCTTTTTGGCGTTTTTGCGGGTTTTGTTGTAGCGATGCAGTTCCTGGTCAGCTGCCGGAGTTATCTGCAGGGATAACAGGGTAGCAAAATCATCTGCCCCTAGCTGGTTTTGTACCGGAACGTTTTTAGTGAAGTAAAAACGCGTGTTGGTAGGCACGTAGTAGTAGGGGCCCAGAGTGGTAATGTATTCACTATTTTTTAGAGTCAATAAATCCAAGGAGGCTTTTATGTCTTCTTCTATCAGCTTAATCCACGTGCCAAGTGTAGGATTGGGGTTATCCACGTTTTCAACCAGCTCTTTGGCGCGGGCATAGGTATCGAAGGGCAATATTATAAAGGAATTAAGATAATAGTATAGAATTTGTTCAGGGGTATAGCCCATTAAAGATGATAGGTTAAGATTATGAGAGTCTTCCTTATTTAAAAATGTAAAAAACATTTCATTGCCTCCTCTTTATGTATAAACATACACTGCTGGATACGATTTCTATATTTTTCCAAATACTCCTTCTTTTCTGAGAAAACTTTATTGTGGCATTTTTCGCCATAAGCTTAAGCCGGGTCGAATTACGCGATGCGGGTTGGCAGGGGGTTTTATGATATACTAGTTTAAATATTTAATGGCTTGGGCTAGTAAAGGAGAATAACGTATGTTTGAAGCTATTTTGTTTGACCTGGATGCCACTTTGTTAGATATAGACATGGAATTCTTTCTGAAGAAGTATTTTCAGAAAATGACCGTCATGGCTGCTGAATGGGGGATTAGCAATACTGAACATTTGGTCTCAAGGGTGTTTAAATCTACCGGCGTAATGATAGACGATGTTAATCCGGTGACCAGCAATGAGGAAGTCTTTATGAAGGATTTCCTTGCTGACGGGATGTTCGGCAGTGAAGCAGAGGTGAAAGAGTTTTTCAATTACTTTTATGAGGTGGGGTTTCCGCAATTGGCTAAATATTGTAAGCCTTTGCCTGGTATTCCGGAAATGATGGAAAGAGTTTTTGCAGCGGGAATGAAGGTGGTTATAGCCACCAATGCGGTTTTTCCTATGAAGGCGTTAACCGACCGGATTGCCTGGGCGGGGCTTAAAGGCTTTGACTATGATCTGGTTACTTCTTATGAGATTATGCATTCCTGTAAACCGCATATCGAATATTACCTGGAGATAGCGGATAAGATACAAGTCGATCCCCGGGCTTGTTTAATGGTGGGAAATGATATGGGAGAGGATTTGATAGCAGGCCGGGCAGGTATGAAAACTTTTTTGGTGGAAGATATGCTGATTTACCGCGATGTGGATTTAAAACCGGATTGGCGGGGAAAACGCACAGATTTATATAGATTCCTGGATAATCATATTGGCCAGGGATAAAATTTTAGGGCAAAATGCACATAAGCTTTTGCAGGCCGGGGAAATATAGTGAATGTGAATTACATAAAACGGGAGGTGTATGAGCATTCCATCCCCGAAGAAAAAAAAGGAACCCACCGCCAAAGACATTATGAAAATGGAGATAGCCCGCGAGCTGGGCATCTGGGAGCAGGTGGAGAAGGAAGGCTGGGAATCGCTTACCAATGCCATGTGCGGCCGGGTAGGAGGTATCATGAGTAAACGGCTGCGGGAGCAGGGAATTAAGACTGACAAGTAGTGTCCTCCAGACTAAAAGAATTTATTGTGCAGGAGAATAGGGCGTACCTGATTAACCCTCAATTAAATCAGGTACGTCTTTTTATCTTCAGGTCGGTATTGTAGCTTAACCATGGCTTTTCTTCTATAATTGGTAATAACGGAATTGGTTTAATCTAACCATTGGGGAGAAAGGTATGGAAAACGAGTTTGTACACCTGCATTGCCATTCCGAGTACAGCTTACTAGACGGAGCCTGCCGAATCAAAGACCTGGTGGGCCGGGCGGCGGAATTGGGCATGCCGGCGGTAGCTATTACTGATCACGGGGTTTTGTATGGAATTATCGATTTTTACCGGGAAGCCAAAAAACAAGGCATAAAGCCAATTATCGGTTGTGAGGTATATGTAGCTCCCCGCAGCCGGCTGGATAAAGAGGCCGGGCGGGATTCCAACCAGTATCATCTGGTTTTGTTATGTAAAAATGAACAGGGCTATAAAAACCTGATTGAGATGGTTAGCCGCTCTTATACGGAGGGCTTTTATTACAAACCCCGGGTAGACCGCGAACTGCTGATGAGATACCATGAAGGCCTGATAGCGCTCAGTGGCTGTGTGGCCGGGGAGATTCCCCAGTTGATCCTGGCCGGGAATATGACTGCTGCCCGGGAAACAGCCTGCTTTTATCAGGAAACCTTTGGAGCCGGTAATTTTTATTTGGAGATCCAGGACCATGGTATGGCCGAGGAGAAGAAGGTATTGGCGATTCTTAGCAAGATGGCTGAGGAACTTGATATTCCTCTGGTGGCGACCAATGATTTGCACTATAAGGATAAAAAGGATGCGGCCATACATGATGTGTTACTGTGCATTCAGACCGGCCGAACGATAGATGATGAACAACGGCTGCGTTTCCCCGGCAGTGAGTTTTATTTAAAAAGTGGTTCCCAAATGGCGGAGTTGTTTGCGGATTGGCCCGAGGCGCTTACCAACACGGTGAAGATTGCCAGGCAATGTAATCTGGATTTTACCTTTGGGGAATTTCATCTTCCTTATTTCGATATACCAACGGGATACACCCCGGAATCTTTTTTGGACCAATTGGTAAAGGAAAGGCTTGGCGCCTTATTCCCGCATCCGTCGGCAGAGATAACCAAAAGACTGCAATATGAGTTGCAGGTAATAAAAGATATGGGCTTTGCTGAGTATTTTCTTATAGTTCAGGATTTGGTCAACTGGGCCCGTCATAATGGCGTACCGGTAGGACCGGGAAGAGGTTCTGCAGCCGGCAGCCTGGTATCCTATGTACTTGGTATAACATCGATAAACCCGCTGCAGTATGATCTCTTGTTTGAACGCTTTCTTAATCCCGAACGGGTTAGTATGCCGGATATCGATATTGATTTCTGTTTTGAAAAACGGGATAAGGTAATAAACTATATAATTGAACGTTATGGGGCTGACCGGGTGGCACAGATTATTACCTTCGGAACCATGGCTGCCCGGGCGGCCATCCGTGATGTGGGCCGGGTACTGAATATTCCTTATGGCGAGGTGGACAAGGTGGCCAAGATGGTTCCCGCCGAACTGGGAGTTACCATTGACCGGGCCCTGGAGATATCCCCGGACCTTATGCAAGCTTATCAAAATGACTATAATACCCGTAAAATGATAGATATTGCCCGTGCCCTGGAAGGTATCCCCCGTCACGCATCTATTCACGCCGCCGGAGTAGTCATAGGGAGACAGGCGTTAAGTTCCTTGCTGCCATTACAGAAAACCACTGATGGGCATATTATCACCCAGTTTACCAAAGAGACTGTAGAAGATATCGGCCTTCTGAAAATGGATATTCTGGGTTTAAGAACATTGACCGTTATTTCCCGGGCCCTGGAGATAATAAGTAAGACGCGGGGATTAGAAATAGACATAGATAAAATTCCCCTTGATGATGAAAAGGTATACAAAATGCTGGCTGCTGGAGATACCACCGGCGTTTTTCAAGTAGAAAGCAGCGGCATGCGCAAGATTCTTACGGAAATGCAGATTAACCGTTTTGAAGATTTGATTGCCATTAATGCCCTGTATCGCCCCGGTCCCTTGGGCAGCGGTATGGTAGAAGATTTTATTAACCGCAAACGCGGCCGCCAGCAGATTGAATACCTGCATCCGCTGCTTAAAAATATTCTCCAGGAAACTTATGGAGTAATGCTTTATCAGGAGCAGGTTATGCGGGTAGCCGGGGAATTAGCTGATTTTACCATGGGCGAAGCTGATGGGCTGCGCCGGGCAATGGGGAAAAAGAAGCCGGCGGAGCTTATGGCTCAGCGGGACAAATTTCTAGCCGGGGCGGCCCGGCATGATATAGATGAAACCACCGCCAGCCGGATCTTTGATATAATGGAGAGCTTTGCCGGTTATGGATTTAACAAGAGCCATTCGGCCGCCTATGCGGTGATAACTTACCAAACTGCCTATCTAAAGGCTTATTTTCCGGTGGAATATATGTGTGCTTTTTTATCCAGCGTTATTGATCATCAGGAAAGGGTAGTATTTTATCTGAAAGAATGCCGGCGGTTATCAATACCTATACTGCCGCCAGATATAAACGAAAGTTTCGAAAACTTCACCGTAGCCGGTGATGGAATAAGATTTGGCCTGGGAGCTATCAAGGGGATAGGTCAAAATGCGGTAAAAAGTATTGTCGATGCGCGCCGGGAAGCACCTTTTACTTCTTTATTGGATTTCTGCCGGCGGGTGGACTTGTCACAAATTAACAAGCGCATTATCGAAAACCTCATTGTAGCCGGTTGTTTTGATTCCCTTGGTATAAGCCGCAAGCAGGCTTTATCCATAATGGGTGAGTGTGTCGACCTGGCCGCCCAAATTAAGCAGAGCGAGTGCAGTAATCAACTTTCCCTGTTTGGAGATAGCCTGGCACCGGTTGAAGAACCGCTGCCCACCGTTAAAGGAGAGCTGGAGCCGCATGACCGCTTAAGGAGGGAAAAAGAAGTACTGGGTTTTTATGTTTCCCAGAATCCTCTGGATGAATACCGGGACATACTTCCTCTGGTTACTACATCGGAACTGGCCCAGCTGCCTGCTGGGGATGAGGAAGTGTATGTAAGGGTAGCCGGGATGGTAGTCAATCTGAACCGCCGCGTAAGTAAAAAAGGTGATAGTTATGCGCGCTTTTTCCTTGAGGATCAGAGCGGCCGCATGGAAATGATGCTATTTCCGTCAGCTTTTAAGAGTTGCATCGGACAATTGCAGCCCGATACTGCGGTTATAGCGGAAGGGTACCTTAATAACCGGGATGAACAGCCCAAGATCGTGGTGCGCAAGGTATTTCCGCTTACGGCAAATTTGAAAGAACTGCATATTCGGGTGGAATATGAAAAAACTGAGAATGAGTACAAAACTAAACTGAAGTCCCTTTTAACCCGGTATCCGGGAAGTATTGAAGTATATCTGCATCTGCCCGGCCGAGTGCTGATAATGAATGAGAAATTTTATGTTAAAGCCAGTCTGCTCCTGAAACAGGAACTGGCTGCGGTTTATGGAAACAATAATGTATGGTTTAACTAGCTGCATGTAGTATGAGAGGTAAGCTTTTGGGCAGTGACCCGGCGAATAACTCGACCCTGCACGGAAAAATAAAGGAGGATTCATGCATGAATAACGATTTCTCGGGAGAAGACTATATTGTAGTTAAAGCCCTGGAAAATGGGGTAACCATAATTGGGCTTACACGTGGCCGGGAGACGAAATTCCACCATACCGAAAAGCTGGACAAGGGTGAAGTAATGTTGATGCAATTCACTGAGATGACCTCGGCCATAAAAATCAGAGGATTAGCCCAGATAACCCATCGCTATGGAACAGTAATCAGCGGAAATGCAGATAGAGATAATCAAGCTTAGAATCTATTATCCTTAGGGGGTGACCGGTTGAAAAAGGTTGCAGTTCTAACCAGCGGCGGTGATGCATCAGGTATGAATGCTGCTATCCGGGCCGTAGTAAGATCGGCGATATACAAGAATATGGAAGTTTACGGTGTCTATCATGGCTTTGAGGGCCTTATCGCTGGAGAACTGACCCAACTGACCCGGGGTTCGGTAGCCGATATAATTCATCGTGGAGGAACAATACTTAAGACGGCACGTTCCGAGGCCTTCCGTACCGATGAAGGACGGAAGCAGGCCAAAGCGGAACTGGATAAGCGGGGGATTGAAAACCTGATCGTCATTGGCGGCAATGGCAGTTTAAGAGGCGGTTATGAGTTTTCACGGCTGGGGATAAATGTAATCGGCATTCCCGCTACTATAGACAATGATATTGTCTATACCGATTCCATAGGTTTTGATACCGCTGTTAACACGGTGCTGGAAGCCATAAACCGGATACGCGATACAGCTACCAGTCATGGGCGGGTATTCATTATCGAAGTGATGGGCCGGGATTGCGGTGAGATTGCTCTGGCAGCCGGAGTTGCCGGGGGAGCGGAATCAATATTGATTCCGGAAATAGAAGTTGATCTGGATCAGGTTGTGGAGAAAATAAACAGCGGGACCCGCAGGGGTAAACTACATAGTATTATTGTTGTTGCCGAAGGAGTCTATGATTCTATGCAGTTAAAGGAGTACCTGGAGAAAAAGACTGGTCAGGAAACCCGGGTTACCATACTCGGCCATATTCAAAGGGGGGGGACTCCGACGGCGGTGGACCGGATACTGGCCTCCTCAATGGGGCACATGGCTGTTGAGCTGATTGATGCCGGAAAGCACAGCCTTATGGTAGCCGGCAAGGGGGAAAGGGTACATTCTATACCTATACAGGAAGTTATAAATGGAACCAAGACTCTGGAACTGGGTATGTTTGAGATTGCCCGGGTATTATCATTGTAATTCGATGAATAATTGAGGTGTTTTATATGCGAAAGACGAAGATTATCTGTACTATAGGTCCGGCCAGTGAAAACAGGGAAACTTTAATACAAATGATCGAAGCGGGCATGAATGTGGCCCGCCTGAATTTTTCCCACGGGGTACAGGAGGAACACCAACGCAGGATTGACACTATAAGAGAAGCTGCCGGGATCCTGGATGTACCGATAGCGATTATGCTGGATACCAAAGGACCAGAAATCAGAACCGGACACCTCAGGGATAAAAAGGTGCGGCTGGCTGCCGGGGATAAATTCACTCTGACCACCCGTGAGGTAGAGGGGACAGAAAAGGAAGTTCAGGTCAGCTATCACAATTTGGCTAATGAAGTGGCGGAGGGAGACCATATCTTATTATCTGACGGCCTTATCGACCTGCAGGTGGAGAAAACTACTGACACTGATATTATCTGCCGGGTAATGAACGGCGGGGAATTGGGAGAGCAAAAAGGAGTAAATGTACCCGGGGTACCTATTAATTTAAACTTTTTGAGTGAAAAAGACATAGCGGACATTAACTTTGGGATTAATAATAATGTTGATTTTATTGCAGCTTCATTTGTACGCAATGCCCAGGACGTGCTGGATATAAGGCGAATTTTGGAACAACGTCAGGCCGATATCGACATAATCGCCAAAATTGAAAGCCAGGAAGGGGTAAATAACCTGGAAGATATCATCAAGGTGGCTGACGGGATAATGGTAGCCCGGGGTGATTTGGGGGTAGAGATCCCCGGGGAAGAAGTGCCTCTGGTACAAAAAGACATGGTCAGCAGATGCAACCTGGCCGGTAAGGTGGTGATTATTGCCACCCAGATGCTGGATTCCATGATCGTTAACCCGCGTCCCACCCGGGCGGAAGTATCTGATGTTGCCAATGCCATTTTTGATGGGGCAGATGCGATTATGCTGTCCGGGGAAACGGCTGCCGGCAAATACCCGGTTGATGCGGTAGCTACTATGGCTAGAATAGCCCGGCGAGCTGAAGATTCCCTGCCTTATGCTAACATGTTGCGGCAAAGGCGTATACAGGGGAAGCTGTCAGTTACCGATGCCATTGGCTATGCGACCTGCGCTACCGCTATGAGCCTGGATGCGTCGGCGATCATCACTTCCACCCGTTCCGGGTTTACCGCCCGGACAGTATCCAAATACCGCCCGCGGGCAGATATTGTAGCGGCTACCCCGGATCCCCGCATACTCAATAAACTCTCCCTGGTATGGGGAGCCTATCCGGTCTTGATTGAGAATGTCTCTGGAACTGACCCGCTCCTGGAAGCCTCAGTCAAAAAGGCCCTGGAAACCGGGTATATAAAAAACGGTGACCTGGTGGTTCTGACAGCCGGGGAACCTTCCGGTATAGCCGGCGGTACTAATCTTCTCAAAGTACATGTGGTAGGCGATATCCTGGTCGAGGGGATGGGGATAGGGACCGAGACTATCCAGGGCCGGGTTCGGGTAATCAAACATGAAGAAGATCTGGAAAACATTGAACCGGGAGAGATAGTAGTCGTCACCGGTGCCAGCGGCAGCTTTGCGCCTTACCTGGAGAGAATCAGTGCCATCATTGCCGAAGAGGGAGGTCTGACCTCCGATGCCGCCATAATAGGGTTGAACGCCGGGATTCCGGTGGTGGTAGGGGCCAAAAATGCCTCTGTCATTTTGCAGGATGGTATGCTGGTAACCGTCCACACTCCGCGGGGGCGTGTATATAAGGGAATTGCCAAAGTTATCTGATATTATGGCCGGCAGGCACCATAATTAACCATAATATCCATGACCATTTGGTCGTTTTGGAAAAAGTTGCATGCTTATGTTTAGTGCCAAGAAAAGAAAAATGTATCACCACTAAAAGAAGGAATTCCCATTCAAATGTAGAAATGCTGTATAGAGGACTGTTAGGGCTAATCAGAAAACCACTAAAGATTATTAGAGAATTTAAAGGAGGTATTTGGGAATGAAAATAATGGTACTAGGTGCAGGTACTATGGGTGCAGGTATTGTTCAAGTTGCCGCTCAGGCTGGACATGATGTGGTTGTTCGCGACATCAAACAGGAATTTGTTGATAGAGGCATCGCTGGTATTGCCAAAGGTTTAGAGAAAATGGTTGCCAAAGGCAAAATGGAAGCCGAGAAGAAAGATGCTATTCTGGGTAAAATTACTGGTACCGTAGATCTGGCCGAAGCTAAAGATTGCGACATCGTAATCGAAGCAGCTGTCGAAGTTATGGACATCAAAAAAGCTATCTTTAAAGAACTGGATGGCATTTGCAAACCCGAATGCATTTTGGCCAGCAACACTTCAGCTCTTAGCATAACCGAGATCGGTGCTGCCACCGGCAGAGCTGACAAAGTTATCGGAATGCATTTCTTCAATCCGGTACCGGCTATGAAATTAGTTGAAATCATCAAGGGTGCTTCCACCTCCCAGGAAACTTTTGATTTCACCAAAGACCTGAGTATTGGCCTGGGCAAGAGCCCGGTTGAAATCAATGAAGCCCCTGGCTTTGTTGTAAACCGCCTCTTAATTCCTATGCTGAACGAAGGTATGTATTGTGTTATGGAAGGCGTAGCCAATGCAGAAGACGTAGACACTTCCATGAAGTTTGGTGCTGGCCATCCGATGGGACCTCTGGCATTAGCTGACATGATTGGTCTGGACATTTGCCTGGCTATTATGCAGACTCTGCACAGAGAATTTGGCGATGACAAATATCGCCCCTGTCCGTTACTGGTGAAAATGGTCCGCGCTGGCAAACTGGGCCGCAAAACTGGTGAAGGATTCTTCAAATACTAAGATATTGAACTAAAAACTTCTTAAGCGATTGGTTATTCTAGCCAGAATGTAGAGAAGGTTTTTCAAAAAGCAGTATTTGAGGGTGATGGATAAAATAAAACTAAGGGTAGCACTTTATAGGTGCTACCCTTAATTGTTTTTGAAGCATATTGTGTTTTAAAAGTTAGCGGGCCAATGCTTGTACCCTTTGCATTTTCACTTCTTCGATAATAGTGTTTAGAGTCATGGAATCCATATTACCGGTAGGTCTAATACCATGCGCCTGCTGGTACTGCATGACAAATTGACTATAATCGCTATCTTCTTGCATACCCAATCTTAGAAGCATATCCCGGATTTGGCTAGTTTCCTGAGGTGACATTATCATATCCTGAGACACTGTTTTAGACGAACCGGCAGATGATGCCGCAATGGCTTTTTGCTGCTCAGTTGTCGCTGCAGGGTCTTTTGCAGCTGCTTGTGGTACTTCGTCAGCTCTATACAGGGCTCCGTTTTTCGCGAGATATTGAATATTGTTCATAATTCCCAGGGTCGAACCGACAACGATTGCTGCGGCCACAGTAAGAATCAGGAAGAAGACTGTTTCTTTTTTCATAAACTATGCCCCTTATAATTATTAGGTATTACTTCTGTACCATAATTTTACACGGTTTAAGTGTATTTATCAATATATTAGAAAATATCACTTGTATTGGCATTTGGAGCTAATCTTATTGGGAAAATCAACCTAATGTTAATTTTATGTTAACAAAGTAGGTAATAGTCTAATGTATTTTGCATATGTATTATTAAGGAAATTTTCAACAAATGAATACCTTTTAGTTGATTAGCTTGTTACAATATGCTACCAGAGTCTATGAGTATCGCTATGGCCAATGCTATTTGCAATGTATAAGACGTCAGCTACTGAATTAAGGGAAGGAGTGACGAAATTAATGAATGATTTCCGGTGTACATCGTGTCACAAATTGCTGGGCAAATACCGGGGATGTGAATTTTTGGAAATAAGATGTCCTCGTTGTGGCACGTTAAATGTAGTTCATAGTGACAAAGGCCAGGATGCCAAATTAAGCAAATCCAGTCGGTGATCAGCAAGGTTGTTAACTGGTGGATAT
>JBMNOY010000027.1:0-27008 GCA_050943315.1 Syntrophomonadaceae bacterium
ACTCAAAAGTACTCAATATAAAACTGAAAAATTTGACAAAAAAATAAGCCCTGTTCAGGCTTCCCAGGCTTTTTCTTCTATTAAACTGTCAAAGACCCGAATAAATTAGAATAGAGTACCAGGTATTAACTACCTTTTTAAGCAGTAAATATTTATGATATAATATCGTATTAGAACATAAGCTGGCAGAAGGTTGCAGTATTCTAGTCAGCCTTGCTAGTTTCGAAGACGGGCCTAAAAATCCGTTAAGGGCACATCGATGAAGATTCTGGTAGCGGCTTTTGACGCCCAGTCAGGGGTCGTTGCTGGGAGTTAAGGATGTGGGGGCAACCCGCAACGGCATGCGGATATGACCCCTGCATTCGCGGAGGCTTATCATTGTCTTACGATAATGATAAGAAAACCTGCATTCCGGTTCAGGCTGGGTGCAGTGTAGCCTGCCTTGAGTGGTTGCGGCGGAAAAGCGTTATGGGCCATAGGGCTTTGGCCGAAGCCTTATGGCCTGCTTTAAATCGCATACTGCAAAAGAGGCTAGAAACTAGTGGAGGCTGCCGAGGAAAACTCCTAGACTGTGTGCTGTTTGCACAGTTTGTTGAGGATTAAAGTGCGTACTTAGTGGTAATCCAGTCTCGTGACCGGCAACGGCACGAAGCAGACGTAAAGGGAAACCGCCCAACTGGCGACAGTTGGGAGAGCTGCTGGGAAAACCTGCTGGACCTATGTCGCAGCGTTTACTCAACAAATAACCTTTTGCCAGTCATGTTTTTTTCTTTTAGGGGGATTACATACTAATTGTTAGGCTATATTAAAAAGAGTAACCTGATATCTGCGTTGGTCGTAACTTTCTTCACCTTTTTTATTGCACTTCTGGTTAGTATTGGTTCGCAAGCTTTAATGAAGGCTATAAGTGATATAGCGGTAGCCATAATATTACTTATTATAATAGTGTTTCTGGGAATTTTCTTTGATATAATAGGGACAGCCGCTGCAGCGACGAGTGTACCACCTTTTAACGCCAAGGCAGCCAAAAGGGTTTTTGGCGCCCGGCAGGCTGTTAAATTAGCCCGTAATGCCGGAGCCGTAGCGAATTTCTGCAATGATGTGGTTGGTGATATTGCCGGTACCCTTAGCGGGGCAATTGGTGCCACGATAGTATATTATCTGGTAGGCCGCTTTAATTTTGTGGATTCAGTATTAACAGGTGCGGCAATGACCAGTTTCATTGCAGCTATAACGGTAGGCGGCAAATCTATTGGAAAAAGTATCGCCATTAACAATGCCAACAATATTATATTTAGTGTAGCAATTATTCTGGGCTGGTGGGAAAAAATAACCGGAATAGAATTGTTTAAAAACAGAAGGTGAATAGATGTATAAAATACTTGACCAGATAAACTCACCTCAAGATGTAAAAAAACTGTCCATTTCCCAGATGAACCAACTCGCCGATGATATAAGACAGATCCTAATTAAAAGTGTTGCCCAGTGTGGCGGGCACCTGGCTGCGAATTTGGGTGTGGTTGAGCTGACCATTGCCCTGCATTATGTTTTTGATTCCCCCCGGGATAAAATAATCTGGGACGTAGGTCACCAGAGTTATGTTCATAAAATATTGACCGGCCGCAAGGATAAAATGCTATCTTTGCGTCAGTACCGAGGGATAAGTGGGTTTCCCCGTTCTGAAGAATCTGTTCATGATGCTTTTAATACCGGCCACAGCAGCACATCTATTTCTGTGGCTCTGGGCATGGCCCTGGCCCGCGATTTGCAACAGGCCAAATATTCGGTAGTTTCTGTAATCGGTGACGGGGCTTTGACCGGGGGAATGGCGTTTGAGGCACTTAATCACGCCGGTAATGAAGATCGTGATCTTATTGTTATATTAAATGATAATGAGATGTCCATTTCGCGCAATGTGGGAGCTTTGTCCAGCTATCTCAACCGCCTGCGTACAGCTCCACGTTACTCCCAGAAAAAAGAGGAAATTGAATCAGCGCTAAACCGGATTCCCCGGATTGGACCTAATCTGGCCCGGGCAGCCGGAAGAGTAAAGGATACCGTAAAGTACTTGGTGGTTCCGGGCGTTCTTTTTGAGGAATTGGGATTCAACTATATCGGACCAGTAAATGGTCATGATTTGGATGAACTTACCGTAGTTCTTAATAATGCCAGGCAAATGAAGGGCCCGGTATTAATTCATACCCTCACTGAAAAAGGGCGGGGCTATGAGCCTGCGCGTCAAAAACCCGATGTTTTCCATGGGGTAGGCCCATTTGATGTTAAAACCGGTCATCAGTTTAAAAAATCCATAAAAACTTATACCGAGATTTTCGGCAATTGTATTGTTGAGATGGCGAAAAATGATAACAGAATAGTAGCGATAACTGCTGCCATGAGCGGCGGTACAGGTTTGAGCAATTTTGCCAGTTTATATCCACAGCGGTTTTTCGATGTGGGTATTTGTGAACAACATGCGGTTACCATGGCGGCCGGGATGGCGAAAGCGGGATTAAAACCGGTAGTATGTTTGTATTCCACTTTCCTGCAAAGGGCTTATGACCAAATTATCCATGATGTGGCCCTGCCAAAACTCCCTGTGGTCTTTGCTATTGACCGGGCAGGTTTGGTAGGCGAAGATGGTGCTACTCACCAGGGGGCATTTGATATATCCTTCCTGCGTATTATTCCCAACTTAACCATAATGGCCCCCAGTAATGAAAATGAATTGGTGGATATGTTTTATACAGCCATGAAACAGGAAGGGCCAGTCGCCATCAGATATCCCCGGGGAGTAGGGGAAGGGACGCAAATTAAGGAACAGAGAAACATGCTGCCCATAGGCCGGGGACAGGTCCTTTGTGAAGGCAGTTCACTGGTTATTATAGCTATCGGCCGGGGAGTGAGTATTGGCAGAGAGGTAGCTGCCTTGGCCGGCGACAAGGGTATAGGGGTTACACTCATTAATGCTCGTTTTGCCAAGCCCCTGGATGAAGATTTAATCACTGCGGCGGCACAAAACTGTGGGCGCCTGGTTACAATTGAGGATAACTGTCTTAATGGCGGTTTCGGCAGTTCCATTCTAGAATTTCTGGAAGATAAAGGCATTGATGCCGATGTTATCAGGGCAGGTATTCCGGATGAATTTATCGAGCATGGGAAAGTTGACCTGCTTTTTGATTATATAAATATGAATGCTGAAGCGATTATGGAGAGGATTGTAGGTCGCTGGCCTGATATCGTTAACAATAGAACATTGGGGTTGCTTAGATTTGGCAAAAATTAGAATTGACACTCTGCTGGTAAACCGTGGTTTAACTCCCAGCCGGGAAAAGGCCCGGGCTTTAATATTGGCCGGTGAGGTGCGGGTAAACGGCCGGGTGATTGACAAAGCGGGAACCAGTGTTGATGAGGACGAGCAGGTAGAAATCAAAACCGATAGTCTGAAATATGTAAGCCGGGGCGGTTTAAAACTGGAGGGAGCCATTCGTGACTTTAATCTCGATTTTACCGGCCGCACCGTTTTAGATGTTGGTGCGTCTACCGGAGGATATACTGACTGTGCTCTACAGCACGGAGCAGCCAGGGTTTTTGCTCTGGATGTGGGTTATGGTCAATTAGACTGGTCGCTGCGTAACAACCCCCGGGTAGTGGTAATGGAAAGAACCAATATAAGGTATGTCACTCCCGAACAAATCGGGAAGCTGGTAGATATAATAACTATTGATGTTTCTTTTATTTCTACCGCCAAGGTATTCCCGGCAGTTAAAAATTTGTTGCAGGACAGCGGCGAAGTTGTATCCTTAATAAAGCCGCAATTTGAAGCCGGTAGGAATAAGGTAGGCAAAAAGGGGGTCATAAAGGACCCGCTGGTTCATAACGAAGTTCTCCTTAACTGTATATCCTATGCCGAGCGCGAAGGCTTGGTAATTGCCGGTATAACCTATTCACCGATAAAGGGACCGGAAGGAAATATTGAATTTTTTCTTTATATGAAAAAAAACGGCGAACGGTTGCATAACATTCCTGAGCTGGTGAGTCGGGTTGTAGATAATGCCCATAAAAACTTGGAGGTTAGGTCTTGAAAATACTGTTGGTGGAAAACAGCGATAAGCAGGATACAGTGATTAAAGCAGCCAGGATTTCTGCAATGGCCGCCCAAATGGGTGTTGAAACGGTAATTGCCAATGTTGCCACTCTGGATAACTCCCACCAGGATAGCGACTTAATAATCGTACTGGGTGGGGATGGTACAATTCTGCGGGCTGCCCGGGAGTTCTTTCGCGAAGATATACCTATTCTGGGAGTTAATATGGGAACAGTTGGTTTCCTAAGCAATATCATGGGGTGTGAACTGGAAAAATACCTGAGCCGCATTATTAATCAGGATTTTACCCTGGATGAGCGGATGATGCTGGAGGTAATTATTTTTGAAAAGGATAAAGTCGTTAACCGGGTTTGTTGTTTAAATGACCTGGTGATAAGGTCTATTACCCCCAGTATGATGAATCTGAAGGTTACCATAGACGGCCAGGAGGTGGAGCCTTACCGGTGTGATGGTTTGATTGTGGCCACACCTACCGGCTCAACAGCGTACTCGCTTTCGGCAGGGGGACCAATTGTGGACCCGGATATGGACGCTCTGATAGTAACCCCGCTGGCTTCATATATGTTGACCAAGCGGCCCATGGTGGTAGATGCCCGGAAAAGCATTGAGATTTACCCCATGGATTGTAAACAGGGATTTATATCTATTGATGGGCAGGTTATTATAAATTTAGATGCCAACCATTGTATCCAGGTAAGAAGGGCTCAACAGAAGTCTAAGTTTGTAGCTGTTAAATATCGGCCTTTCTTTGAGATATTGGATAATGCTTTTAGTGTTACCAGGGAGGACTAACAGCTTGTGGGGGTAGTAATGAAGGCGAGAAGACACCAGGCTATTACAGATATACTTACCAACGAATACATAACGACCCAGGAACAATTATGTTCGGCTTTAAAAGAACGAGGTTTTAATGTTACCCAGGCTACTGTTTCCAGGGATATTAAAGAATTGCAGTTGGTTAAGAAAGCAGTCGAAAAAGGCTATAGATATGCTCTACCTGATATACAAACTCCAACCAACTTAAGTGAACGTTTAAAGCGGCTTTTTCGGGATTCGGTACTAAATATTGATTATTGTGAAAATCTCATTGTAATAAAAACACTTCCTGGAGCAGCCCAATCGGTAGCCCTGGTGGTTGACTCCATGCCGGACAGCAACATTCTGGGTACTGTTGCCGGGGATGATACTCTATTTATAGCTATAAAACCTCGTGAAGCGGTTACGACTGTATTTAACAGTTTTAAAGAGTTATTGATGGAACATTAGATCTACTGGTAAATCACCTTAGGGGGATGGCCATGCTAGAGGAAATATACATAAGCAACTTTATATTAATTGATGAAGTGCGTATGGATTTTGTTACCGGCCTTAATGTCCTTACCGGAGAAACAGGTGCGGGAAAATCTATTATAATTGACGCACTTAATTTAATTATGGGGGACCGTATTAAATCTGATTTCATTAGAGACTCAGGAAAGAAAGCGATAGCCCAGGCCGTTTTTAGTCTAAATGATAACCCTGATGCGGCAGCCTTTTTACAGGAAAACGATCTGCTGGAAGACGATATGGCGATAATCAGCCGGGAAATATATCCCAGCGGTCGAAGTGCGGCACGTATTAACGGCCGCAATGTACCTTTAAGTATCCTCAAGAACCTGGCCGGGTATCTGCTTGATATGCACCTGCAGCATGAGAACCAGAATATTCTTAAGTCCGACCGGTATCTAGGCTATATTGACAGTTTTAGCCCCCACATAAATGAGGCTTTAGATGAAGTAGCTGCTCTTTACCAACAATTAACCGGCAAGCAGCAGGAACTACAGAACATATTAACCAATCATAAACAGCGCCTGGAGAGAATTGAGTTTCTTAGCTACCAGGTAAAAGAAATTGAGAGCGCACACCTGCAGGTCGGTGAAAAAGAGGAACTGATAGGGCTGCGGGAAAAAATTCAAAATGCCAGCAAACTTATGGAAGGTTCAGTGAGAACGCTGGAATTATTGTATAGTTGTGATAATGCCAGTTCTGCGGCCGATTTGATTTTCGATGCACTGGATATTGCCCGGGGACTCGATAATTATCAGCCCTTTACTGCTATGGTGAGCCCTCTGCAGGATATGTACTATACATTACAGGAAATCGCCTCACAACTAAACTCTTTCAAGGATTCTCTCGATTTTGAACCTGGTCTGCTGGAACATATAGAGAACAGGATATATGATATCGAAAAATTAGAGAAAAGATTTGGCAAAAACGTTGCTGAACTTATTGAATATCTCCGTGAATGCAAACAGGAGCTGGAACTATTAAGTATCGACGGGGAACGCCAGGATGAGCTTAACCAGGAGATAGCACTGCTGGAAAAAGAATATTTACTTAAAGCCCGTCGCCTTACCGGCTTAAGACAGGAGGCAGGGGCGCTTTTAGAGAAAAGGGTTCATGATGAGTTGCAGCAGTTGGACATGCCGCATGTTAAATTCATGGTAAAATTCACTTCCCGGGAGTCCCCAGGTAAAGATGGTATGGATAATGTAGACTTTCTATTTTCGCCCAACCCGGGAGAAATTATGCGACCGGTAGTGGATATAGCTTCCGGAGGTGAGATTTCCCGGTTTATTCTGGCTCTGAAAAAGGCCCTGGCAGACGTTTATTCTATTCCTACTTTGATTTTCGATGAAATCGATGTAGGTCTCGGTGGCAACGCCTTAAATACCGTAGCCGCCAAGCTGGCAGAGCTGTCCAGCCATCATCAGGTTATTTTGGTTACTCATTCTCCCCAGGTAGCCAGTTATGCCGATAATCACTATGTAATCGAGAAAAAGGTTAAAGGCGGGCAAACATTTACGATGGTAAAAAATTTAGATCGGGAAGCCCGGGTGAAAGAACTGGCGCGAATGTTAGCAGGGGATAAGTATACTCAATTAACCCTGGAACATGCCCGGGAAATGTTGAAGGATAGGCATAACATACACAGGTGATCATCAGGGCTATTACCTCAAAAATGAATTTGAAATAATACTTTTTAAATAGTTTGTATTATTTAGATAAATGATCATTAATATTTTGAGTTAACTGTATTATTTCGTCTAGTTTATTAGTAATTTCTTCTTGTTTCTTGTTCTTTTTAGAATTACTTTTAATAGCTATATAAATCAAATAACATATTAAAATTAGTAATAAATTGAAAGTTGACCATAAAACCACAGAATACTTCATGGAAAATAACACCTCACCTTAATAAACTAAGGTATACTTCCGATATTGCTCATTTTCTCAAATCATTTTTATTCAAACAAAAGTCAGTGATTATTTTTATTATTCCATAAATATTAAAGAAAGTCAGGGTAAATCAGAAAAGGTTCAGATTGGCTGGCATCCAGGTAATATGCTGAGCAAGGCTTGCGAAAACTCGGTATATTTTCTCTTCTTGAGGAGACAATAAAGCTTACCAAGTTTTCGGGAGTGATATTTTTGCGCGCTAAACTACGGCCTATAATTGGACTAATTCTAGTAGCTATACTTATTTCTGCTTGTTTTATACCCCAGGTCAATACTTTCTTAAGCCTGCCAGATTACCAAAGGCTGGTAGTAGGTGAAACTAGTACAATTAATATTAATTTGCCCAGCAGTCTGGATAGTAAAATTGAAATGAAGGTAATGGGTCCTTCTCGCAGCGTATTTGCCTCTCCTGAAGATCCTCCCGTAATGATCACCCGAAATGGTACCAATTATCAAATAGTGGCCTTAAAGCCTGGTGAAGCCGATGTAAAACTCAAGCTAATGGGTTACATTCCGCTAAAATCTATTAAGATTGAGTCTATTCCTCCCCGGCGGGTGGTGGCGGGAGGACACTCAATCGGCGTGATGCTGCAATCCCGGGGAATAATGGTGGTCGGTTTTGCACCAGTCCTGGACACAGATGGCACCAAGCGATATCCGGCCCGGGACCAGGGGATACAAATAGGTGACCTAATATTTAAGGTCAATGGTAAATCGATCACTACGGAAACAGATTTGGCCCGTTTAATTGATCAGGAAAAGGATAATGAACTTGTTGTAAGTATAAAAAGGCGGGATAAAGAAATTAATTTACCGGTCAAATCAGTCTATTGTTCGGAAACTGAGAGATATCGAATCGGCTTGTACGTAAGGGATGGGGTGGTCGGAGTGGGAACCCTTACCTTTTGGGACCCCGACTCAAGCCAGTACGCAGCATTAGGGCACATAATAGTTGATGCTGACACCAAACAAGGTATCGATGTTCTAAAAGGCAAGATTGTAAGTGCTTCTATACAGACCATAAAACCGGCTCGTCCCGGATTTCCCGGGGAGAAGATTGGCATTTTTAACGATAAAGGAAATATTAACGGTAATATAATTAAAAATTCCTTCTTTGGTATCTATGGAAAAACCAGCAGCGCCATTTCCAATCCCCTTTCTCGTTATGTGATGGAGGTTGGCTATTCACATCAGGTAAAAAAAGGCAGGGCGCAAATTTATACTGTAGTCAATGGGGATGCTATCGAAGCCTTTGACATCGAAATAGAAAAGGTCTATCCACAAAGACAGAGTGGCAAGGGTATGGTGATACGGGTAACCGACCCCCGCCTGTTGAGTTTGACCGGAGGAATAGTACAGGGTATGAGTGGCAGCCCTATAATTCAAAATAACCGTATAATCGGAGCGGTTACCCATGTATTCTTGAATGATCCCCAGAGAGGCTACGGGATTTTTATGGATAACATGTTGCCGGAATTACCAGGAAGCCAAACCGCCAGAAACAAAGTTTCGACATTTGCTTTAAAAGTAAAGTACCCAAAATATGGGCATCAGGGGAATACGAACATAATATCGGGATTAAAGACATAGGAATTATGGACGATTTAATATGTACCATCTTGCTATTGTGTGTTAGATAATCAGCGAATTTAGTATAAAAAAAAAAGAGGAAATAATAAGTGTACCGTCGAAAACGGTTTATAAATTCAAATGATTAGATTATTTCAACAAGTGAGGGGGGGATTTTTCTAAATGTATAGTGGCGGTGATCAGATAAAAGTCCTTATTGCCGATGATAACCGTGAATTTTGTGGCATTCTCAAAGACTACTTCTCCAACGAACCCGATTTCGAGTTGATCGATGTTTGTGCCAATGGTATCGAAGTACTTGACGTACTAAAAAAGAAGGATATTGAAGTCTTGATTCTGGACCTTATTATGCCCTATATGGATGGAATTGGAGTGTTGGAGAAATTAAATGAGTCAAATATGGAAAAACGGCCCAAGATAATTATTCTAACTGCTTTCGGACAGGAAAATATAACCCAAAAAGCCGTGCAGTTAGGGGCTGATTATTATATTCTAAAACCATTTAACCTTCAGGTATTGGGGGACCGGGTTAGACAGGTTAGCAGGGATATAAAAATAAGCAGCGAACGCAGAATCCCTATTACTACCGGACCCATTCAAGTGTCTACGCCAAAAAATCTGGAAGTGGAAGTAACCAAGGTTATTCATGAGATTGGAGTTCCAGCTCATGTAAAAGGTTATCAATATCTTCGAGATGCTATTATGCTGGTAGTAGAAGAAATTAATTACCTGGGTGCTGTTACCAAAGAGTTATACCCAACCATCGCACAAAAATATGACACAACCCCCAGCCGGGTGGAAAGAGCTATCCGGCACGCTATCGAGCTGGCATGGGATCGGGGAGATGTTGATAAAATAAACAAGTTCTTTGGTTATACCATTAACGGAGAAAAAGGTAAACCAACCAACTCCGAATTTATTGCCATAATAGCTGATCGTCTCCGGCTGGAAAACAAAGTTAGCTAAAAGATTGAGCCAAAGGGAATATTCCGTTCAAAAGACAGGGAGCCGTTGTCATGATGGGTTCCCTGTTTTTTCTAATGTTTTTTTTGACATAGTGTTGTGTTATTATAATTTCTATGATTAATTGCCCTATAGTTTGAGCTTTAAAATATTACCGGGGTGAATCAATGAGTATTAAAGGAAGAGCAAGACTCGACCATCGAACTAAGAATCTGGTAGGGCGTCTTAAGAGAAATGATATCGCTATAATTGATCATGATGATATAGATGAAGTTGCTGCCAATAACCTTATTCATATAAGACCACAGGCGATAATCAATGTTCAGCCGTCCATTACGGGCAGGTATCCCGCTAAAGGTGCCTTAAAAATTCTTAAAGCGGGTATTCCTATTATTGACGAGGCAGATAAAGAGATATTCGATGTAGTCAAAGAAGGCAGCTTGATTGAAATAAAGAAAAATCAGGTGTTTTTGGGCAGCCAAAAAGTAGCCCAGGGAAAATTATTATCCTTAGAAGATGTTAATCAAAAGTTAAGAGAAGCCAATGAAAACATTACCGTCGAACTGGATCGTTTTGTAGAAAATACCCTGGAGTATGCCAAAAAAGAAAAAAGTATAATTTTAGGTAATATAGAAGTACCGCCAATATCTGCTCCTATCCTTAACCGGCATGTCCTTATAGTAGTAAGAGGGAGTAGTTATAAGGAAGACCTGCGTACTATTAGTTCTTATATTCAGGAACAGCAGCCGGTTCTTATAGGAGTTGACGGGGGAGCAGATGCTCTTTTGGAATTCGGGCTGGAGCCTGATATTATCGTGGGGGATATGGATAGTGTCTCTGATCAGGCTTTACGTTGCGGGGCACAGGTGGTTGTGCATGCCTATCCTAACGGCAAGGCTCCAGGTTTACAGCGGGTAGAAGCAATGGGGATAAAGGCCACGGTTTTTCCTATGACCGGTACCAGTGAGGACGCGGCCATGATTATTGCCTGGGAATATGGAGCAAGTTTGATAGTGGCCGTAGGTACGCATTCAAATATGGTGGATTTTTTGGACAAAGGCCGGAAAGGAATGGGCAGTACTTTTTTAGTCAGGCTTAAGGTAGGTTCGATTTTGGTTGACGCCCGTGGTGTCAGTCAGCTGTACAAACAAAGTCTGCATTCCAAATACCTGGTGCAGCTGTTGATTGCGGCGATCATACCTATTACCATAATTCTCTGGGTATCGCCATCTACCAAGCCGTTTTTCCGGTTACTTTTCCTGCAGATAAAACTTTTACTAAATATATAATCTTATGAGGTTAAGGGAGTAGTTGATGATAACTATATCTGGTGGTGTTAAATGTGATTGACTTAAGGTATCATATAGCCTCTTTGGTAGCAATATTCCTGGCGCTAGGCCTGGGGGTACTGGTAGGTAGCACCATTGTTGGCGATGATGTATTAGTTCAACAGCAAAAAAAGATGATTGATCGCCTGGAAGAGCAGTTCTATAGTTTAAAAGAACGCGAGGATGCGCTAGTAGCCGAAAATAAGCGGTCCACCCAAATCATAGCCGATTATGAAAACTTCAGCCAAACCCTGTTGCCGCCCATAGTAACTAATCGGCTAAAAGGGTACCAGGTAGCAGTAGTAGTTACCGGAAGTAATGATATTCCCGCCGCGATGCTTAACGCTTTTTCCATCGCCGGGGCCAATGTGGTGTCTAAAACCGTAGTGCTGCCGAATATAAATATGAATGATGCCGGGGTGCGCAATAAACTCATAGAGTTTTATAATCTGGATAACAAAGTGTCCCGGGATTTACTGCGTAAAAAAGTGGCTGCCAGTGTTGTAGGTGCTATTACTAACCAGGGTGACCCTGATACAATTAAACATTTACAGGAAAACGGGCTTATTAAATTCAGTGGCTCGTTTAATATACCTATTAACGGAGTGGTAATTGTTGGCGGCTCAGAGGATTTGACCACCTATTTTCCGGATAGTTTTGACCAGAGTCTGATAGATAATTTAACTGCTCTAGGCATAAAGGTATACGGAACTGAGCTGTCCGGTGTCAAATATTCATATATGGCCAAATACCAGCAAAATAATATCAGTACCATTGATAATATCAATATGGGTCCCGGCCAAATCTCACTAATTCTGGCTATTGCCGGCGAACCGGGGGATTACGGTATTAAAGCCACGGCTAAAAAATTCATGGCTTCACTGCCGGTAGATTATCTGGGGGGACAATGATAAAATGCCGACCGTTACTATAGTTATTCCTGCATATAATGAATCTGACCATATAGTTGCTACTATTCAAGCAGTTAAGAAACTTGGCGGCATAACCGAAATTATTGTTGTAGATGACGGTTCCAGTGACAGTACGGCTCAGCTGGCCAAAGCTGAAGGGGTCAGGGTTATTGAACTTAAGCCCAACCGGGGCAAGGGCGGGGCCATGAATGCTGCCTTGCCGTATATAAAGACCGATATTGTGGCTTTCCTGGATGCTGATTTGGGCATGGCAGCTGGTGAGGCTGAAAAGATAATAAGACCGGTAGTAGAAGGTGCTGCTGATTTATGTATAGCATCTTTCCCACCGCCCCGCAAAAAAGGCGGCTTTGGAATTGTTAAAGGTACTGCTGCATGGGCCATTCGCAAAGTGGGTAAAATTCAGGTAACTGCCCCTTTGAGCGGGCAGCGCGCTATGACCCGGGAGGTGCTTAAAAAGGTTACTCCTTTTAATGAGGGTTATGGGGTGGAACTGGGGATGAGTATCAGAGCCTTGCTGCATGGATTCAGGCTTATGGAGGTTCCCACTACCATGACTCATAAAGAAACCGGCCGGGATTTAGAAGGTTTTTTGCACCGGGGCAAACAGTTTATAGATGTGGTGCGGGTCATAAGAACTGAAATAAGGGGGAAAAATGATTGAATACTCCGCTGGTAGCCGGTTTGGCTGCACTGGCAGGGATAGTGATAGAAGGGTGCCTGCTCTTCTTATTGGTGAATATGTTGAAGGAATCTGGTGCGGTAAGAAAAAATTTTCAGGGAATTGATATTCCAGTAAGTGCCGGGCTAAGCTTTCCTATGACAGTTATGCTAGTTTTTATCGGATATCGCTTTTTTTCCTGGTACGATGATTCGTACCAGTTATTTATTTTTGGGCTTATGTCGATTTCATTTCTGGGCTTTATTGATGATATGCTGGGCCAAAGAGATACTCTGGGATTCAAGGGACACCTGGGGTCACTGGCGCGGGGCAAGCTTACCACCGGGGGATTAAAAGCCCTGGGCGGAGGAATGATAGCATTCTTTCTCTCCCTTTTTATCGCCGGTAATACAATAGATATTATAATAAACACTTTAGTCATGGCCTTGTTTACCAATATGCTCAACCTGCTCGATTTAAGACCGGGACGGGCGGTTAAAGGGTTTATCTTTTTTGTGGTACTCCTGGTGGTTTTGGCTGCCGCCAGGGTTGACTGGTTAATCCTGGCTCCTCTTTTTGGAGCTGTTCTTTATTATTTCCGGCTGGACCTTAAGGCTCAGGTTATGATGGGGGATGCCGGTTCAAATGTGTTGGGCCTGGCCCTTGGATTTATTGCCGCTACCAATCTTAACCAGGTAACCAGGATAGGAATTCTGGTCTTCCTTATCGCTATACATATTTATACCGAGAAATATTCTTTGACTGATACCATCAACAGGGTACGTCTGTTGCGGGTAATAGATCAAATGGGAAGAAGGGTGAGCAATGATTAACAGGGATAGACTCATTAACAGGTTTATTAAACTGGTTGAGAACGGTTCTGAATCGGGCTGGGAAGGTAGTTTACGGGATATGCTCGTAGCGGAATGGGAAGCCTGGGGACTATCGGTATATGAGGACGATGCCTGTGAGGTTCTGGGCGGTGAATCCGGCAATCTGCTCATAAATATTCCCGGCACTATAGATGCTCCGCCATTACTGCTGGCTGCCCATATGGATACGGTAGTACCCGGAGAAGGAATTAAAGCGATCATCGGTGATGATGGGATAATCAGAAGTGACGGATCAACTATCCTGGGTTCTGACGACAAAGCTGGTATCGCTGCGATTATGGAAGCATACGAAGTTATTCGAGAAAATAATCTTAAACATCCGCCTTTGGAAATTCTTTTTACCATAGGCGAGGAACAGGGACTACTGGGTATTAAGCATTTTGATTTTTCCCGGCTCAAGGCGCCGATGGGTTATGTGCTGGATGCCGGCAGTGCCCCTGGAACTGTTGTAGTAGGGTCTCCCTGCCAAAATGAGATTGAGTACATAGCCCACGGGCGTGCTGCTCATGCCGGCATAAACCCTGAAGATGGACTTAACGCTATTCAAATGGCTGCTATTGCTCTGAGCAAAATGCCCTGTGGACGTATTGATGAGGAGACTACCTGTAATATTGGTACCATACAGGGGGGGCAGGCACGCAATATAGTTGCACCTACCTGCAGAATTAAAGGTGAGGCCCGAAGCCTTAGAAGAGAAAAACTGGATAAGCTGACTGAGGATCTGGCTAGAACTTTTAAGAACGAGGTTGAATGCCTGGGTGGGCAGGCGGAGATAAATATTACTTTTCTTTATCCGGAAGTAAGCCTAAGTGCTGATGAAGATGTGGTAACCCTGGTGACCAGGGCTATTGCCAATATTGGTTTAGAGGCCCGGATGGTCACTACCGGAGGGGGCAGTGATGCCTGTATTATACATAATAATGGTATTCGCTGCGCTAACCTGGGGGTTGGCATGAGCAACTGCCACACTACTCAGGAATACATCAAAATTTCCGATCTGGTTGATGATGCCCGGTTAGTTTTGGCAATAATACAGGAAGCTAGCCATGCTAGATGATAAGAATGATATCTGGTGTTAATCTAATCCAACTAATGCCAACTTAAGTAGCATATAGGTAATTTTGTTTATTCGGAGGTCTAACTGTTGATTGAGTTAAAACGCGGAAAAATTTTGGAGCAGCTTTTCACCAGGGAAGGGATAAAAGGTTTTTCCGTTCAAGTAGGCAGCGAACAGGCCAAATGCATTGTTTATCCAGGGCTAACCGGTGATGTCAAACCAGGGGATGAAGTTGTACTTAATACTTCAGCAGTATCACTAAATTTGGGAACCGGCGGCTATCATTTTGTGGTCGCCAATCTCAACACCCAGGGACAGAGCTTAGAACCGGGCGGACATATTATGAAACTGCGTTACACTCCTCTGCAGATTAAGGTTCTTAGTGTGGAAGAGGAGGATAGTCCTTACCGGGAAGAAATGCTTTCCGCCGATAGTCTGGATCATATACCGGTTTTGGTGGGGACACTGCATTCAATGCTGGCCCCTCTGTGTCTGGTGCTGCAAAGCAAGGGCCTTAAGGTCGCGTACGTAATGACTGATGGTGCAGCCTTGCCTATATCCTTTAGCCGGACAGTGGACTGGCTAAAAAAGAATAATCTCTTACAGGGTACCATAACTATAGGAAACGCTTTTGGAGGTGATCTGGAGGCAGTAAACATCTATTCCGGTATGCTGGCAGCCAGAAAGGTTTTTAAAGCTGATGTAATTATTGTGGCCATGGGACCGGGGATAGTTGGCACGGGCACCAGGTGGGGGTTTACCGGCGTGGAACAGGGGGACATCCTTAATGCAGCCGAAGCTGTAAACGGAATACCGGTAGCCATTCCGCGGATAGGTTTTTCCGACCCCCGGGCGCGTCACCGGGGTATCAGTCATCATACTATAACCGTGCTTTCCCGGATATGCCGGGTAAAGGCACTAGTTCCTCTGCCCTGGCTGGAAGAGAGCAAGATGTCCCTGATAATGGAACAAATTGAGAAAGCGGGACTTATTAACCGTTATCGGTTCTGTGTAGAAGACAGCAGCCCTTTTCTGGATGTTTTTCGCAACTGTGAACTGAGGTTAACCACTATGGGGCGCGGGGTAGATGAGGAGACAGACTTCTTCCTTACTCTGGGAGCAGCGGCTTTGACTGCTGTACGCCTGCATAATGGTGAACGTCCGGGATATATCAGTAAGGTATAATCACCCCGGTTCTATTTCAGCGGTTAGGGTGGTCACGACACTACTCTTAATGTAAATGCATATTAATAAATTGGAGTAAAGTTGTCTCCGGGGGATACCCAGGGAACAAATTAATAAGGTCTTTGACTTTTCCGGTTAGGCATATGCCTTGCTTTTTAACCATTAGTTGCAATATTTATCACCTCGCTTTTAAATTTATGCTGATAATGGGAAATATATGCAGGAGGGAGAAAAGATTATGGATCTTACTGAAAAGACCATTGATTCACGCAGGATTTTTGACGGTCGCATTATCAAGGTAAAAGTGGACACTGTAAGCATCCCCAACGGAGGGCAAAGTACCCGGGAAATAGTAGAACACCGGGGAGCTGTAGCCATAGTCCCAATATATGCAGATGGTGACATATGTATGGTGCGGCAGTATCGTAAACCGGCGGAAGCGGTTTTACTGGAGATTCCTGCTGGTACCCTGGAGGAAAATGAGGAACCTCTGAAATGTGCACAGCGGGAACTGGCTGAGGAGACTGGTCTAAAGGCACAAAATTGGGAAAAGGTGCTTCATTTTTATAGTGCCCCGGGTTTTAGTACGGAAGTGATTCACCTTTACCTAGCGGTCGGATTGACCACCGGGGATACCAATCCAGATGCCGATGAATTTATTCAGCTGGAAAAGATTCCTCTTAAAACTGCTTATGAGATGATTTTTGACGGTAGGATTATTGATGGTAAAAGTATTATCGGAATACAGCATGCCTACCATAAATTTAACCATGGCTCCCTTACCAAGGGTAATATAGATTAGTTTGAATCCATAAATATTGTAGCGGCAGTCTTCGCAGGAACAAAAAGCGTACCGCGCGGTATTTAAATAAGCACTAAGCAGGAATCACATAATGAGCGGAAATTATGAAGCAGGATTCAGGGAAGAGTGATAAGTATTGCGTAATATCTATGGGGATTTACATATCCATATAGGCAGGGCCAAAGACCGGCCGGTCAAAATCACCGCATCCCGGCAATTGACCCTGCACTCGATTATCTTTACCGATGCCCCCCGTAAGGGGCTGGATATGGTGGGAGTAGTTGATGCGGGTAGTATTCTGGTCTCTGCCGAGATAGAAGAGATGCTCGGTTGCGGCGATTTAAGAGAGCATAAAGACGGCGGTTTCGTGGCCACAAACGGCGTTTTGCTGATTGCCGGCTGCGAAATTGAATGCCGGGAAGGTATGCATCTGATTTCCTATTTGCCCAATCTGCAGAGTATAAAGAAATGGCAGAATTATATGCGAAGCAGAGTATCAAACCTGGCCCTTTCGACTCAGAAAGTAAATGCGGGTATTGTTGATATCATTAACTTGACTATACTGCTGGATGGTATTTTCTGTCCTGCGCACGCCTTTACTCCCCACAAGGGTATTTATGGTATGTGGGCAGAACGTATAGGTGACCGCATCGGGGCTGATTTGAACCAAATCAAGGTGATTGAATTAGGCTTAAGCTCGGATACGGATATGGCCGGATTACTGGCGGAAACCAGGCTTTTTACCTTTTTGTCCAATTCGGATGCTCATTCACCAGGTAATGTAGGACGGGAATATAATCAGTTCCGCCTGGCTGATCTTTCTTTTGAGGAACTGCGCTATTGTTTGGAAAACCGGAATGGCCGCAGGGTTATGGCCAATTATGGCATGGATCCTCTTATGGGCAAGTATCACCGTAGTTACTGCCCGGTTTGTGATACTATTACCGGCGAGCTGCCGCCAGTCCTGAGTTGCCCTAACTGCGGAAACGGGAAAATTGTTCTGGGGGTCTATGACCGTATAATCCAAATAAGTGATTATAAAGAGCCACGCCAGCCGTTGGGACGCCCGCCTTACTATTACCGGGTTCCACTGCAAAGCATACCCGGGATTGGCCCCAAGACAGCCAGCCGGTTACTGGCCTATGCCGGGAATGAAATTGAACTGTTGGAGAAAACGGAAATAGAGGTCATAGCCAAACTGGCCGGTGCAGATGTTGCCAGCACAATTGCAACCATGCGTAAACAACGGCTTAGAATCGTTCCCGGGGGAGGAGGCAAATATGGAAAGATTGTCAAGAATAACGGTCACCACTGATGCCAGCGGCGCGCAACAGGCGGCCCGGGAGGGAATGCTGGTGATGGTAGTGGATGTTATAGATATGTCAACTTCGTTGGAAAGCGCTTTGGATGCAGGTGCTTATGCGGTACTTGGTTCCAGCCCGGATTTTACCCGGGCACCGGTCAAGGTGTTTCCGGAGAAAATAGGCCGGGAAGCCGTACGTCTGTCTAAAGAGGCCGGAAAGGGAATAATAATCATTAGTGAACCTAGAGCAGGAACTGATGAAGAAAGGCTGGGACGCTGCCAGAAACTAATCAGGGGAATTGAGCGGGAGAAAGGTTTTATCGAAGCTATTATACCTAATATGGGGGCGGAAGTTCCTAAGCTAGCTGCCATGGAGAACAGAGTAGTAGTAGCTGTAACCGATACTGGAGGAGTTGCCTTTGATGCCGCCTTTATAGAGAGCAAACTGGTAATAACAGGTACAGTAGCCCGAACCTACCGCCAGAAAGGGCTGGCTCCGGCCCAAAAAGCTGTAAAGAGGGCTGAACAGCTAATGGCCGCCAACCAGACTAGCGGGGTAGCCATAGTGGCTGCCAGCCGAAATTCCATGGAGGATGTTCTGGCAGCTCAGTTTATTGCCAGCCTGATGCTCAATGACAGGTAGTGAGTGGAGGGATAAGGTTGAAGCCTATTTATGTGATTGGACATAAGAATCCTGATATAGATTCAATAGCGGCCGCCATCAGTTATAAAATCTTCAAACAAAGTACTGATGAGGGACTGTATATAGCAGCAGCAGCCGGAGAAGTAAATGAGGAGACCAGGTTTGTGTTGGATCATCTAGGCTTTGAGGCCCCGGTAGTGTTGAAAGATGTTGGCACCACGGTAGGTGATTTACTGGATGATTACGACAATATTTATGTAGGTACAGATATGAGTCTCGTTGAACTGGGCAATTTAATGCGTAAACATGATCTCAAAACTGTGCCGGTATTAGATGAAAAACATGGTTTCTTAGGTTTAATTACCATTGGTGACGTGGCCATGATTTATATGGATGCCCTGGGAAGTGGAAGGGAGATTGAGAAAAGCCCGGAGATTCTGAGAAATATTTTGGACCGGAAAGTAGCCGATATTATGAAAACGCGTAATCTGGTTTTGTTTGACAAAGAAGAAACTGCTGAAGAAGCCAAAAAGCAGATGCTGACTACCCGGTTTCGCAATTACCCGGTAGTTGATGATAATAACCGGTTCCTGGGTATGATATCCCGGTATAATCTGTTACAGATGAAACGCAAGAGGCTTATTTTGGTGGACCATAATGAGAAAAACCAGGCGGTTGATAATATTGAGGATGCCGAAATCCTGGAGATTGTTGACCACCATCGGGTAGGGGATTTGCAGACCCTGTCGCCAATATTTTTCCGTAATGAACCGGTTGGTTCCACATCTACATTGATAGCAGGCTTTTTCTTAAGCAATGATATATATATTAACAAGGATCTGGCTGGATTAATGTTAGCTGGAATAATGTCCGATACGATGATTTTTAAATCACCTACTACTACCCCCAAAGATAAAAGGGTAGCGGAGGAACTGGGGCAGATTTCCGGCCTTGATCCGCTTAAGTGGGGTAAAGAAATATTTGCCCGTATTGATGGCATTGAGCATAGTACGGATAGGGAGATTATAACCCAAGACCTGAAGGAATATGTTTCTGCCGATACTATTTTTGCGGTTGGTCAGGTTGAAACAATGAATATGGGACAGTTGGAAAAGCGCAGAACGAATCTGGTCGAGACTATGAGGGAAATCTGCAGTCAAAAAGGGTATGCCCTTTTGTGTTTAATGGTTACTGATATCCTGGGGGAAGGAACGGAACTGTTCGTGGTCGGGGAAAAAAGTCTTCTTGCCCAGGAGGCCTTCGGAAGCCAGCTTACTAACGATAGTATATTTTTAAAAGGGGTAATGTCTCGTAAAAAGCAAGTAGTGCCAGTGATTTACGAGGTGTTAAGGAAAGATAATGTTATGTAGCCGGCTAAAACCCGGGTGTAAATAAATCATTATAGTGTGAGATTCTCATTGAGGCCTGAGATTTTTTTCAGGTCTTTTTGTTTTGGGAATAATCATCTCCTGCCAGAAATAATAATGGTTAAGAAGAAAATATAAATGCCAGCTAATTAGTTAAGGAGAATTTTCATGAATTTGAAGCAGCGCATAAAACAGCATATTGCAGATAACCGCTGGCAATATATTCTACTATCGGTAATATTTATTATCGGTTTAATAATGGGCAACTACAAGGTCCTTAGCCTGGATGGAGGGGTGAGGAGTCATTTAACCGGCTTGCTCGATACCTATTTATCACAAGATATGCCGGGAGACCTGGACAGTAAAGCCATCTTTATGGGAGCGTTTATAAATCAAGCCCGGATGGTATTTTTAATTTGGCTGCTGGGATTAACGGTGATTGGTTTTCCATTAATACTGGGGGTAATATTTTATCGGGGATTCTCACTGGGGTTTACTATGGGATTTTTGGTTCACGAAAGGGCAGGAGCCGGTGTCATAATCACTATTTTGTCCATCCTGCCGCAGAACCTGATTTACATACCATTCTTGCTCATATGGGCAGTTATCGGTATTAATTTTACCGCCTATCTGGTTCGGGGGAGAAATGTCAGTGCCATACCGCTGGGAAAGGGGCTTGTTTCCTACACAGCTTTGATGGTGGTCTTCCTGGTGGTTATTCTTATCGGCTCTTTTGTAGAGGCTTACCTGTCGCCGTGGTTTCTGGGCCTGGTTTTATAACGACAATAGGAAAACAAAAAGGAGGTCTAGCACATGATTATTGTGATAGCCAAATGGAAGAAAAAGTTGGTTGGTTTAGTGACGGCTATGATTATCGTTGTTGCTTTTGCAGCCGTTATTCCTCTGCTTTCGGGTATTCTTTATAACAAGATTCCCGTTTTCAGCGGATGGTTTCGTGATGAACGGCCCAGCGGCAACCCCATGCGGGTTGAAAGAACTCAGGAGGGCACTCGTTTTGATAAAGCTATTGATCAATTCGTAATAAAATTGCAAGATTTTTATTATGATTAAAAGAACTAGCAGGAAATGCCTTTAATATGTTTAATGTAAGAGTATGCTTAATAAAGCGGGAAACCATATAAGCTAACGCCGAGGTAGGATATGAACAATTATATTTCAGCATTTCTGGAATACCTAAATTTTGAAAAAGGCTTATCCCCTAACTCCCAGGAAGCTTACCGGCGGGATCTGGACAAGTTTGGCCATTTCTTGCACAATACCTATGGCCATGTACCAATTCCTCAACAGATTACCCAGCAGGATGTTATGGATTTTCTAACCTGGCAACTGGATAAAAAAGATGCTTACTCAACCATGGCCAGAAGCCTCTCCAGTATAAAAAGCTACTTTAAATTTCTTGTATTGGAAGGGGTCATTGATATTAACCCGGCTATTGATTTGGAAACTCCCAAAATAAAGCGCCGGCTGCCGGTAATACTTACTATTGAAGAAGTGGACAACCTAATGAAGCAGCCCAATGTTCTAACCCCTCTGGGATTAAGGGACCGGGCTATGCTGGAGTTAATGTATGGTACCGGTATGCGGGTTTCGGAAATGCTGGCGATGGAAATTGATGACATAAATATGACCGCCGGGTTTGTACGTTGTATGGGAAAAGGCCTAAAAGAAAGAATCATTCCCATTAATAAAATGGCTATTGATTGGGTGCAGAGGTACCTGGCCCGATCCAGAAATTTTTTGGTTAAAAATCATTTAGAACGTACCCTTTTTGTTAATGCTAGAGGTAGAAGGATGAGTCGTCAGGGTTTCTTTAAAATTTTATCCGGCTACGTAAAACAGGCCAAAATAAACAAAGACATTACCCCTCATTCACTGCGCCATTCATTTGCAACTCATCTCCTGGAAAACGGGGCTGATTTGCGGGCGGTTCAGGAGATGCTGGGACATGCTGATATATCTACTACCCAGATTTATACCCATCTGACTAAAACCAGACTGAGAGAAGTGTACCAGCAATATTTCCCTCGTGCTTGAAGTGATATACGCATTCTGATCCTTTGCGCTATCTCACCACACCTGACCAGGTGAATGTTTCGGATTACGCAAAATATTATAAATAGCAGGCAGCATTAGAAAGAGATTTTTTGGACAAGCTTTTTCGCTTCCAGCCTGATATTAAGGAGGATTTTATCGGTGTTTAAAAGGGCTATTCTAATAATTCTGGACAGTGTTGGCATCGGGGCCTCCGAGGATGCCTATTTATATGGTGATGAAGGTTCAAATACTTTGAAAAATACTGCTTGTGCGGTAGGAGGACTGAATTTGCCTCACCTGGCCCGGCTGGGCCTGGGCAACCTGGATGATTTAATGGGGGTGGCGCCGGTGACAGCAGCCCAGGGTGCCTTTGGTAAAATGAAAGAACGCTCTAAAGGCAAGGACACTACCACCGGACACTGGGAAATCACCGGCCAGATACTGCACGAAGCGTTTCCAACCTATCCGCATGGGTTCCCCTTAGAATTAATCCAGGAATTTGAGAAGCTTATAGGCACCAGAATACTGGGCAATAAGGTAGCCTCGGGAACCGAAATTATTCAGGAACTGGGTCCCGAACATATTGAAACCGGCTATCCTATTGTTTATACATCAGCAGACAGCGTTTTTCAAATTGCTGCCCATGAGGAAATAATACCCCTTGAACGGTTGTACGAAATATGCCGTATAGCGCGCCGCTTATTAACCGGAGAACATGGTGTGGGCCGGGTTATTGCCCGCCCGTTTGTAGGTTCAGCAGGTAGTTTTATCCGTACTTCCAACCGGCACGATTTTTCCCGGGAACCAAACCGGAATGTTCTGGACTACATTATCGAATCAGGTCAGGAGGTAGTAGGGATAGGGAAGATCAAAGATATATTTGCTGGCCGCGGGATTAGCAGTTCACTCCCGATCCGGAATAACCGGGATGGTGTGAACAAAATAATAAGTACCCTGAAAAATGACTTTAAGGGTTTGGTTTTTGCTAATCTTATTGATTTTGACCAGCTGTATGGACATCGTAATGATGCACATGGTTATGCCTCGGCACTGGAAGAATTTGATGCTTTTTTACCTGATCTGATGGCTGCTATGCTGCCCGAAGATATGCTGGTAATTACTGCTGATCATGGATGTGACCCGACTACGGCCAGTACCGACCATTCCCGTGAACATGTGCCCTTACTGGTATATGGTCAGAAACTGAAAGCCGGTGTGGATTTAGGGTTGCGTTCCAGTTTTGCGGATGTTGGGCGAACTATTGCTGATCATTTGGAAGTTGAAGTAAAAGAAATGGCTGGGGAGAGCTTTTACTCGCTTATAAAGTAAGTTGGACCAGGGGGTAATGATAGTGAGAATGATAGACCTAATTCAGAAAAAGAAAAACGGCGGGGTATTTACCAAGGATGAAATTGACTATATAGTTAAGGGCTACACCGATGGAGATATACCTGATTATCAGATGTCAGCCCTTTTGATGGCGATTTGCTTTCAGGGAATGAATAAGGCGGAAATATCCCATTTAACCATGGCTTATGTAAATTCCGGTGATATTATTGATCTATCTGCCATTGAAGGCATAATAGTGGATAAACATTCTACTGGCGGGGTAGGAGATAAAGTGAGTCTGATAGTACTGCCGCTGGTAGCCAGTACCGGAGTTCCGGTAGCCAAAATGAGCGGCAGAGGTTTGGGGCATACCGGCGGGACTATTGATAAATTGGAATCTATTCCCGGCTTTGGAATAGAGTTAAGCGAAGCGGAATTCATAGCCAATGTTAACCACTACAAGATGGCTATTGCAGGACAATCCGCTAATTTAACCCCTGCCGACAAAAGAATATATGCCCTAAGAGATGTAACTGCTACCGTAGATAGTATTCCATTAATCGCCAGTTCGGTGATGAGCAAGAAAATTGCTTCCGGTGCTGATAGTATAGTTTTAGATGTGAAGATGGGGTCGGGAGCTTTTATGAAATCCCTGGATGCAGCCCGGGAGTTGGCTCATACCATGGTTGAAATAGGGAAATCACTAAACCGGCAGACGATTGCCGTTATTACTGACATGAGCCAGCCGCTGGGATATGAAGTGGGTAATGCCAATGAGGTTAAAGAAGCTATAGATGTTCTTAAGGGCCGGGGTGCTGAAGATATAACTGCCGTATCTTTAACTATTGCATCATATATGACGATTTTGGGAGGGGCTTTTCCTGATTTCAACACCGCCTATAAAGAATTACAGGCCGTGATTAGCTCCGGTGAAGCAGTCCGTAAACTAAAACAATTGGTGAAGATTCAAGGCGGTGATCCAGAGGTTATAGACAACCCGGATCAATTGCTTATGGCCCGGAATCATATAGAGATTAAAGCTTTGAAAAGCGGTTATATAAACTCAATTGAAGCGGAGAGTATTGGCATAGCTGCCATGTTGCTGGGGGCTGGAAGAAAAACCAAAGAGGATAAAATAGATCATTGTGCAGGTATCACTTTGGCGAAAAAAGTAGGGGATAAGGTCAGAAAAGGTGAGAACCTGTGTGTTCTGCATACCAATCGGGATGATTACCAAAACTCCCAAAATATTGCCAGCCATGCCTTTACCATTAGTGATATTAAGCCTCAGTCAATTACTTTTGTTCACGATGTGATTCAATAAAGCAAGTCATACTAATAGGTAGACGGTATAGCTTTTTTTACCGGGTATAATGCTGCAGCAATCTACTGCAGCATTATACGTTTTGGTTAACTTAGACTGAAACGACTTCCTTTATTTCTGGTATGGATTCTTTAAGAGTCTTTTCAATGCCATTTTTCAGTGTCATGGTTGCCATCGGGCAGCCGCCGCAGGCTCCCGTTAAACGAACCTTAACAACGCCTTCTTTGTCAACCTCAATCAGCTCTACATCACCACCGTCGCGCTGCAGCGCCGGACGGATATTGTCAAGTATAGCTTCAACCTTTTCACGCATCTAACACTTTCACCCTTTCTAATTGTTTTTCCTGGTTTAAGTTTATAACTATGGGCAAGATTATTTCAATATAAGCTTATGTGTTTTTAGATAATTCTATTTAATGTTTTGGGGGTAATTACATTGAGGCTGAATGATGCCTAAATCGTTTTTCCTATCACGGATCTGATATAATAATCGCATTACCGGGTTAAATATTATGCACACTTAGCGTTTTTTGCGGTAATAATTTAGGTTTAATAAGGAGAGGTAGCTATGTTGTGGCAATGGCGCTTACCAACAAATATTTTTTTTGGTGCCGATGCAGTAAAAAGCAACTATCAGGCAATGCGTAAACTGGGGCAAAAGGCTTTGCTGGTTATCGGCCAGGGTGGTTCAGCCAGGCGTAACGGTGCACTTAATGATGTATGTCAGGCTCTGCAAAAATCTTCCCTGGAGTGGGATTTGTTTGACCAGGTTGAAGCCAACCCGTCAATTAACACCGTTCGCAAAGGGGCCCAAATAGCCTCAATGGGCAACTGCGATTTTGTAATCGGTATTGGGGGAGGTTCTCCTCTGGATGCCGCCAAGGCTATTGCCGTGTTAGCTGTTAATGATATCAGTGATGCAAAGCTCTTTAGTCAGGAATATACAAGTGCTTTACCTGTAGTTGCAGTGCCTACCACAGCCGGTACCGGCTCCGAAGTAACCCCAGCAAGTATCATAACTTATCCGCAGGCAGAAACCAAATTAACTGTTTCCAGTCCCCTTATCATTCCCCGGCTGGCTTTTCTTGATCCGGCTTATACGATGGAATTGCCCCGGACCATAACTATTGACACCGCAGTGGATGCTTTTGCTCATGCACTGGAAGGTTATCTTGCCCAAAGAAGCAATCCGTTAACCGATATGGCAGCCGGGGCGGCTCTTGCCCAATTGGGGCCTAAGCTCGCGCAGTTAGCTGACGGTCAGACATTATCCCGGGCTGATCGTGAGGTTTTGCTATATGCGTCTCTGCTGGCGGGCGTGGTTATCAGCCATACCGGTACGTCAATTCCCCATGCGATGGGATACTCTCTTACCTATTTTAAGGGACTGCCACATGGACGGGCTACCGGTATGTTATTACCTGCTTTTATGGATTTTAATTTATCACACAGTAACGATCCTAAATTAAAAGAAGCACTTAATAGGTCGGGCTTTTATAGTATAGATAAACTCCGGTCCGTCTTGCACAGACTGCTTGGCCAGGCACCGGCTTGCAGCAGGGAAGAAAAAGAAAAGTATGTTAATATATGTATGTCACAAAAGGCCAGAAGTATAGCGAATAATTTGGTTGCTGCCAATGCCAATGATCTACTAAATATGATGAATAGTATATAATTTTGTCAGAACTTTGGTTTTAGCAGGATTAATTTAGAATACCTAGAATACTAAATAAAAACAAATACTCTCCGAGCCTGATGCCCTAAAGTGCTTCCAGGGGCTTCAGGACGATAGGGTACGGTTGGAAACGAACGTGCCTCCCATATGGAAAGGAGGGCTGTATTGGTGGATTACTAAGGTAAGCCTCTTTCATAGGGCTTACCTTTTTAGTAAGTTAACCCGGCTTTCCCTGCCGGGTTTTTTTTATGGGGTAGCAGTATGATTACCGCCTGCCTAAAACATAGTATAAAAGCAGGTTAGCGGGGGTGTAAAAATGAATATTTGGCCTGCTAAACGATGGGTGCCGGAGAAATCAACTAGGACCAATTACCATTGGCATAAGGTAGTGTTGCAGGAAAAGATACTTCCTGAACTGGAAATCGTAGCCAAGGCACAGGCTGTATATGATATGGGAATGGGCATTCCTCCAACTGCCAGAGTTATAAAAGATGGCCTGACTGGAAAGGAAGTAGTAGTA
>JBMNOY010000090.1:0-4703 GCA_050943315.1 Syntrophomonadaceae bacterium
TTTCCTCCTTTCGGGTTTTAAAATACAGTTTTCGCTGATCCAGCAGGCGGAGGTTTAATGATTAAGGGAGAAAACCTGGTAAACCTGGCAGCCAGTCAGCGCTCTGCTATTATTCCTGCTGAATTTTCTTTAGCTGCTCAACAGTAGGGAGGTTTTGGGCGGCCTCCCGGTTGGCTTTTAGAATTTCTTCGTAGATTTCTTTGCGGTGAACGCTTACCAAACGGGGAGCATCAATGCCTAACTTGATAATGTCCCCCTGGACATCGACTACATTTACCTCAATGTTATCTCCGATAATGATACTTTCGCCTTTGCGGCGGCTGAGTATCAGCATATTACTTCCCCTCCTCTGCGGATTTCTTATCCTCAGGGAACAGGGGGTGCTTAGTTTTATAATCGGTTTTTTCCGGGATAAACTGAAGTCCTAATTTTTTCTCCGGGTTTATAATAACTGGTGCCATGAGATTGGCGGTGGTTTTTTTGAAATCAGCAGATACGGTTAACACCGATAAAACCATAAGGGAGGGATTTTGCTCAGAAACCCTCAGTTGCTTGAGACCATTATCGTCTAAATCTATCTGGTAGTCGGGGAAGAAGATAAATGGGTCAGCCAAGAGCAGGCAGAGGTCTGCTTTATTAACTGACTGCAGGTAGAAAAATGGGCTGTTTTCTTCCAGGGGAATCAGTATGAATTCTTTTTCTGTTTCAAAGGCCGGTAAGCCCTCGGAAAAATGGATGATGTCGGCTGGGGATATGGTCAGGTCCCCGAAGAAGGCAGTCTGTATTTGCATGAAGGTATCCTCCTATGGAAGGTTTTCGCTGGTCTTTACACCATAATGTTTAGTTTAGGATCATACCAGGAGATTTTCAGGTAGTTTTGTTGTTCTATATAGACATCGACTTTACCTCTATGGAGGTTGTAATCTACCGTCCCCCGGTGCAATTTAAGGTCCACGTGGCCGGGTATTAATTCTATTTCTACCGGGCGAATATCCCAGTCTATTTTAGGCAATTGTTTAGGAATAAAACAAATGTTGAAGTCGGCACTGTCATCCATTTTGCTGGCTGCTATTTCCTCAACCGTCATGCCTTTTTCAATTTGTCCCAGCATATTGCCTTCGTCAACAATCTCTCCTATGGCTTCGAGACCGGCCTGCCGGGCCAGGTCAGCATAGTATCGGGAAAACTCCGAGGGGGTTCTTCTACCGGCATCAGCAAAACACTGGGTCTGGTCAATATATAAAACCGGCCGGGGAGATTTTATCTGAAGCTCAGGCTTCTGGGTATTCAGTTCAATCCGGGGAAGGGTCGTATGCATGTTAAGCACCGGCTTATCAATGCTTAGACCTATCCTGGCATACTGCTGTTCAATACGCATTTGAAGCATTTTTATCTCCTCACAGGTTTTGATTCAACACAGACGGTCACAGATTTGGGTGGGACTTAAAGAATAAGTAATTGTTTAGCAAGTAAACTTTTGTTAATATTGGGCTTAATTGCCCGAATTCCTGGCATGATTTACGCACCGAAACAGGATCGTTTTAGGTTGCAGCGCTGCATGGCCAAACTAACCAATGAAATCTACCAGGCTAGGTTGAATTATCTTTGCACCGGCAGACAGAGCTGCCCGGTAGACATTCTCCTGCATTTTTAAGTTTATTATTACCTCGGCCATGTCGGCATCTTCGTTCTGGGCCAGCAAGGCGGTAAACTCCGTTTGGGTTGATTCCAGCCGGCTTTTCTGCAGTTCAAGGCGGTTGATTTTGGCGCCAATAGTAGACCGGGCGAAAAGCAGGTCGTTTACCTTCGCGTCAATAGTGTCCAGGGCACTGCTAGCCTCATCAGTTTTTCCCGCTTCAATGCTATTGGCCAGGTTATCTATCATGGTGAAAATGCCGTGGCTTAAGGTAAGGTCAGCGGCTTTAGTGCTATCACTATCATTTTCTTTATTGAAGAAAAAATCCTTCATACTCTGGTTGGTTAAATTAATTGCCATAGTAACCCCTATGCCAATTTCCAGCTCAATATTTTCGTCATTTCCTTTCCACTCGTCTCCCTGGCAAGGCTGTTCGGTAACATTTCGGCCGGCAAATACATGTTTGGTGCCATAGGTGGTATTGGCAATCATTTTAAGCTGGTCGTTTAATTCTCTTATTTCCACCGCAATGGCTTTGTGGGCATCGGTATCATTAGTTCCATTAGCTGCTTTTACGGTAAGCTCTCTTACCCGCTGCAGTATCTGGTTAATATTGTTTAACGCCGCATCGGTAGTTTCCATATAGTTTAGAGCTTCCCCGATATTCTCCAGGTACTGCTCATTTTCGTTCATATTGGTGCGCAGGCGCAGCGACTTTACCAGTCCTGCCGGGTCGTCCGAAGGACGATTGAGCTTTCTTCCGCTGGATAATTGCCGCTGCCATTTGTCCATCTCCAGCATATTAGTATTTAAGTTCCTTCTCAGGCAATTAACCATCATATTGTTAGTAATGCGCATTTATTTCACCTCTATCTCCCTACCAGGCCTAAACGGTTTACAATGGTCTCTATCTGTTCATCTATGGTAGTAATAAACCGGGCGGCAGCATTATAAGCGTGCTGGTATTTAATCATGTTGGTCATTTCTTCGTCCAGGGAAACCCCAGAGACAGATTGGCGTTTTTCCTCCAGCTGGCTTAGCAGTAATTCCTGGTTGGTGGTCATTCTGATTGCTTCCTGGCTTTGTACTCCTATTTCAGCAGCAATTAATCGCCAGTAGTCATCTACAGTGGTATCCGTGACCATGTCATTTGGGGAAGCAGGTGAGGTGGTGAATGATGTTGTGCCCAGTAAACCTGCATCAGTAACTCCCCCAAATTTATCACTGGCCGAGTAAAACACCAATGACTTTCCATCGCATCTGACTTTCACGTTTTTTTCCAGATCAGTACTGGCATCCAGGGCAGCTTGAATGGAATTGGCCAGTTTCTGTAAATCGTTATAGTTTTCAGCCGGTGCATCCAGATGGATAGTAACCGGTGCCCCAGCATAGGTTACCGTAATATCACCGGAAGTGGTACCAGGAAAGGTCAGAGTCAGAGAGAGATCGCCGCTGGTGGCCAAGACTTCACTGGCATTCAGGGTTTGTTTTAACTGCGCAATCTTTAGGGCATTGTTGCCATCACCAAAATTGCTCTTTTTACCGGTACTGTCCCAGGTGCTGTACTCAGCGGCTGCAATATTCTTTATGTCGTTGGCGATATCATCACTTACCTTGATTTTTTCTGCCCAGTTGCCGGTAAAGTCAGCGGGCTGGTCAAAGAAGTTTGTACCATCCGGGTAAGCGGTTTGGTTGTTCAAGCTGTATCCGCCCCGGTGGATGTTATTGGTAGTAATTACTATGGTTTTAGCCATAGTGTTGAGCTCGTTTAATAATGTAGGGATGATCTCCTTATATTTACTGTTGGCATCCTGCGGTAACTCTGTTTTTCCCCGGGCATCCAGCAGGCCGGCCAGTTCTCCGCCGCTGGTGGAAAGCCTGGCTTTGGTTTTGGTATCAGCCCATACCACCATATACATACCATTGGAATCGGCCTCGACGGACATTTTAGTCATTTCAATGCCCTGCACCAGGTTTCTGTCTCCTGCTTGTACCGCCACCATGCCGGTGTCAGGTTCCTCGTAAATGGTTATATCCACAATTTTACTTAGATCATCCAATAATAAGTCTCTTTTATCCAGCAGATCATTAGGCTGTTTGCCGGCATTGGTAATAGTAAGAATCTGCAGGTTTAGATCCTTTATCTGTTGGGCAATAGAGTTTATTTCATCTACCTTAACCTTTACACTGGCATTCAGGTCTTCCCGCAGGTCAACCAGCTGCCGGTAGGTATGATTGAAGGTATCAGCCAGGGCAGCGCCCCGCTCGGCTACTACTGCCCGCACCGCATCACTTTCCGGACTAGCGGATAAATCCTGCCACGCCTGCCAGAACTGGTCCATAACTGACCGCAGCCCATTTTCTGAGGGCTCATTGAGGATTACTTCTATCTTAGCGTAGGTATTTTGAAGGGATTCCCAGTAGCCCTCGGTTTTGTTCTCATGGCGTATCTGTGCGTCCACAAATGCATCCCGCAGCCTCTGGATGTCAGATACCTGCACCCCGGTTCCCATCTGACCAACAGCAGCGTTGCCGGTAAGCACCGGGGTATGCCAGGGGGCAGTAGTGGTAATATTCGCCACCTGCCGGGTATAACCAGCCGTATTCGCATTAGCAACATTATGCCCGGTAATGTTCAAGGCTGTCTGATGTGTCATGATCGATCTTTTGCCAATCTCCAAACCCATAAAAGTACTCACAATTAGCTAACCTCGCTTTATTTAACTTAATTAGACGCGGATGTTAATAGACGCAGACTGCCGCAGACTTATATGACTACCGCAGACTTTTTTCTAATTAACCCTTTTAAAAACTTTTCGTTTAATTTTTATGTCATCACCATAGTTGATCAGTAACCCAACCTCTAATCCGGTGGCCTTTAAATAATTAACCAGTTGTGTCTCATGAGCCTTGTCCAACTCCGTAACAGCTTTTAATTCTACGCAGACTGCCGCAGACTTATATGACTACCGCAGACTTTTTTCTAATTAACCCTTTTAAAAACTTTTCGTTTAATTTTTATGTCATCACCATAGTTGATCAGTAACCCAACCTCTAATCCGGTGGC
>JBMNOY010000036.1:0-22184 GCA_050943315.1 Syntrophomonadaceae bacterium
ACGCAGACTGCCGCAGACTTATATGACTACCGCAGACTTTTTTCTAATTAACCCTTTTAAAAACTTTTCGTTTAATTTTTATGTCATCACCATAGTTGATCAGTAACCCAACCTCTAATCCGGTGGCCTTTAAATAATTAACCAGTTGTGTCTCATGAGCCTTGTCCAACTCCGTAACAGCTTTTAATTCTACGCAGACTGCCGCAGACTTATATGACTACCGCAGACCTTTTTCTAATTAACCCTTTGAAATACTTTTCGTTTAATTTTTATGTCATCACCAAAGTTGATCAGTAACCCGACCTCTAACCCGGTGGCCTTTAAATAATTAACCAGCTGTGTCTCATGAGCCTTGCCCAACTCTGTAACAGCTTTTAATTCTACAATGACTTTATCTTCAATTAATAAATCAGCGAAGTACTCGCCAATTAATATTTCTTCGTAATATACGTTAATCGGATGCTGCTGAAATACCTTCAGCCCTTGTTTTTTTAACTCAATAGCTAAAGCATTTTCATATATCTTTTCTAAAAACCCTGCCCCTAATTTATGATAAACATTATAAGCACACCCAATAATTATTCTGGTTAAGTCAGCCAGTATATAATTTTCCTTGTCATTTACCATAACCTTTTGCTTACCTTTACGAATAAAGTCTGCGCAAGTCTTAATAGTCTGCGTTAGTCTGCGTCCATTAATTTTTATATCTTTTTGTCCACCAGGTTTATCTTGGTCCGGGTGGGGGGGGTGGTTTGGAGGCCGGTGTCGGAGTAGGTGCCGGCTTCGTCGCCTAGTATTATGGACTGCATTACATCTATGTAATCCAGGGATTGGTTGATTAATTCGTTGTTGTCAGTGTTGAGCGCTTTTAGGCGCGCTACATTGCGGTTTAATTGTTCGATTTGCCTGTCCAGCTCTTCGTGATAATCAGGGTAGTCAGTTTTTACTTTTTTAAGCATTACTTTAGCACTTAATTCTGCGGCGGGCAGTTGCCAGCGCAGGGCTAAATCCTGCTGATATTTAAAACGGGCACCTTCCAGTTTCTCCAGGTTGGAAACGATGATGCCCTCTTTTTGTATAAGCTTATCCAGTTCTTTAACCTGTCCCAGGATAATTAGTTGCTTCTTTTCCTCGCCAATGTCTGCCAGGCTGATCAGGGCTTGGTTAACCCTGCTGAGGGAAGTAATAAAATCCTTGAGTAATTTATCCATATGTGCACCGCTTTCCGTTACACTATTTCGTCTACTATGACCCGGGAGATCATTTTCTCGGCTACTTCATCAGCTGATCTTTCATAGGTACCGGCAGATATCTGCTGGCTAAGAGCATTTACCAAGTCGTGGCGGACGTCATCGGTCTGTTTGATAGTTTGCATAACCCGTTGTTTTATCTTGCTTTCCCCGGATATAGCCAGTTCATCGGGACGTATAAGCTTTTGTTTAACTTCATTGCTTTTGTTTACTTTATCTGTCTTCAGGTTGCCAGCATAGGTTTTTAGTATATTCTGGACCTGAGTCTTGGAAATCATCATTTTACCACCCTTTTATTTTTACTAGCCTATTTATATTAAATTAACACATCTTAGAATGTGAATCTATTAACCTGTCTCTATATTATATTTCGCATAATAAAAAGAGAGGCTTAATAGTTGTAATCCTCTCTTATAGTGCATTTACAGTATTTTTGACTTAATTGCTTAAGATTAAGGGCTCGTTTACTGGTTTTTATTTCTTGACTCTTTTTTAATAAACATTTTTTCCGATGAGGTTGGCAAACTATCTTTTGCTCGGGGAGCAACCGCTTGTTTTAATTCCGCCCCCAGCCTGGCTCTACAACTGTCACAGAATCTGCCTTCCGATATCCTTTTCCCGCAGCCTTCGCATTCCAGGCTGGCAGAGAATCCACGCGAATGCAGGAGGCCGTCTTTTAGGAAACGCAGAATATCCTGCTCGTCCACCCCGGTTGCGTCCGCTACCTCAAAAACACTGGCGCCGGGATGATCCCGTACATAACGTCTAACGATAATATATTCATCATCTTCTTTTTCCAGACATTTTTGGCATAGATTTTTTCCCTGGTAAGCAAATAGTCTACCACATTGCGGGCAATTCCTAAGATCTCCATTCATTAAGTACTACCTCCTTATGTGTATTTATTTGCACTGGGCTCAAACAATCTACGGCTAGAAACCTTTACCAGTGGCCCAGGTGATGACGCCAACCTTTTCTCCTCCCGCATCCAGGAGGACCCGGGCACATTCCCGGCTGGTAGAACCAGTAGTAAAAACATCATCAACCAGCAGTATGTTTTTGCCTGTTACCCGGGCCGGGTCCGTAACATTGAAGGCACATAGCAAATTGTGTTCTCTTTCCTGCCGGGACAGTTCTCTTTGCGAGGGAGTTTCTTTTATTCTTTGTAGAATTTTGGCATCGAATTTGATTCTTAATTCTTTGCTTATTTGGGCAGCCAAAACTTCGGTCTGGTTAAATCCCCGCTGCTGCAAGTTTCCTTTGGAAATCGGCACCGGTACGATAATATCTATAGCGTCATAACGGGGTTCGGCTTTTACAACTTCGGCCATCATTTTCCCCATTTTTACTCCTAAATATTTTCTACACATAAACTTAAAAACCTTTACGGCAATACGATAAGATTCTTCATAAGGCCCTACTGCCCGGGCAATATGAAAGGGCGGCGGATTGGTACTGCACTCCAGGCAGATTTCGCTACCGCTTTCCAGGTGCTTCCCGCAGCAATGACAGATCGGCAATCTTTCTCTTAGAATCCGCAAATTAGTATCACAATCGGAACACCAGGGACGGCGGGTACTGTAGTGTCCCGGTGCACGGCACAGGGAACAGGCCTCCTGAGGGAAAAGTATATCCAGGAAAAAGTTAATCATGGTGAACACATCCAGTAATTAAAGATAACTATAATTATAGCAGAATCTAGGACTTAGTAATATTTTAAGTCCTTTGAAGAAGGTTTAGACCCTCTCAACACATCCGAAGGGCATCAGAAGCGAGGCTCGCAACCGACACTAGTTTACGCCATTAATTTATCAAAGGGAATAGGTTTCGGTGCTGATGTATAGAATGGAGGGATTGCGCTGCAGCATTCTGCTTATTATAAGCTGATCCTGCCATGAAGTGGTTGCATCTTTTATAACTAACCTGTCCCAGATGCACAAATTCTTAATATTTTGGCGGATGCACTTTTCAACATCCTCGCCGTCACTTAGTAGCAATATTTTTGTTCTTACCCGGGGGGAAGTTTTTCTGCGGTGGCCGTTTATCAGATATAACATCATGACCAACCATATGGTAAAACAGGCCAGTTTAAGCACAATGCCCATAAAAATACCCCCTTTTAGCCTATTACATAATATGCTAAAAAGGAGGCAGATGATTACTTATTCGTCCGCTACCACGTTATTTTTAAGGGCATAAACGGCTGCCTGGGTACGGTCCTTTACCCCTAGTTTACGGAAAATGCTGGTCAGGTGATTTTTGACGGTTTTTTCACTGATACACATAAGTTCAGCCATATCTTTATTGGTATTGCCTTTAACCAAAAGGGCCAGTACATCCATTTCCCTCCTGGTTAGCTTTATCTCATCTTTTTTCTTTTCCGGGCGGGTCAGCTCCCTCACCAGCCGGCTGGCTACCCGGGGATGAATTACCACTTCACCGGCCATCACCTTGTAAATAGTATCTATCAGTTCACTGCCGGCCACATCTTTTAGTACATAGGCTGATACCCCGGCCTTTACCATTTCCACGACTTCTTCGTCCTCGTAGATAGTCAGGACAATAACTTTGACGGCTGGATACTCCCTTTTTATCACCCGGGTGGCAACTATCCCATCAGTACCGGGCATATTCACATCCATGAGGATAACGTCCAGTTTTTCCCGCCGGGCTACATTAATGGCTCCCTGTCCGTCTCCGACCTCAGTTACCACCTCGATATTTTCGTCCAACTCCAGTAGTTTGCGTAGTCCTTCTCTTACTAAAGAATGATCGTCAGCCAGTAATACTCTTATTTTATCCACAGTTCTTGTCCTCCCCTTCTACTGGTAACTTAATTATTACCTGGGTGCCCATTCCTTTGGCAGATATGATCTCTATTTCCCCGCCCAGCAATTGGACTCTTTCCTTCATTCCCAAAATTCCGTAACTCTCTGTACCAGCCTGAGCAACACCATCGGGATCAAACCCGGTGCCTTCATCTTTTACCACCAGGGTAAGCAAACCGTCATTATCCTCCAGTTTTACCAGCACGCGGTTCGTCCCGGCATGTTTGCGCACATTGGTGATAGCCTCCTGGACCAGACGGAACAAGGCCATTTCCAGGGATAAATCATATTTTTTAATTCTCCCAAAAACTACGAATTCAATATTAAAATTATATTTAACTTCATAATCGCTGAAAAATTCCTTAAGGGTATAAGCCAATCCTTTATCATGTACCAGGGTGGGGCGAAGATCGAACATTATGCGTCTGATGTCACTCAGACTTTCCCGGCACATATCTTTAATACATTCGTTTTCTTTCTTTATCTGCTCCTGGTCCTTGGGGTCCAGGCGGTCCACTAATTCCAGCCTGATTAGAGCACTCGCCAGGGATTGTGATGGTCCATCGTGCAATTCCCGTGCAATTTTGCGCCGTTCCGATTCCTGGGACTGTAATATCCAGGCCTGCACCTGCTGCTTGCGGTAGGCATCCTCAACAGATTCAGATATTCTTTCCACATTACCCTGCAGAATCTTTAAGGCCAGACCGGTATTATTAATGAACTGATCAGCTTTGGCGGCCAGGGACCTAAACTGTTTTAACTGCCGGAGCATATTATCCCGCTGTTTGCGTATGTAGAGCTCCTCCTGGCGCAGATTGATAAGTTCTAATTGCATTGCTTGCGCTGCCGTATAGGCTTCTTTTATGTCTGTTTCGGTAAATGACTTAAAATCCCGGCTTACTTCCATTAACCGCCAGCGGGCAGCCTTTTCCAGTTGTTCTTGTTCTTCTTGCCGGCGTATGATATCGGCTATTTCCTGGTTTATATTTTCTATGTCCGTTTCCAGTTGCAGACATTGTGTTTGTAAATCCTCGGCGATGTCGAAAAAATGGTTACGGCCTTCCTGTAAGTTTTCAACCAGCTTGCTCAGCACCTCTTCCAGACGGTTAGCCTGCATCAGCCGATGGGTTTCGTCATCTATGAGTTTTTTCTCACGCTTCATAAAAGTCCTTCCCGGTTCGCTGTTTGTGCTCTATTTAGACAATAAATTAGGCGTTTAGTCCAATAATTCCTGCCTGATTTCGGAAAAGACAAAAAAAACCGACAATTAATTGCCGGAATTGACAGGGCAGGGGGGACTGCGGGCATGGGGACTGCGGGCAACCGCCCCCCCTGCCCGTCCGTCGCCGCTATTTAGCTAAAGGTTTAATTTTTCTATGATCTCTTTATGCATATCCTCTAGTTGGGATTGGTGGTTGGCTTCAATGTAAATTCTTATGATCGGCTCGGTGCCTGAGGGGCGAATCAGAACCCAGCTGCCGTCCTCCAGTTCTACCGAGTTGTTTTCCGTGTTGCGGGAAACCACCCTTATTCCAGCTATGGTTTGCGGTTTGTACTGGTCAATTTGCTCCAGCAGCAAAGGTTTGTCCGCCGGGGATATACTGACATCAAAACGTTCGCTTACCATCCAGCCGTATTCTCTGGTAAAGCTCTCTATAATCTCATCCAGGTTTTTGTTTGCATAAGCCAGCATTTCTACCGTTAACAAGCCGGCCAGAATGCCGTCTTTTTCGGGAATATGTCCGAATATACTTAAGCCCCCGCTTTCTTCCCCGCCTAGTATACAGCCTTTTTCGCGCATGGCCTGCCCAATGTATTTAAATCCTACCGGTTTTTCAATAACTCCCAGTCCATTTTTGCGGGCCACCCGGTCCAGCAAATGCGTGGTAGCTGCCGACCGGCTTACCGGACCGCGAAAGCTGCGGGTTTTGAGCAGGTGGTCAAGCAGCAGGCACATGATGTGGTTGGGGGTGACAAACTGTCCCTGATGGTTTACTATGCCAAAGCGATCAGCATCCCCATCCATGGCCAGGCCCACATCAGCATTATAATTAGTTACCGCCCATTGCAGGTCAGATAAATTATTCCGGGTAGGCTCTGGCAACAAGCCTCCAAAAAGGGTATCCCGATAATTATTTATAGTTTTAACTTCACATTCCAAACCGGACAGTATTTTGTCCAGGTAACCTATTCCAGCACCAAACATAGGATTAACCACGACTTTAAGTTTTTTCCCGCGAATAACGTCCTGGTTTACCATTGATAAAATATGACTTATATATTCCTTGTCGATATCTATCTCAGTCACCAGGCCCAGCTGCTCAGCTTCATGCAGGCTTAATTGATATACCTTACCGCTCTCGGCTACGCGTTTTATCTCATTTTCAATGAAAAAGGTCACATCGGGCATAGCCGGTCCGGCATACTCGGGAATAAACTTAATCCCATTATATTGCGGCGGATTATGGGAGGCAGTTATCATAATAGCTCCGGCCGCATCAGTTACTCTTACGGCAAACGCAGTAACCGGAGTAGGTGTGACCCGGTTGCTCATAAATACCTTTATTCCGTTGCCTACCAGAACCTGGGCACATTCACGGGCAAACTCCTGGGATAAAAACCGGCTGTCATAACCAATAACTACGCCTTTTTTGAGCAGATTCTGGCTTTTAATATAACCGGCAATGCCCTGAGCTACTATTCTTGTATTTTCAAAGGTAAAGTCTCTGGCAATCAGAGCTCTCCAACCATCGGTTCCAAACTTTATTTCCGGAATCACCAAAATTCCTCCTTATGCAAACACTATCCAAATTCCCCGCGGATCTCGCGTACTACCGCAGTGGTTATTTTAAAATATGATTAAGCTAGTTGGTTTAGGAACGTTTAATCCGTGATATCTGTAATGTGTCTTAATTTATCGCTTCTTTCGTCAATATAAAGATTTCCCTGCGGGTCCAGGCTGGCATAAGTTATATTTGCCGGGCTATTATAACCCCTGGCTTTAAGCTGGGTTATGAGCCATTCTTCATCAAGATTATTCTGCATTAGGTTCTGGTAGATGATCTCACCATCTACAATCAGCTCTGACGATAAACCCTCATAACTGGTGGCAATCCCCAGGTCCTGAGGGGTAAGCATACGTTTGGAAGGCTTTTTCAGCACGGTCAGCCGCCCATCAGTTTCAAGTATGGCAAAATCTACGTCATCAATATTAAAAACATCCTTTTCCCGGAGCTGCATCATTAGATTTTCCATATTGTATCGGGCCTTGCGCATATTATGCTCCATTATTTTACCATTGTGGATCAGAATAGTCGGCTCTCCCTCGACAATCTTCCTTAACGGGCGGCTCCTCTCGGTTATGACCCCGGATATATAATCAAGAAATACAAATACGGTCAAGGCCAACACCAAAAGCCACATCTGGCTTTTTGGTTCTACGGTTATTGAAGCCGCAATACTTCCTATAGTTATACCGGTTATATAATCATAAAAGGTCATCTGGCTCATCTGCTGTTTGCCCAGTATGCGGGCATAAACTAGTACCGCCAAAAAAGACACCGCCGACTTATACAAAGTCTCAACAACAGGACTCATAATCCCACCTCCGGAAAAATTAACACGTCTATATTCTTCCAGACCAGCGGGATAAAAATTCACGGTTTATTCAATGCGGATTAATTATGCTTACCGCGAATCTTTTTATAAAAGACTAAGTTGCTCCCAAGTATCCATTTTCAAGCTGCGTAAACTCTAATACCATCCGCGTCCTTGCACATTGAGTCAGTTAGCTCCAATGCGAACATAGAGAAAGTCTTTGATTACGTTTACGATGCGGCGGGAGGATTTGCCGTCGCCGTAAGGGTTTATAGCCCGGGCCATTTTGTCATATTCGTTCTTATCCGTCAGCAACAGACGAGCTTCCTTATATATTTTATTCTGGTTGGTGCCCACCAGTTTTACTGTGCCGGCCTGCAAGGCTTCCGGGCGTTCAGTGGTATCCCTTAAGACCAGTACCGGTTTGCCCAGGGAGGGGGCTTCTTCCTGCAGACCTCCGGAATCGGTCAGAATCATATAGGATCTATTCATTAAATTAGCAAAGGGTTCATAATCTAAGGGCTCAATCAGATGGAATCTTTCTCGTCCCTTAAGCATTTCTTCCGCAATATCTCTTACAATAGGGTTCTTATGTACCGGGAAAACTACTTCTACATCAGGGAACTCTTCCACCAGGTCAATTAAGGCCCGGTAAATATTGCGCATACCTTCTCCCCAATTTTCGCGGCGATGGGTGGTGACCAAAAGGATACGATTACTAAAGTTAATTCCGGCCAGCTCAGGCCCCATTTTATATCCCGGTTTGACTGTGGCCAGCAAGGCATCAATGACCGTGTTGCCGGTAACCCAAATCTTGAAGGCAGCCGTGGATTCGGCGAGCAGATTCTCTCGGGATACATCAGTAGGGGCAAAATGCAGTTCGGCCAAGCGGCCGGTAAGAGTTCGGTTAATTTCCTCGGGATAGGGGGAATATTTGTTGCGCGTGCGCAGCCCTGCTTCCACATGGGCTACCGGGATCTTCTGATAGAACGCGGCCAGAGCGGCAGCAAAAGTAGTGGTAGTGTCACCATGCACCACCACCAGGTTCGGCTGTTCTTTCTCCAGAATTTCCTTAAAACCGTTTAATACCCCGGTAGTAATGCTGTACAGGTCCTGCCTTTCCTGCATTAAGTTAAGATCATAGTCTGGTTTTATCTTAAAAAGCTGAAGCACCTGGTCCAACATTTCCCGGTGCTGGGCACTTACTGCTACTATGGTATTGATATCCTGAACTTTTTGCAGTTCCTTAATTACTGGTGCCATTTTGATAGCTTCCGGCCGGGTGCCAAAAATGACCATTACTTTTCCCAGATGCATAAGAGCATAATCTCCTTCCAATATTACCGTTTAGCACCATAGTAACCCATTGTTCCCGGCAAGTCAAAGGCACGAAAAATAAACCGGCCATACCGCGGGCAGGTACACTTGTACAACCCTTCCGGTATCACCGGTTTAGCTTAATTCTTAAAACCGTACATAATCATGGCCGTGACCTGATCAGCCAGTTGTCCCGGGTCCATAGTCCAGCCGTCCAGTATAACCGGCACCCATATGGAACCTAGTATACCGGAAATAACTACGGTTGCCAGCTTAACATCCATGGCTTTGATTTCTTTGCGGCTAATACCTTCCTCGATAATCGCCTGCAGCCGGGCACCGAAATCCCGGCGCCTCTTAAAAGCCCATTCTTTTAGCTCTTTGTCAAATATCTCCTGGTCCCAAAAAGTCACCTTAGCCAGTTTCCTATTCTCCAAACAGAACTTATAATGTCCTTCCAAAAGCCAGCGCAGGCGTTCCACAAAAGTCAACCGGTCGATCTCTTCAGGTGTCAAACGGTCATAATAAAGCCGCAAACTGCCCTCCAGCATTTCCTGAAAAAGCTGCAGCTTGCTGTCGAAATATTCGTAAATAGTTCCCTTGCCGATGCCGGCCGCTGCCGCTATTTCTTCCATGCGGGCGTTATGGTATCCCTCACGGGAAAAAACCTGTACCGCCGCCTCGATTATTAGCTGGCGTTTATGAGCGGATTTTTGTGTGCTGTCTTTCAAACCTACCACTCCTGCATAAACAAATGATTAGCCCGGCTATTTATCTAAGCCTGGGTATCTATTCCGGCTTCCTGGGGCACCTCTTGACGGCCGAACTTAAACCTGCGCCCCAGCTTTTGCCCCCAGTCATCAAATATACAATACACCACTGGTACAAGCACCAGGGTAATAAGAGTGGACACCAGCAGCCCGCCGATTACCACAGTGGCCAGCGGAGCCTGCTGCTCGGATCCTTCGCCCAAACCGGTAGCCAGGGGCAGCATGGCCAGGATGGTAGCAAAGGCAGTCATCAGAATCGGTCTTAACCTGACCCGTCCCGTTTCGATAATAGCTTCATCCCTTTCTACGCCTTTTTCCCGCAGTTGCTTGAGATAATCGACAAACACGATAGCATTGGAGACAGTTATTCCGACCAGCATAATCAACCCGATAAAGGCGGGTACACTGAAACTGCGGCCGGTAATCAGCAAGCCTAAAACTACGCCTATTAAGGCCGTGGGTACGGAGAACATAATTACAAAAGGATTAAAGAAAGATTCATACTGTATAGCCATAACCGCATAAACCAGAATCATTGCCAGTACCAGGGCAATCGCCAGGCTGGAGAAGCTCTCCATCATATCCTCATTCTGTCCGCCATATTCGATTTCATAACCGGCGGGTAGGTTGATTTTGCCTACCTGTGTCTGGATATCTTGCATAACGCTATTTAAGTCGCGGTTTAACAGATCGGCAGTGATTTCTGCCTGCCGCACCTGATCAGTACGCACAATTTTCACCGGTCCCTGAGCCATTTCAAAAGTGGCTACCTGGGAAAGTTTAACTACCGCTCCGCTGGAGGACATAATATTCAGATTGGTCAAATATTCAATATCTTTGTGTCCCTGGGGAATATAACGCACCCGAACATCTACTTCTTCACCTTCCACTTTGTACCGGGTGGCTACCTTACCCTGCATGGCATTGGCGATCTCGGAGGATATCTGCATAGGGGTAAGTCCGTAGGTAGCTGCGCGCCGGCGGTCAATTTTAATCTGCAGTTCGGGATTACCGTCCGTCAAAGATGAGGATACTTCCCGGGTACCGGGGACTTTGCGCATTATCCCGGCCACCTGATCGGACAGATCTCGCAATACATCGAGGTCATCACCTTTGATTTTTACCGCTATCGCTCCCCCGGCACTCATCTGGCTGGCCATGTCAGTAACTTTTACGGTAATTTTGGCTCCGGCTATATCTATCACTTTATCCCGGATTTCCTCGGCTACGGTATCAACACTCCTGTCCCGTTCCCCTTTAGAACACAGCTTTACGTAAATAGCCCCCTGGTCAGCCTGGGTGGATGAATCCAGCATCATATTTCCGCCGCTGCCGATACTGGAAAATATGGTATCAACTTCAGGTATTTGGCGAAGATGCTTTTCGATTTGCTCAACCACCGCTGTGGTATTAGATAACTCGCTGCCTTTGTCAGTTTCCACCGTAATGGATATTTCCCCCGAATCCATTTTCGGTAAGAATTCCGCCCCAATCAGAGGGGTAGCAGCTATGGAGGCAATCATTAAAACCGTAGTTATGATGATAACCAGGCGCTTACGCTTAAGCGCCCGCTTGAGTATTTCCTTGTAACGCTCGCCGAGATTATCGATCCATTGCCCAAACCGGCGCGAATAAGAACTCAAGCGCCCTGTCCCGGAGGTCATGGCTTGCATGGATTTATCGGTTAACATCCGCGAAGACATCAGCGGAATTACGGTCAGTGCTACTACCAGAGAGCATAATACCGCAAAACAAATGGTCATGGCCATGGGCTTAAATATTATCGATGCTATCCCTTCTACTGTAACAATGGGCAAAAATACGGCTATCAAAGTAAGTGTGGCCGCAATAACCGCCATACCTACTTCTGAAGCCCCATTGATCGCCGCCTGCAGCGGTGACTCGCCCAGAGAGCGGTGCCGGTAAATATTTTCAAATACCACTATAGAGTCATCCACTATACGCCCTACCCCCAGCGCCAGACCGCTCATGGTTATAAGGTTCAGGGTATAGTCGGTAAAGTACATAACTATGAAAGTGGTGATAATTGACAGAGGTATGGAAGTAAATACGATTAATGTGCTGCGCCCGTTACGCAGGAACAAGAATAGTATCAATACAGCCAGGAGAGCCCCTTCCACAATCATTCTCTCCGTAGTCTGTAAGGATTTATTTATGTAGTCTGAAGCATCATAAACCATTTTCACATTCAGTTTAATGCCCAGTTCTTTTTGAATGTCCTGCATTTCCTGTTTGACTGCTTCGCAGGCTAATACCGTATTAGCATCTGATCCCTTCATACAGTGGATACCGACGGCATATTCGCCATCCACTTTGGTTAACTGGGTATCTTCCTTATATCCATCGATGACGCTGGCTATATCACTCAGATAAACCGTATTACCCTGTGCGCTGACAATGGCCACCTGTTTAATATCTTCCACCGACTCAAATTCCTGCAGGTTGCGGACGTAGTATTCCCGGCCGCCTTCTTCCACTTTACCGCCGGTCATATTAAAATTCTCCGCCTGCAGTACCTGGTTAACCTGGCTCATGGTGAGTCCATAGTTGTCCAGTTTTACCGGGTCTACTTCCACTTTAATTTCCCGTATTTTGCCCCCGGTGATGGTTACTGAAGCGATTTCCGGTATACGGGACAGACGCGGTTTAATAATATCTTCGGCAATGGATTGCAGTTCGGCAGGATTATCTGCCCCGCTGATACCCATTTGCAGAATAGGAGCCATGGTGGGGTCCATTTTTATTACCATGGGTTTTTCCACTTCATCGGGAAGAAAATTTTCCACCAGACCGATCTTTTCCCGAATATCTATGGTAGCCTGATCCATGTCCGTACCCCAGTTAAAGTAAACGATCAGCACCGAGGAACCAGACAGAGACTGGGATTGAATTTCCTTGACATTGGCTACCGTGGCTACACTGCTCTCCAGAACTTTACTGACCTGTTCCACTTCTTCCGGCCCGGCGCCGGGATAGGAAGTCATAACTGCCGCTACGGGCAGCTTCATTTCCGGAAAGAGATCCACCGCCATTTTAGACAGGGTAAAAAAGCCCAGGATGATCAGTACGGATACTACAATTACGATGGTAACCGGCCTCTTTACCGCCAAATTTACCAGTTTCATTATTTGCCACCCCCGACTACCCTGACCAGGGTGCCCTCATTAACAAGGGTATTGCCTTTAGTTATAACCTGCTGGCCGGCTTTCAGGCCTTTTACTATTTCCACGTATTTACTGTTTCTAATACCGGTAGTTACTTCCACCTGGCGTGCCCGCTTATCTTTGTCGATGATATAAACTACCTCTCTGCCGCCCTTGGGCACTACGGCTGTGCTGGGGACACAGACTACCTGATTCTTGCTTACGGTGGAAATCCTCACTTCGGCAAACATGCCGGATCGGATAAGGCCGTCCCGGTTGTTCAGCACCACTTTTACGGGATAGCTGCGTTTGGTGGGGTCAGCTACTGTGGAAATATGTTCTACGGTCCCTTTAAAGGTTTTGTCACTGGCTGCCTTTACTACCACATCCACTGCACTGCCCTGTTTGATATAGCTGATATCAGACTCCCCGACCAGAACCTCGACCTCCAGCTGCCCGGTTTCGGTTACGATAACTGCCGGTTGTTGTGCTGCCGGATTGGTGGTATCTCCCAGGGAAAGGTTAATATTGCCCACCACACCATTAATAGGCGAAGTCAGGACGCAGTTATTAAGGGCGGTTTGAGCCTGGGCCAGACCGGCCTGGGCCTGCTGTACCCCGGCCTGGGCTTGCGCAACAGCGGCTTCCGCTCGGCCGGTAACCAGTGACTCGTACTGACTCTGGGCTGCCTCCAACTGCTGCGCAGAGGCGGCGCCGGCTTCATACAGTTTTTTAGTCCGTTCATAATTGGCCCGGGCCGTTTCAGCCTGAATATCATTGGCCGCTTTACCTGCCTGGGCCGCGGTAACGGCTGCCTGGGCGGCACTAATAGCCGCCTGGGCTTGTTGAACCCCGGCTTCATAATCCGTACTATCCAGGGTTACCAACCTCTGCCCGGCACTTACCACATCCCCCGGTTTTACGTATATTCCGGTCACCCGGGCGGATATCTTGGGCATTATGTAAACTTCATTTTTACCCCTTATGATTCCTGAATAGCTATCCGTCTCCGCTATGTTTTGCACCGTAGCTTTAGCTACATTAACGCTTATCTGACTCTCTTTCTCTACTTCCTCTTTTTCACCGCATCCGGTTACTGAAACAACCAGCACCAGGATTAAAACCAGCCCCAGACTAAGAGGATTCCATCTCCTGCCCACAGATTTCCCTCCTGTAACAAAATTTGACCGACCCGTCAGTCAATGCATTTTTATTATACCTCCCCAGGGATTTCCAGGTCAACGACATAAATAAGTGAAGTTTTTTGGTACTGGTACGAAAAACTTCACTTATTGGCGTGGGAGAGCTTGGGGGTAAAGGTTAGGGCCAGCAATAAGGCGGCGGCGGCCATTAGGGAGAGGGCCAGAAACCCCGGGAATAGCTCGGGGAGGGCAGCACTCTTTATGGTAGCCTGGCGAAATCCTTCCGCCATCCAGGTATAAGGCAGCAACCGGGCGATGCCGTTTAAGAACCCGGGTATATGGCTGGCCGGCCAGGTGTAACCAGAAATAAAGAAGAAGGGAACTGATAACAGCATGAGGTACCTGGTTACCTGCAACGAACTGGAGGCTTTTACAGATATGAAAAATCCAACCGCGGTTATGATTACATCAAAAAGCAGCCCCAGAATAAGGATAAATAGCACATTGCCTTCGATTTTAGCCTGAACAAATGCAGCAGAGAACCATATCAGGAGAAGGTAGTTAAAGAAATTGGTAATAAAATAGGGCAGGCATTTGCCGGCCATAATGGTTACCCGGGAGAGGGGAGCACTGAGGTAGTTTATCCAGGACCCGCGTTCCTTTTCCCGAATCACCGTCATACTGACACTTAAGAAACCTATCTGGTGAATAACCATCAGCATTAAGCCCATAAACAGAAAATTGATATAGCTAAAGGTAGGATTGTACCAAACCTCGGTGGTGCTGGAAACAGCATTCATGACCGCGGTAATTTCCCCCCGGCTTAACCCCAACCCGTTCAGATAACGGGCGGTATGGTTGGCATTAAACTGATTTAGTATCTCCAGGGCATATTTGCGGATATTATAACCATATACCAGGTTGGAACTGTCATAAACAGTGAGGATTTCGGCCCCGCGGTGTTCGGTCACTTTTTTCTCCAGGTCCGCCGGGATTACTACTCCAGTCCTGACCGTACCCTTGTTCATGCCCTCCACCAACTGATCATAAGTATTAACACCGTCTACTATTTTAAACTGCGGACTGCTGGCAAAAGCATCTGCTATTTCCCGGCTGAGCACAGTATTATCCTGGTCAACAATGGCCATAGGAATGTCGGTTAAGATACCGGCGCAGTATACGATTCCAAAAAGCACCGCATAAAATAGGGGTACAACGAAAACCATTAAAAATAAGATAGGGTCTTTTAAAATATGCCGCACTTCATAGTAGGCAATATTTAATATTTTTTTCATAATATCACCTCTCCCTCCAGGCGGTGGCCACAGCTGCTGCCGCGTAACAAATGAAGGCTATCAGCAACATGTGCATACCATAAGAACTTATAAAACCCGGCCCCGGAGTTTTAAATGACAGGTAGTTCAATCCCTGAAAAAACCAGGTCTGGGGCAATATCCATACCAGGTGGGAAAGGAAACCAGGCATAGCCTCAAGAGGCCAGGTAAAACCAGACAGTACAAATGAAGTCAGGGCTATTATCATGCCAAAACGGGTGGCATCCACGGCATTTAGAGCCAGACTGGAGGCTAATGTACCCACACTATGCAGGGCCACCACAAAAGCCAGGGTAAACAGCATTAAACTACCGAAACTGCATTGCAGCGGCAGTTTTAAGATATAATAGGAAATTAAATATAAAAGCAGGGCTATAGCCATGAAAACACTAATATGTACTACTGATTTGCTTACAAACAGCCTGGTTTTGGAAATACCTGCCGCCTTAAGCTGCAGCCAGCTTTTGGCCCTGGTCTCGCCGATGATATTCATACAGGCAGCCATGGTACAGCACTGCTGCCAGATGTTCATTATCAACCCCAGGACTAAAAAATAAGCATAATTAAAGGTAGGATTGAACCATCCCTCTTCCTTAAGCTCAATCGTCTGGTAAGCATGGGCAGCCTGGGAAGGATCCACCCCCCGGGCGATCAAGGCCTTTACCCCGGCCTGGGCGCTGATGGTTTTGGTAACGGTTAAAACTGCACTGCTGGCATTGGTAGCATAGATCATGTTACTGCCGTCTATCATGGTATAGATACGGGTCGGGCGGTTTAAAAGCACATCGCGGCCGAAATCTTGCGGAATAACTACCCCTACCACTGCCTGTCCCCGGGCAACCAGACCCTGGGCTTCCTGATAACTTTGCGGATAACCGGTCACCTGTAAGTATTCAGCCTGATTAAGATTTTTAATCAGCTCCCGGCTGGTACGGGAATGGTCCAAATCAACAATAACCGTAGGAATATTTTTTAAGACTCCGGCACTATAAATGGCACTGAATAACAATAGGCCGACTACCGGCCCCAGGAGCAGAATATTACGCAGTCCCTTGTCCCGCCACATATAAAAGATTTCCCGGCGCATAATCGCCAGACATTGTCTAAACATCATCATCACCACTAGCTTTAGAAACGGACTTAACCAGGTCGTCCCAGCGGGCACGGGCCTCCCGGGGGGACAAAACTTCGAACTTTTCCCGGCTTAGCCAGGCTACCCGGGTCATATAGTCACACAGCTCGATATGGCTAAATCCCCAGATTACCGTGCCTCCTTCAGCAATATACTGCTTCATTACCCGGATAACCAGGTGCACTGAATAAACATCAAAATTCCCTACCAGTTCATCAACAATTAATAACTGCGGCGACCCCAGGAGAGCGCAGGCCAGAGACAGGCGCTGGTATATCCCGGCATCCAGCTTGCCCACCGGTTGGCGCAAATAATCCTGCAGTTTTAACCAGGCCGCCACCCGGTCAATTTCCAGGGAACTAACCCCTTTGAGACTGGCCATAAAATCTAGATTTTCCCCGGCATTTAGATCCTGGAACAGACTACGTTCCTGGGTAACCAGACCGGTATATTTTTTAAACTCAGCCCGTTTTTTTATATTGCACCCCAGCACTTCCACCTGACCGGCAGTAAACCGGTTAACCCCGGCCAGTATGTGCAGCAGGCTGGTTTTACCCGAACCCTGCAACCCGAAAACTCCCAGACATTCACCCCGGGCAACGCTAAATGATATGTGGTTAAGAATAGTCTGCCGGCCAACTTTTTGGACCAGGTCCTTAACTTCTACCACCCATTTTTCGTCCATAGCCTATTTCTCCTTTTCCAGGATGGTAACCGTGGCCGTCATCCCAGTTTTTAGAGCCAGGTCATTATTGGGAACATCTATTTTAACTTCATAACTGCAAATATCATGACTGTACTGCTCATTTACCGCCTTCTTCACGGCAAACTGCCCGGCTTGATTAATCCACACTACTTTCCCGGTAAACACCCGGTGCGGAAAAGCATCAACCCTTACCTGGGCCTGCTGCCCTAATTTGACCCGGCCAATTTTTTTCTCATCGATAAAAACCTTGACATAGGTGTGATACAGATCAGTTATTTCAAACAGAGGTGTGCCGGCATTAAGCATCTCTCCCGCCTCCAGGGTTTTCTCGGTAATAAAACCGGAAATAGGGGCTTTCAAACGGGTATTATCCAGATAAGTCTGGGCTTCCTGTACACTTCCTAAAGCCTGGTTACTCTGTCCTAAAGCAGCATCATATTGAGACTGGGTTGTTTGTACTTTAAGCCTGGCGGCCAGCGCTTCATTAAGTTTACCCTGGGCCAACTGTAAATCATGTTGGGCACCTGCATAGGCGTCAGCAGCATCATCCAGCTGGCTTTGAGAAACTGCCCCGCTGTCAAACAAAGCCTGGGCCCGCTCATATTTCTGGCGGGCGTTCTTAACTCCCACCTCCGCCTTGGCCACCCCGGCTTGAGCCTGTTCGATGGCAGCGGCAACTGTCTGGCTGGTCAAAGGAAGGGCAGAATTGGCCTGGGAAACTTGCCCCTGGGCAGCTTGGTAGGCCCCCTGGGCCTGGGCTAACTTGGCCTGTATTTCCCGGCTGTCCAGTATAGCCAGCTCTTGCCCCGCCTGTACCTGGCTGCCTTCATCAACCAGCAGTTTTTCAATCTGACCGGAAACTTTAAAAGAAGCCATCACGCTCTTGGCTTCAATCGTACCGGTAGCGGTAAGGCTATCCCGCTGCGTTTTTAACGCTGCCTGCTGTCTGGCCAAAAAACCGGTAATAAACAGGGTTCCGGAAACGAGCAACACTAATAGGACAACAACGGCAACTTTTTTATTATCCAGTTTGGACAACATATCTAATCTCCTCCCATCCAGTACCGTTTTCTGAATATTTCCTCTATTTTCGCCTTTATGGGCAATGTTTGTAATATATTATAGGCACCTTATCAGCAAATACAAGCGTAGAAATTTTTACCAGCATGACTTTGGCGGTATATTTTTATCTGGGCGTCGAGAGTACCGTGGCTCATTATGACCGAAATAACAAGGCGGCTTCAAACTCGGGTTCTTCGACGAGTTGAAACCGCCCTTTAAATTTATGTAATTTTCCGACTATTTCCGGGAAGGCAGGTGCACGTAATCCAGATTTTAAAAAGCCAGGTCAGGGGCAATACCAACATGGTTTATCTCATGCTTTTGCGGGGAGTAGAAACGAGCTACGGTTAGCTTTAAAACATCGCCATTAGATAATTCGAATATTTTTTGAATGGTTCCCTTGCCAAAAGTATTCTTGCCTATCAGTGTACCCTTGTTGTAGTCTTTAACAGCTGCCGCTACTACCTCAGCAGAGCTGGCACTATTCTCGTTAATCAATATGGTCACCGGTTTATCAATAGTTTTGGCCCGACTTACCGCGGGTAAATCCATCCATCCGTCCCGTGTCTGCATTTTAATTAAGGTCTGGTTGCCGATAAAATATCCGGCTACCTCACAGGCGCTGTCCAAATAGCCCCCCGGATTATCTCTGAGGTCAATAATCCAGTTTTTTGCGCCCTGTCTGTTTAAGTCTTCCAGTACCTTACCAAATTCAACTCCGGTGTTTACACCAAAAGTTTTAATGTCTATATAACCAGTGTGTCCCTTAATAAGCTCCCCGGTCACTGTGGGCACATCTATTTGCCGGCGGGTTACAGAGACAGCAAAGGTTCTATGGTCCCTTTTTATGGTCAGTTGGACCCGGCTTCCCGCCGGACCGCGCAAAAGAGCCGCTGCTTCTTCGCTGGCCATTCCCGCCAGGGTTTTTCCGTCCACCCGGGTTATTATATCTCCGCTTTTTATTCCGGCTGCTTCGGCCGGGGAATCCTTGATAACCGACACTACTTCTACCCCGTCACTGACCAGATTAATGTATATGCCTACCCCGCAAAATTCCTCATCCAGAGAAGCTATAAAATCTTGATACTCTTGGGCCGTAAAATATTCACTATAAGGATCATTCAGAGCGGCTAAAACCCCATCCACCGTAGCCGCCTGCAGTACACCGGCAGCTGGTACATCAACATAATAATGACTGATAATCTCCTTAACCTCGGGGGCTATATTATCCTGAGCGAAAGCTGCCAGAGGCAGGCTCAGGCAGATAGCCAGGATCAAAACAAAGGTCACCATAGCCTGCCGAAGATAGTTTAAGTTTCCGAAGTTTCGGTTGGTTAAGAGGATTGTTGCACGCGAAACATCATTACTGGTGGTTAATTTACTCATAACTTCATCTCCACTAAATCTTTTATTAAGATATAAATTCAACAGGCAGAAATTTATTCCTTTTATTCCGCTCGCTATTTACTGGCGGTCCAGTTATCCTCTACGTTCCAGGATAAGAAAAGTCAAATCACAGCCTTTTCTGGCGAAGGGCAACCAGGCTATAGGCAGCATGGTTTTAGGCGATTTTTCTACCGGGTACAAAATCTGCATAAATCCCCCGGTTTTTCGCGCTGATTATGCTCACACGGGTTAAATACGCACGAATCTAGTTGATAAACAGCGATGAAATATATATCATCTAGTAATATAAGCAAATATATATGTACGGAAAGGGAAGACAGGCACAGTGCTTTTTAATTCCTATGAATTTATATTTCTTTTTTTACCGGTTACTATTATCATATATTTCATTCTAAATATAAAGACTTCCAATACTTTGGCCAAAGCCTGGCTGGTACTGGCATCACTCTTTTTCTACAGCTGGTGGGACCCGGCGTATCTGCCCTTAATCCTGGTTTCCATCCTGGTTAACTATCTTACCGGCTCCGCTCTGGTCAAACATAAAATGATTTCCGGGTCTAAAGCCAAGGCGATATTAGTTGCGGGAATAACCTTTAATTTATTGCTGTTAGGTTATTTCAAATACATGGACTTCTTTATTACTAATATTAATCTGGCTTTATCTGCCCATCTGCCGCTCTTAAAAATCGTTTTGCCACTTGGTATCAGCTTCTTTACCTTTACCCAGATAGCTTATCTGGTGGATGCCTACCATGCCCAGGCAAAAGAATATAAACTGGTTAATTACGCCCTGTTCGTAACCTTCTTTCCGCATCTGCTGGCTGGTCCCATACTGCACCATAAGGAAATGATGCCACAGTTTGAGTCGGTCGAGAATAAGCGGTTGAACTATGAAAACCTGGCCCGGGGGGTATTTCTGTTTTTTGTGGGATTATTTAAAAAAGTCGTAATTGCCGATACCTTTGCTGTTTGGGCCACCCATGGTTTTGATACCGCCTCAACCTTGAGCTTAATCGAGGCCTGGGTAGTGTCCCTCTCCTACACCTTCCAGCTATATTTTGACTTTTCCGGTTATACGGACATGGCTATCGGGGCAGCTTTAATGTTTAACATCAGGTTGCCCATTAACTTCGATTCTCCCTATAAATCATTGAGTATTCAGGAATTCTGGCGGCGCTGGCATATGACCCTGAGCCGCTTTTTGCGGGATTACATCTATATTCCCCTGGGGGGTAACCGTCAGGGAGAATCCCATACCTACCGTAATCTGATGGTTACATTCCTCCTGGGAGGATTATGGCATGGAGCCGGGTGGACCTTCGTTTTCTGGGGATTTATGCATGGCCTTGGCCTCTGTATTCAGCGCGCCTGGCGTAAGCTGAAGATAGCAATGCCCAACTGGCTGGCCTGGTTTATAACCTTTAACTTCGTAAACATTGCCTGGGTATTTTTTAGGGCTAAAACCTGGGCAGATGCTATAAAGGTATTGAAAGGTATGTTCGGATTAAGCGGAATTATGCTTCCCGGTAGTCTAGCCCCCAAACTGGGCTTTTTGTCTGCGTACGGAGTAACCTTTACCCAGTTGTCGGCTCGCTTTGAAGGCATTTATCAGGCTATCGTTATGATAATAGCGTTCCTGCTGGTTACGCTTACCTTCCGCAATTCCATGGCGATGAAAGATGCTTTCCGCCCCAGCTGGCAAACGGCGCTATTTGTGTCGGTAATCGCCGTTTGGGCTATACTGGGGCTAAATAAGATAAGCCCGTTTTTGTATTTTAACTTTTAGGATGAATTGACGCAGACTGACGCAGACTCTTATGACCGCCGCAGACTGTAAACGTATTAATTCAACGCGGATTGCGCGGATTTATAAAGGATTTACGCGGATTTTATTTTGACAGTAAATACAAAGGAATGCGGGTATTAAAAAGTAAAATCTCCATAGACGCCTATTAAAAGAACTTGGTTAGACTATTGCAAATGACTGAGGGTGCAATCACTACGAGATTTAAAAGCAGGCAAAAATAATAGATTAATCAATAAAATCAGCGTTGAATTAGTCTGCGTCTATTCAGCCCCGTCCATCTAAAAGTTTCAGTTTGAGAGTCCCAACCCCGAGTACGTAACCCTCTAGTTGGGAATTTGAACGGAGCATGGATAAGTAACCGGAGACATGTCTGCGAGAAATCCGAACTTTTATACTTAAACCGTGCTCCATTATATTCAATGTTAATAAAATCCGCGTAAATCCTTAACAAAATCCGCGTAATCCGCGTTGAATTATTTTAAAGTCTGCGGCGGTCATAAAAGTCTGCGTGCGGCAGAGCCGCCAGCGTCTATTCATTTGATGAGGTATAATATGCAATATCGAAATTTTCTCCTAAAAACCTTCTTTTTCACCAGTATTATGCTATTGGCAGTAACCTTACTGAATTACGTGGTAGACCCCCTGCAGTTCTACCGCAAGGCTGCCTT
>JBMNOY010000028.1:0-26930 GCA_050943315.1 Syntrophomonadaceae bacterium
TTTTCACCGGCAGTTGGGACTGTACCAGACCATGTATGAGCTTTCCGGGCAGCAGCAGAGTATTCTGCGGTCTACTGGCACGGGCAAGGCTGAGCAAGTGCGTCAGGTACTGTCCGCACGCCAGGAGCTTATCAAGGAAATAAGTGATCTTAATCAAGCCAATATCCAGCTGCGCCGACAGGTTAAGCAGCATTTGGGCATTGATGAGTTCGTTTTCAGCCAGTTGGAAACTAGAATTGATCCGAGCCAATTCCAGCAGCTGCGACAAGTAATTGCTGGGATTGAAAGGATATTAAAGGCCATAATGATAACCGATAACTGGAACGAAGCCGCTATGCGCAAAGATGCGGCCTCCCGGCAACAGCTTGCTTCCCGGGGGACACAGAATCAAGCTGCCCAGGCCTATAATGAACATAAAAACTATAAAAAAGAATGATTTAGTCGGATAATATTGACAAAAGGCTATATATTGTAGATATAGCTTCTTGATATTTGGTTTTTAGGGAGTATATAATAATATCATGCTAAAATGGTATATTTATAAATATGCCCGGCAAATTCTAAAAAGCGAGGTTTTCTTTAATGTTTGAAGACAAAACATTAGTGTGCCAAGACTGTGGTCAGGAGTTTATCTTCACAGCAGGCGAACAAGAGTTCTATCATGAAAAGGGTTTCGAAAATGAACCCAAACGTTGCAAAGAGTGCCGTCAGAATCGCCGTAACCGCAGTGGCAACAGAGCCCCACGGGAAATGTACACTGCCGTTTGTGCGCAGTGTGGGGCTGAGACTCAGGTCCCATTCAAACCTGTAGAGGGCAGACCAGTTTATTGTTTAGAATGCTATCAAGCACAAAAGGAGTCAGCAGCATACTAAGATTCCTAATGTGTGTGAAATAGATATATTATACCGGGCTTCGCGCCCGGTTTTTTCATTTTCCCGGGGGACGCTGACAGGGGGAGGGGATGTGACAGAAGAACCGTCCCCTTGTCACACCCCCTCCCCCTGCTACCTGTATCGAATTTTTTCAGTGGAAGGATTTTGTTATTATTGCGTAGAATAATATAAAGCACAACCGGGAAAGGGAGTGGGATTAATGAGGTTTGACATCAGAGGCAAAAACGTTGAGATTACCGATGCTTTAAAGGACTACACCACTAAAAGGCTTTCCAAGTTGGAGAAATACATCGAAAATGTAAAGGGGGCGCAGGTAACATTATCTGTCGAGGGCGAAAGGCACAAGGTAGAGGTAACCATTCCCCTGAATGGCATGATTCTTCGGGGAGAGGAAGTCACCGAAGACATGTATTCTTCTATCGATATGGTAGAAGAGAAGTTGGAAAAACAGATTGAAAAATATAAAACCAAACTGTACCGCAATAATCGCGGAGCCGGACTCAAGAAAGGCTTGATTGAAGAAATAGAGGAGGAATTGGATCATTCTGAGGCTCCGGAGAAGTTTAAAATAGTAAGGACTAAGAAGTTTGCTATGAAACCCATGGACGAAGAAGAAGCCATAATGCAGATGAACCTCTTGGGACATAATTTCTTCGTTTTCTTCAATGCCCGCAGCGAAGAGGTCAATGTGGTATATAAAAGAAAGGACGGTAATTACGGTTTAATTGAGCAATACTTCGACTAGTTGAAGGTCGATTGACAACAATGATAAAATTAAAAATGATTACGTAGGAGTATGAGGAACCGTAAGGTTCCTCTTTTTTTAAAAAGGAGAGAAATTAATGTTAAAAAATCTGGTAAAAAGCTTGCTGGATGATGATGAAAAAATAATAAAGAAAATGCGTCATACCGTAGATAAAATCAATAAATTGGAACCTTCCATGGAGGGGCTAAGCGTTGAGGACTTTCCGCGAAAAACAGCAGAATTTAAGGAAAGGCTAAAGAACGGGGAAGAATTAGACGATATATTACCAGAGGCATTTGCCCTGGTCAGGGAAGCATCGCGCCGGGTGCTGGGATTAAGGCACTTTGATGTGCAGCTGATTGGCGGCATGGTGTTGCATCAGGGACGCATTGCGGAGATGAAAACCGGTGAAGGTAAAACCCTGGTGGCTACCTTGCCGGCTTATTTGAATGCCCTGGCGGGAAAAGGCGTACACATTGTTACCGTCAATGATTACCTGGCCTCCCGTGATGCGGGCTGGATGGGTCCAATTTACGAAATGTGCGGTTTATCGGTGGGGCTGATTGTACATGGGTTAAGCTATGAGGAAAGAAAGGCTGCTTATGCCTGTGATATTACCTTCGGCACCAATAATGAACTGGGTTTTGACTATCTGCGCGATAATATGGTGGTGGCCGCTGATAATATGGTGCAGCGCGACCTGCATTATGCCATTATCGACGAAGTGGACTCCATCCTGATAGACGAGGCGCGGACTCCCCTCATTATTTCCGGGGAGGGGGACAAGCCCACTGATCTATATTACCGCATTGCCAAGTTTATACCGCGATTGGTCAATGAGACCGATTACAAAGTAGATGAGAAATCCCACGTGGCTACCCTAACTGAGGATGGGGTAAGACAGGTGGAAAAGTATTTTGGTATCGAGAATTTATCGGAAAATATGGAACTGGCCCATCATGTCAATCAGGGCTTAAGGGCTCACACCCTGATGAAAAGGGACCGGGATTATGTGGTCAAAGATGATCAGGTCATAATTGTTGATGAGTTTACCGGCCGCCTAATGCTGGGGCGCAGGTATAGTGACGGGCTGCACCAGGCGATTGAAGCCAAGGAAGGGGTCAAGATTGAAAAGGAATCCCAGACCCTAGCTACGATAACGTTCCAGAACTATTTCCGTATGTACAAGAAACTGGCTGGTATGACCGGTACGGCGAAAACCGAAGAAGAGGAATTTCGTAAAATTTACGGTATTGATGTGGTGGCTATTCCCACCCATAGGCCTATGATAAGGGTGGATAAGCCAGATTTGATTTACCGCACCGAACAGGGCAAGTTTAATGCTGTAGTTGAAGATATTGTGGAGAGAAATAAAAAGGGGCAGCCAGTACTGGTAGGTACTATTTCGATTGAGAAATCCGAGCTGTTAAGCCAGATGCTGAAAAAACGGGGTGTCAAACACCAGGTTCTTAATGCCAAATACCATGAAAAGGAAGCCCAGATCATCGCTCAAGCGGGCCAGGCCGGAACAGTGACCATAGCCACTAATATGGCCGGTAGAGGAACTGATATTGTACTGGGCGAAGGGGTCACGGAACTGGGTGGATTGTATGTACTGGGTACAGAAAGACACGAAGCCCGTCGTATAGATAACCAGCTGCGGGGCCGTTCCGGACGTCAGGGGGATCCGGGAGAATCGCGGTTCTACGTTTCCCTGGAGGATGACCTGATGCGCCTGTTTGGCTCCTCAAATATTGAGGGCTTAATGGACCGGTTGGGTATGGATGATGACATGCCCATTGAAAATAAAATGATTTCCAAGGCGATTGAAAACGCCCAGAAGAAAGTAGAGAGCCACAACTTCAGTATCCGTAAAAATGTTCTGGAATACGACGATGTCATTAACCAGCAGCGTGAGGTTATTTACGGGGAGCGGAAAAAGGTCCTGTATGGCGAAGACCTGAAGGAAACCATTATCACCATGATGGATGATGTTATTGACCAGGTGGTGGATAATTTCGCCGGCGAGGTTAAATACGCCGACAACTGGGACCTGGACGGCTTGTTAAATTATATTGAACAGCATGTTATCCCTCAGCTGGATTTTACCACCGAGGATCTTAAGGGCATGCTGAAGGATGAGTGCAAGGAGTTTTTGACCGAGCGGGCCCATGCCATTTATGAAGCCCGGGAGGCAGAACTGGGCAGTGAAACCATGCGCGAACTGGAGCGGGCCATCCTGCTCCGGATTATTGATAATAAATGGATGGATCATATTGATGCCATGGATCAGCTGCGTAATGGTATATCACTTAGGGCTTATGCCCAGCGCGACCCATTAGTGGAGTACAAGTTTGAGGCTTATCAGGCCTTTCAAGATATGATCTATAGTATGAAAGAAGATGTAGTCAGGTATATCCTGCGGGTTAAGGTTATTCAGAAACCCGAGGAAAGACGCATGGTCGAAAACCAGGGAGAAGAGGCGGTCAAGAAACCGGTTAAGGTCGGCAAAAAGATTGGCCGTAATGACCTCTGTCCCTGCGGGAGCGGCAAAAAATACAAAAAATGTTGCGGAAGAGGGATTAGTTAATGGATATTGCCAGTCTGGGAGGGTTACTTCTCGGTTTAGGATCCTTGGCCTTGGCCTTTATAATTGAGGGCGGGAGCATGGGGATGTTATGGACGAAAACCGCTTTTCTGATTGTTTTTGGGGGCACCATCGGAGCTACGATTTTAAGTTTTACCCCCAAAGAGCTTAAGACTGTTCCCCATTTTTTTAAAGTGGTTTTTGATGCGAAGAATATTGATTACCTGACCATACTGGATAATCTGGTTGATACAGCTGACAAGGCCAGGCGGGAGGGATTATTAAGCCTGGAGGGACAGTTGGCCCAGATAGATAATCCATTTCTGGCGCGGGGTTTGCAACTAGTTATAGATGGGACCGATCCCGACCTGACGCGAAACATGCTGGAAATGGAAATTGAGGCTTATGAAAAGGCGGAGAAAGTTGGCGCGGATATGTTCATGACCGCCGGTGGCTTTAGTCCTACCATGGGTATTATCGGAACCGTTATGGGGATGGTAAATGTTTTGAGTAATCTTTCCAACCCTGATGAACTGGGGCCGGCTATTTCCGTAGCGTTTCTAGCTACATTATATGGTATTTTTTCCGCCAATCTGTTGTGGATTCCTTTTGGCACCAAAATTAAAATAAAAACTGCCAAAGAAGCTTTGCTTATGGAACTAATCCTGGAGGGTATTCTTTCCATTCAGGCCGGAGAGAATCCCCGGGTTATCCGCGAGAAATTACTGACCTTCCTGCCGGACGATATAAAAGGAGCAGCCCAAATCGAGGAACAGGCAAGGATGTGATATTATGGCTAGAGGACGGCGCAAGAAAACAGAAGACGAGGGCGAGAGCGGCTTGGAGCGCTGGCTAATTAGTTATGCCGATTTTATCACCCTTTTAATGGTTTTCTTTATTATGATGTATGCGATGAGCAAGGTTGATGTAAATAAATATGCTGCTATGGCCAACTCGCTGAGTATGGTATTAACCGGCCAGGCCATGTCGATGCTGGATTCTCAGGGCCCTTCCTTGGCTCAGGGCGTTTCCGGGCAGCAGCTTAAGGAAGGATCTGGCCAGGCGCCTGTTAAACAAGGCGAGTTGAACGAAATAAAGAAACAGATCGAGGAATTTCTTAAAACCGAAGAAGCTCAGAGCCAGAGCCAGACTAAAACTGGTGAGACTGGTGCAGCTACCAAACTCAGTGACAACATAATTATTATGGAACAAGAGCGGGGTCTGGTCATCAGTTTTAAGGATGCCCTGCTTTTTGCCAGCGGCTCTGACGAATTGGCTCCGGGGGCCCGCGAGCTGATAACCAAAGTGGGCATGGCCTTAAACAAAATACCTAACTACATTCGGGTAGAAGGACATACCGACAACCTGCCCATACATACCACCAAGTTCCCTTCCAACTGGGAACTATCCGTTCTCAGGGCTACCAATGTGGTGCATGTGCTCCAGGCTGATGCCGGCATTGCTCCCCATCGCCTGTCCATAATCGGCTACGGTGAATACCGCCCTCTCATTGCCAACAGTGACGCTTTGACCCGCTCCATGAACCGCCGCGTGGACATCGTCATCCTCAAGAAAAAATACGATTACTTTGAACCATCCTCCCAATAAGTGAAGTTTGTCGGTACGTGGTACGAATAACTTCACTTATTCTTCACTTGCATTGCCTGCTCACAATTGCTACATTTATTAGGTAAATAGTGAACAAAAACAGAGGTGATATGGTTGTTAGAGGACCCACAGGGAACTATTAAACAGATTGTTGAGAGATTAGAGGAAATGAGGGTGTCTCTTTGACATTGATAATCGCAAACACGAGATAACTACTCTGGAAGCCCGGACTTTGCAGGAGGATTTCTGGAACGATAATCAGGAAGCTCAGAAGATTCTTAAAAATATCAGTGCTCTGAAAGAACCGGTAGAGAGATACGATAATCTTTGCCGGGAGGCCGCTTATATTAATGATATCCTGACCATGGCAGCTGAGGAGAATGATGGAGAACTGATGGCGGAAACGGTTAAGGAGTTAGAAAGTTTCGCCAAGAAATTCCGCGATTTTGAACTGATAATTCTATTTTCCGGTCCTCATGATGCCAGCAATGCTATCGTTTCTTTACATGCCGGCGCTGGCGGAACTGAAGCCCAGGATTGGGTGGAGATGCTCCTGCGCATGTATACACGCTGGTGTGAGGATTCCAACTATCAGGTAGAAATACTGGATTTCCTGGCCGGTGACGAAGCCGGGATTAAGAGTGTTACCTTTATGGTCAGCGGCCAGTTTGCCTATGGTAAACTTAAAAGCGAAGCCGGGGTGCACCGCCTTATTCGTATTTCCCCGTTTGATGCCTCGGGACGGAGGCATACTTCTTTTGCTTCAGTTTCTGTTTTACCGGATATAGAGGAAGATTTGGAAGTAAAAATAAATCCTGATGATTTAAGAATAGACACCTACCGGTCCAGCGGAGCTGGCGGACAACATATCAATAAGACGGATTCAGCGGTACGGATTACCCATATTCCCACCGGGATTGTGGTGCAATGCCAGAATGAACGCTCCCAGCATGCTAACCGTATGACGGCTATGAAAATACTGCAGGCCCGCCTGTTTGAATTAAAGCAGAACCAACAGGAGGATAATCTGCAAAAAATTCAGGGAGAATATAAGGAGATAGCCTGGGGCAGCCAGATTAGAACCTATACCTTAAACCCCTTCACCCTGGTCAAAGATCACCGTACGGGTGTGGAAATAGGCAATGCCCAGGCAGTGCTGGACGGCAAGATAGATGAATTCATCTCCGCCTACCTGCACCAGAATACAGAAGTATAAAAGAAATAAACAGACGCAGACCAACGCAGACTTGTATGACTATCACAGACTCTTTTTAGAATATACAATGAGATTATTGTATTTAGTGCCTCAAATTTCTTGAAACTTGATATTACAGGAAGAAAACCATAAAGATTAAATCCTTAAAAGTGTGCGAAAGTCATAAAAGTCTGCGTAGTCTGCGTCCATTAAAGACATAGGAGGATATGGTGAGAGAGATAAGTGATGCGGCCGTAGCTGCAGTAAAGGAAAAGGCTCTTACAATGAGACGTAATATTGTTAAAATGCTGGGGGCGGCTGGTTCCGGCCATCCGGGCGGGTCTTTGTCAGCTGCAGATATTGTAGCGACTTTGTATTTCTGGGAGATGAATATCGATCCCCAAAACCCGGCTGAACCTGACCGTGACCGGTTTGTACTTAGCAAAGGTCATGCGGCACCGCTGCTTTATGCTGCCCTGGCGGCCAAAGGATTCCTGGCTGAGGAGGAACTGATGACTCTACGGAAGATGGGCAGCAGGCTGCAAGGGCATCCAGATATGCGCAAACTACCCGGGGTGGAGGCCTGCACCGGCTCACTGGGGCAGGGATTTTCCTGGGCGGTAGGTATGGCCCTGGCCGGGAAAATGGATCAAAAACCTTACCGGGTTTACAGCCTCCTGGGAGATGGAGAAGCTGAGGAAGGAATAGTCTGGGAAGCGACAATGGCGGCGGCTCATTATAAACTGGATAATCTGCTGATTTTTTTAGATCATAACGGTTTACAGATTGATGGCCCCATAACCCAGGTAATGTCACCCGAGCCTCTAGGCGACAAATTCCGCGCCTTCGGCTGGGAGGTGGTTAGTATCGACGGGCACGATTACCGCCAGATAATGCAGGCCTTAAACCGGGGCCGGGAAACCACCGGGCGCCCAACCGCGGTTATTGCTGAAACCATTAAGGGCAAAGGCGTATCCTATATGGAAAACAAAGCCGAATGGCACGGCACCGCCCCCAATGCCGAACAGGTTCAGCAGGCATTAAAAGAATTAGTATAATAGACGCAGACTTACGCAGACCTTTATGACGTCCGCAGACTTGTAATAATTAAATCTGAATCGGGAAAATCATTGAGTGATTGCTTTTTACAGACATAAACTCTAATTCTTTAAAAAGGGTCTGCGAAAGTCATATAAGTCTGCGGCGGTCTGCGTCTATTCAATTTATTTAAAGGAGGAAGCAGGTTGGAGAAGCAGGCGACGCGGGAGGCTTATGGTAAGGCTCTGGTGGAGCTGGGACATAAATATCCGGATGTAGTGGTTCTGGATGCAGATTTGTCGAAATCCACCAAGACAGCTGATTTTGCCAAGGTTTTTCCCGAACGTTTTATTAATGCAGGTATCGCAGAGCAGAATATGATAGGTATGGCGGCTGGCCTGGCGGCAGCAGGCAAGGTGGTTTACGCCAGCTCTTTTGCCGTTTTTGCTACCGGACGGGCCTTCGAGCAGGTCAGAAATTCCCTGGCTTACGGGAATTTGAATGTAAAGATATGTGCCTCCCATGCCGGAATTACTGTAGGAGAGGATGGTTCATCACATCAATCGCTGGAGGATATTGCCGTTATGCGCAGTATTCCCAATATGTGTGTGGTAGTTCCGGCTGACGGACCTACTACCCGTAAAGCGGTAATGCAAATATATAAGCAGCCCGGACCAGTATACCTGCGCCTGGGGCGGTCGGCTGAACCGGTAATATATGACAATAATACCGAATTCACCATTGGCAAAGGTATTGAGCTTAGATCCGGCAGCGATGTAACCATTATTGCCTGCGGAATCATGGTGGGAAGGTGCCTGGAGGCCGCGCGGATTTTGGCCGGCCGGAATATTCAAGCCTCAGTTGTGGATATGCATACGATCAAACCCATTGATAGCAAATTAATCTATAAAAAAGCGTGGGAAACCAAAGCTATCCTTACTGTCGAGGAACATAGCATTTTAGGCGGATTGGGCAGTGCAGTGTGTGAGGTGGTATGCGAGAATTGCCCTGTGCCGGTAATACGCATGGGTATAGACGATACTTTTGGTCAGTCCGGCAAACCTGACCAGCTTTTGGAGCATTACCATTTGACAGTTGAGGATATTGTCAACAATGTCGGTACGTTAATGAAAAAGAAATAGAATAAAAAAGGATTTGGAGCAGTTTTGTAGAACCACCTCTTGTAGGTGGTTTTTCATTTTGGAGGACTTTATATGTTAGTTCAGATTTATAATGTGTCGAAAATATACCCTAATGGGGTGAAAGCCTTAAACGATATTTCTCTGAAAATAGACCAGGGAGAATTTATCTTCCTGATGGGCCAGAGCGGTGCCGGCAAGTCAACCTTAATTAAGATGTTGTTCCGGGAAGAGCTTCCCAGTCGGGGCCAGATTTTTATCGCTTCCCAAAGTATTGTACGTATGAAAAAACATGATGTTCCCGGCATGCGCCGAAAAATGGGGGTAGTATTTCAGGACTTTAAGCTTTTGGAAAACAAGACGGTTAGTGAAAATATATCCTTTGCTATGGAGGTGGTAGGGGCCAGGTCCCGGGAGATGCAGCCCCGGGTACAGGAGGTTATCAACATGGTAGGGCTTAAAGGCAAGGAGAAATCGTTTCCCAGCCAGCTCTCCGGCGGTGAGCAGCAACGGGTGGGAATAGCCCGGGCGATTGTCAACCGGCCTCTGGTCTTAATAGCCGACGAACCTACAGGCAACCTGGATTTAAATACTTCCAAAGAAATAATGGAATTGCTTTTCGATATTAATCGAAAGGGTACTACGGTAATTATGGCTACCCATGCCCAGGAACTGGTAAAAAATGCCCACAAGCGGGTTATTATGCTGGATCAGGGCCGAATTGTAGCAGATATTCCAGCGGGGGAAGCAGCGATATGAAATTAAAAAGCATAATTTACTTTTTCCGGGAAGCCTTCAAGTCCATGTCCCGCAACCGCTTATTAAGTATTGCCACTGTTTCTACGGTAGCTATTTGTATACTGATATTGGGAATGGCCATGCTCATGATAATAAATGCCGATAATTTTATGGAACGGCTGGAGTCAGATGTAGAAATAGTTGCTTATCTGGATAAATCCCTTAATAAAGCCGAAGTGTCCGATATTCGCAGTGATATTGAAAAAATAAGCGGGATTAAGTCGGTTACATTTGTTTCCAAACATGAAGCTTTAAAGAGATTGGAGAAGAAGTTCGGTGAAAACCAATATAACCTGGCGGAAACCCTCAATAAAAACCCGCTTCCTGATGCATATGAGATAAAAGCCCAGGACCCGCACACAGTAGCCCAATTGGCCGGCAAAATAGCCCGGATAAAGGGGATTGCGAAAGTCAATTATGGTCAGGGAGTTGTTGAACGTCTTTTCAAAGTAACAAATTGGATCAGGATTATCGGTTGTATACTTATCGTGCTTTTGACTCTGGGGGCGGTGTTTCTCATCGCTACTACCATCAGGTTGGCCGTTTTTGCCCGGCGTAAGGAAATTTATCTGATGAAACTTATTGGAGCTACAGATTGGTTTGTGCGCTGGCCGTTTTTTATCGAAGGTGTATTACTGGGAGCGCTGGGGGGATTAATTGCCATTCTGGTTTTGGCTTTCGGTTATGGTTCCCTATTGAAGAACATGGGTACAGCCTTATTCTTCATACCCCTGGTAAGCAACACCGGGCTGCTTATAAATATCTACATTGGCCTGGCAGCCATCGGAGCTTTCCTGGGAGTTATAGGTACATCCATATCCCTGCGCCGCTTTATGAATGTGTAGATTGTAATGGACGCAGACTGACGCAGACTATTATGAACTACGCAGACTTTAAAGTGTAGATTCAACGCGGATTACGCGCGTCATTAATAGCGACTAACGGGAGCATCAGTTGTACCCGTAAGGTGGATTTTATATGATTAACGCGGATTCAAATTAATCCACCCCCCCGGGTACCACTGATGTTCCCTCCGGGTATCAATAAGGACGTGCGTAATGCGTTGAATTTTGATCAATACTGCGGAAGTCATAAAAGTCTGCGTGCGACATGTGTCGCCAGCGTCTATTATTAACCTGTTATACCGTTGGCGTTATCCGCGTGGAATAAAAGGGGAGGTTTTGATTTGAGAAGGAAACATAAGTTTGTCACGGGTTTGGCCTTGCTGGCTTTTATGGTTAGTTTTATTTTTCCGGTTTATGCTGAAAACGCCAGTGAAAAACTGCAGAAAGTCGACCGGCAAATTCAGCAACAGAAAGCCAACCTGAATGCTGCTAAGAATAAAGAGAAATCCATTGTTAATGATATTAACAATTTAGATAAAAACATTAGCCAGACACAGCAAAGTATTGATTCCTTGACTGAACGCATTGCCTACCTGGAGAATAATATTGCGGAAACCGAAAAAGATATTGAACAACTGGAAAAAGAGCTGCAGAAAAAGACTGATATCCTCAGCCAAAGACTGGTTTACATATATGAAAATGGTGATATATCCTATCTGGAAGTGCTGCTGTCAGCTTCTGATATCAAGGACTTCTTAACCCGCTATGATGTGTTAAGCAATATTATTGATCAGGATGTGGAACTGATAGAATCTATCAACCACGACCGCAGAGAACTGGATGTAAAGAAAAGCAACCTGGAAGTAGCCAAAAAAGAACTGGTTACAATAAGGAAGAATCAGGAAGCCCAAAAACAGATGCTGACGGAGCAGAAAAATCAGAAATCTGCTGCCTTAAATAATGTCCAGAAGGAGAAAGACCAATATGCACGGGCTTTGCAGGAACTGGAACAGACCTCACGGGCTCTGGAAGAAATGATCCGCCGGGCCCAGGCAGGGAGTACGGCCCAGATCGGTACCGGTATTTATACCTGGCCGGCACCTGGATATACCAGCATTACTTCTACCTATGGGATGAGATATCATCCGATTTTAAAAGTGCGCAAGCTGCATTCCGGAGTTGATATCGGCGCCCCTTCCGGTGCCTCCATTGTGGCTGCTGACAGCGGCAAGGTGATTTCCGCCGGATGGGCGGGCGGCTACGGGCAAGCGGTAATTATAGATCATGGCGGCGGCATGTCGACATTATATGGCCACCAGTCCAAGATTCTGGTCTCGGTGGGACAGTCGGTAACCAAGGGGCAGGTAATTGGCAAAGTAGGCAGCACCGGTTGGAGTACTGGACCCCATTTGCACTTTGAGGTGCGGAAAAACGGTTCTCCGGTTGATCCGATGGGGTATATTAGATAATTCAACACGCAAGCGACACAGATTTTACATGGTCGTTTCCTGTGCATGAGGTCAACCTGACAGCGAGCCACAGTGAGAGCAGAGGTTTCCACCAGTGGAATTTGAATAAGTTTGGGGCTGGTTTTGTACCAGCCCTTTATGGTTTTTGGTGTTATTTTTTTTATTGGTATGACATAATAGGTATAGTTTTGTAATAGAAATACAGTATGGTGGTGGAAGTTTGAAACAAAGTAAATGGTTCCAAGGTATAAAAACTTTCCTGGCAATACTGGGCCTGCTTTCCTGTCTGGGCCTGGTATTAATTTTTGTTACCAATTCGTCCGGGGTGACTACTTTTTTGAGTGTATTAGGGCTGATCAAAACCCAGTCCCTGTATCAAATAGACAGTCATAAAGTAATTGAAGGAGCCACCGCCGGAATGGTAGATTCACTCCAGGACCCTTATTCCAAATATTTAAGTAAAACTGAATGGGAAGACCTGAAATCTAAGCTGGAAGCTGAATTCGGCGGCATCGGCATTTATGTGCTGCAGGATAATCAGGACCGGCTGCGGGTAGTAGCACCGATTAAGGGCACCCCGGCAGCCAGAGCCGGGCTTAAACAGAATGATATAATTATTTCTATTAACGGGGAAAGTACCGTTGGTATGAGCCAGGATGATGCTGTACATATGATGCGGGGGGACCCGGGTACCCAGGTAATACTGGGCATTTACCGGGAATCGGAATCCCGGGAGCTGGATGTGAAGATTGTCCGGGAGATTATTAACGTGCCCTCCGTGGAAGACAAGATTATATCAGAGAATCCTAAGTTAGGCTATATAAGCCTAAACCAGTTTCATGCCCTTTCCTCCCGGGAGATGAATACTGCCGTAAACCGTCTGATGAATCAAAAGGTCAAGGGCCTGGTGCTCGATTTAAGGGACAACGGCGGCGGCGATTTCGATGCCGCCATAGCCATCGCCAGCATTTTTCTCAATGGGCAGGAAGTGGTAAGTGTTGCTGATGCCCGGGGAAATAAAACCGTACACAAAGCCACTCCGGGTAATGTTAAATTGCCCCTGGTAGTTCTGGTTAACGGCAATAGTGCCAGTGCTTCTGAGATTCTGGCCGGTGCTCTGCAGGATAATAAACGCGCTCTTTTGGTGGGGCAGCAAACCTATGGCAAAGGTCTGGTGCAAACCTTGTATCCACTGAGCAATGGCGGAGCACTAAAATTAACCACCCAAAAGTACTTTACCCCTAAAGGTACCGATATAAATAAAATAGGTATACATCCTGATTATGTGGTGGAAAATAATAACAGCGATAACCAGGACCAACAACTGGCACGGGCCATCGAGTTGTTAACCAAGCAATTAGAGAAATAAGAATTCAATCCAGACATTGTTGACCTGATTCAACGCGGATTATTCCAATTCAACACTGACTCGCTGCGCTCGTACACAGATTGCTTTGGATAAACACAGATTTTTCTTTAAAACTGCCGATTTAGTAAATAAACAATATAGATTGGTTATTTAAAAAGAGTATATTATCTTATTACTTGGGATCAAACCTGCTGGTTACGCAATCCCTAACTTTCTGCACAGTAACATCATAATCATAAAAAAATAATCTGTGTTGAATTTACCAGGGGGGTGGTGGGAGATTTGCTTCTACAAGTTCTGACCATGATGGGGCGAGTATTGGTAGAAACATTTACATCGCCCCTTTTTGTTTCCATATATTTAGGCTTATTTTTGCTGGTTGCCTGGCAGTACCGGCGTTTGTACCGGATTTCTGAGGACCTTTTTGATTATAAAAGCAGTGTTTACCTGCGCTCGGCCCTGGCATCGGCGCTGTTTGGGTTAGTAGGCTGCCTGGTGGGGAGCCTCTTGCTGGTTCTCCTGGGAATAGACCTTGCCAATATCGGTATAGGTGAACTATGGCTGGTAGCTGTTTTGCTGATGTTTATACATCCCCGGTTTCTCTGTTTTGCCTATGCTTCCGGGGTGCTGGCGGTTATGAATTTGCTGTTTGGCTATCCTCAGCTGAGTATAGTGCAGCTTATGGGCCTGGTGGCGATATTGCATATGGTGGAAAGCCTGTTAATACTGCTCAATGGTCATTTAAGCCCGGTGCCGGTATATGTTAAAAGTCAGGACATGATACGGGGAGGCTTTAATCTACAAAAGTTTTGGCCCCTGCCCCTGGTAGCAATGGTCAGCGTCCAGGCTATTTACGGGTCCGGAGGGCTTAACATGCCTGACTGGTGGCCCTTATTAAAAGACTACGCCCAGTTTACCGCCGATCAGACCTACAGCCTGCTTCCGGTTATGGCTATGCTGGGTTATGGAGAAATAACCACTACCCGCACCCCCGCGGCTCGGGTCCGAAAATCGGCCTGGCACCTGTTTTTATTCAGCCTGTCTTTATTGATTCTTACCATTATGGCCTCCCGCTGGGCGGCTCTGACCTGGGTGATTGCCCTTTTTGGCCCTGTAGGTCATGAACTGGTTATCTGGCTGGGTATGCGCGAGGAAACCAATCGGCAGCCCATTTATACTAATCCCCCCAGCGGGGTTATGATTCTGGATGTCGTACCCGGCACTCCCGCTTTTCGGGCTGGGCTGGCCTCCCGGGATATTATCCTGGAGGTCAACGGTGAGCAGGTATACAGTTATTTTAACCTTGAGCAACTGCTGCACTATGGATCTGGTGCCAGCCATATGAAAGTCTTCCGCGGCGGCAAGTTTCTATACATTACCTGTTATAACCGCGGCAATGAAAAAGTGGGTATTATACCTGTACCTGACGGATATACCGGAAGATATCTGGAAACCAACCAGGACGGTATTTTTGCCATTGCCCGCAAGCTATGGAAAAGGATTAAATTCTGGTAGTAGCTGTTCCTATCTGTGTTCACACTTTGCATCCACAATGAATAGATTATAATAAAACTGTTGGGAAGAAGGGTTAAATGTGAACAAGCGGGGGAAAATCAGCTATGTGTTCGCCAGCAGCAACACCAGTCAGGGCTTTTATACTTTTATTCCCGACCTGATTGCCGGTCTTAAGCGGGTATATATTTTAAAGGGAGCCACCGGTACGGGTAAATCAACTTTCATAAGACTTCTGGGAGAGGCAATAGCTGAACAGGGATACGAAGTGGAATTTTGGATATCAGCAGCTGACGGGGTATCGGCTGATGGTGTTTATATCCCTCAATTAGATACCGCGCTGGTAAACGGAAGCCTGCCCCAGCCTATTGATCCGGGCTATCCGGCCGGCCGCGAAGTAATTATTAATCTCGGCGCATACTGGGATAATCAACAGGACGACGACAAGGCTCAGGAACTGGCCCAACTGGCCGGTAAATTCCAGCTTTATAGTCACCAGGTTACACATTCCCTCAAGGATGCCATCCAGGTCCAGGCCAAGATTAAAAAGATAAATGCCCAGCACTTAAACCCGGACAAGATGGCGAAACTGATTCAGGATGTGTCGGCCCGGATAATGGAAAACCGCAGCCGGGGAAAACATTATTTTGCCAGTGTCGTTACCGCTGAGGGAATGATAAACTATTTAGATGAAATAAGCAGCCAATGCTCAAAAAGATACATCTTTCAAGGTCCAACCGGGGGCGGCACATCGGCTATAATCAGTAAACTAGCTTCCCAGCTCAAAGAACATGGTTATACAATGGATTATTATCATTGCGGACTGGAGCCGGAAGACATAGTTATGGTGATCATCCGTAATTTGCAGATTGCCCTGGTTGACGGTAGTTATAAGGAAATACCAGCCCAGCCCGGGGATATAATTATTGATGTCAAAATATGCCTGGATAATTATGATGAGGAATTAGTAAAAGCCCAAACCAGCGAGCTGCAGCGCAATTACGAGACCTTTATCCTGCAGGCGCAAAAAGACCTGGAAGAGGCCCAGCGAGCCTTGAAGGAGATAAAAAAAATAAATTCCGCTGCTATGAATTTCGAACCCGTACAACAAAAACGCCAGCAAATCTGGGAAGAGATAGTGAAAAGCGATTGTTAAAAGGATTCAACGCGGATTTAATTCAACACAGATTTACACAGATTTACTTATGAAGGACACAGATTGTTTTTTTAAAACTTATTATAATGTTACTGTGTAGAAAGTTTGTGTTGCATTACCAGTAAGGTTTAGTCGACCAGGGTTTCAGGGAGTACTGGACAGTATTAAGAGAGAAATCTGTGTTTATCCAAAACAATCTGTGTACGAGCGAAGCGAGTCAGTGTTGAATTCATAAAATCCGCGAAAATCCGCGCCCGCAGGGTCCGCGTAATCCGCGTTGAATAAGAAATCGGGGGATGTTTTATGGGCGAATTTGTACTCAAATCTGATTATACTGCTACCGGAGATCAGCCCCAGGCTATTCGCGAGCTGGTGGAGGGGCTTAATACGGGCTGCCGGGAGCAGACTCTGCTGGGGGTTACCGGTTCAGGCAAAACCTTTACCATGGCGCGCATAATTGAGGAGGTTCAGCGGCCTACTCTGATTATGGCCCCCAATAAAACCCTGGCCGGCCAGCTCTATTCTGAGTTCAAACAATTCTTCCCCGAAAATGCGGTAGAGTATTTTATCAGTTATTATGATTATTACCAGCCGGAGGCCTATGTGCCGCAAAGTGATACCTATATAGAAAAGGATTCTTCCATTAATGATGAGATAGACAAGCTGCGCCATTCCGCCACAGCTTCCCTGCTGGAGCGGCGGGATGTGATAATAATAGCCAGCGTTTCCTGTATATACGGCCTGGGTTCACCGGATGATTACTACAAACTGGCGGTATCCATCCGGCCGGGGACAGAAGTCCCCCGGGACGATATTATTAGAAAACTGGTGGAAATCCAATACGAACGTAATGAAACCACTTTTTATCGGGGCAATTTCCGCGTCCGGGGAGATGTAGTGGAAGTGTTTCCCGCCTCGACCGGGGAAAATGCTTTAAGGATTGAATTCTTTGGGGATGAAATAGACCGTATCTTAGAGTTTAATCCGATGACCGGGGAGGTTCTGGGACGCCGGGTGCATGCTATGATATTTCCCGCCTCGCACTTCGTAACCACCCGGGACAAGATGCTCAGTGCCGCAGCGGAGATTGAACAGGAATTACAGCTCCAGGTAGAAAAATTCCAAGCGGAGGGTAAACTCCTGGAGGCACAAAGAATTGAACAACGCACCCGGTATGATCTGGAGATGATCAAAGAAATCGGCTATTGTAAGGGGATTGAAAACTATTCCCGGTATATAACCGGGCGCCAGCCGGGGGAACCCCCTTATACCTTAATTGACTTCTTCCCCCGGGACTTTCTTCTGTTTATGGATGAATCACATATTTCCGTACCCCAGGTACGGGGGATGTTTGAAGGGGATAGATCTCGCAAACAGAACCTGGTCGATTATGGCTTCAGGCTGCCTTCGGCATTAGATAACCGCCCTTTGCGCTTTTCTGAATTTGACGAAAAGATTAATCAGGTTATTTTTGTCAGTGCTACTCCGGGACCCTATGAAACTAAAAAAAGCTCCCGGGTAGTAGAGCAGATAATCCGCCCCACCGGGCTTATTGATCCGGAAATAACCGTAAAGCCTACTCTTAACCAGATAGATGATTTGATGGATGAAATTCAGGTTACAGTTTCTAAAGGGTACCGGGTATTAGTAACTACTTTAACCAAACGAATGGCTGAGGATTTATGCGACTATTTTACCGATGCTAACATGAAAGTGAGGTATTTACATTCTGACATTGATGCCCTGGCCCGGCTGGATATCCTGCGGGAACTGCGGGCCGGAGTTTTTGATGTACTGGTTGGGATTAACCTCTTGCGGGAAGGGCTGGACCTGCCCGAGGTGGCCCTGGTGGCTATCCTGGACGCGGACAAGGAGGGTTTCCTGCGTTCGGAAAGATCCCTTATCCAAACGATTGGACGGGCAGCACGTAATGTTGAGGGCCGGGTCATAATGTATGCGGATAACATTACCGACTCCATGCGTACCGCCATCGATGAAACCAACCGCCGCCGGGAAATTCAGCAGCAGTATAATAAGGAGCATAATATAACTCCGGAATCAATCAAAAAAGCGGTTCACGAAGCTATCGAAGCCACCATTGCCGAGGATTATAGTGAATACCAATATTCTGATTTCACCCGCTTAAGCCGGGAGGAAAAACAGCGCCTGGCCATGGAAATGGAATTGGAGATGTACAAGGCCGCCGAAAACCTGGACTTCGAACAGGCCGCCCGTTTAAGGGACATGATAAAAGAACTGAACCTGCCGGTTAAGAAAAAAAAGAAAGGGAGAAAGGGATAAATTAGACGCAGACCTCGCAGACTATTATGACTTACGCAGACCCTTTTAATTAAAAATAAAAACATGTAAGTCTGCGCCCGGAGGGTCTGCGGCAGTCTGCGTCTATTAATATTAATCATGAAAGACGTTATCTTTGTCAAAGGTGCCAGGGAGCACAATCTAAAAAATATAGATGTTACCATTCCCCGGGACAAGCTGGTGGTTTTAACCGGAGTTTCCGGCTCGGGCAAGTCGAGCCTGGCTTTTGATACCATTTACAGTGAGGGGCAGCGCCGCTATGTTGAGTCCCTGTCCACTTATGCCCGCCAGTTTCTGGGACAGATGGACAAACCTGATGTGGACTATATTGAAGGCCTGTCACCGGCCATCTCTATTGACCAGAAGTCCACCTCCAACAATCCCCGCTCAACCGTAGGAACAGTTACCGAAATATATGATTATCTGCGTTTAATGTATGCCCGGGTAGGCCGGCCCCATTGTCCGCACTGCCACAAACCGATTCAGAGGCAGACGGTGGATCAGGTGGTGGATGTGCTCTTAAACCTGCCCGCCGGGAGTAAGATAAAAGTACTGGCTCCGGTAATCAAAGGCCAAAAAGGGGAACATAAAAAGATTCTTATGGATCTTTTCAAGGATGGCTTTGTTCGGGTCATGGTGGATGGCTATGAATATACTTCAGATGAAGAAATTAAGCTGGAAAAAAACAAGAAACATGATATCAGTGCGGTGGTGGACCGCCTGGTTATTAAGGAAGGTATCCGCAGCAGGCTGGCCGAATCGCTGGAAATGGCTTTTGATTTGAGTGAAGGCATTGTTAATATCCTGCTCCTAAAAAATGACGGCAGTGAAGAGGACATGCTTTTCAGCCGTGATTTCGCGTGCCCGGATTGCGGTTTTAGCCTGCCGGAGCTTACCCCGCGCATGTTTTCCTTTAACAGTCCTTTTGGGGCTTGCCGTGAATGTGACGGGTTGGGGGAAAAGCAGGAGATAGACCCGGCTCTGGTTTTAAATATGAGCAGGTCTTTGGAAAATGGAGCGGTTATTCCCTGGTCGAACAATTTTCATACCTACTATAATCAATTGTTATTTGGAATGGCCGCCAAAGAGGGAATACCTACTGATGTTCCGCTGAGCCAGTTAAGCCAGCAGCAGATTGACATCATACTATATGGCAACGGCGGTGAACGTATCCAGATTAATTACACCAATTCCTATGGTGAAACCGGGGCTTTCCGGTCCAGCTATGAAGGGGTAGTTAATAATTTAACCCGCCGCTACCAGGAAACCAAATCGGAGAGCGCGCGGGAGGAAATAGAAAAATATATGACCACTCGGCTTTGCCCGGTCTGTAAGGGTAAACGATTACGGGAGGAAATACTGTGGGTATTAATAGGTGACAAGTCTATTAACGATGTGACGGCTATGTCCGTACGGGAGGCTGTACAATTTTTTAATAACCTGACCTTGACGGCACGGGAAGAAACCATTGCCCGCCAGGTGGTAAAAGAGATTAAACAGCGGCTTAACTTCTTAATTGATGTAGGCCTCGACTACTTGACTTTGAACCGGGCTGCCGGGAGCCTGTCCGGCGGGGAAGCCCAGCGGATAAGACTGGCTACTCAGGTAGGTTCCAGCCTGGTGGGAGTTCTCTATGTTCTCGATGAGCCCAGTATTGGACTGCATCCCCGGGATAATGACCGCCTCCTGGCAACCCTTAAACGCCTGCGCGATTTGGGCAATACCGTGGTGGTGGTAGAGCATGATGAGGAGACCATGCTTAATGCTGATTATGTCGTGGATATCGGCCCCCGCGCCGGCATCTACGGCGGAGAAGTGGTGGCTGCCGGAACCGTGGAGGAAATCCAACAATGTGAACGATCGCTTACCGGACAGTACTTATCCGGCAGGCTGACTATTGACATCCCGGAGCACCGCCGCGAAGGTAATGGCCATAATCTGGTGATAAGAGGAGCCCGCCAGCATAACCTTAAAAATATTGATGTCACCATCCCCCTGGGCAAAATGGTGGTTATAACCGGGGTATCCGGTTCCGGCAAAAGCACCTTAATAGGTGATATTCTGTATCCCGCATTAATGAAGGAACTGCACCGGGGCCGTTATAACCCTGGCGAACATGACCGGATTGAGGGTATGCAGTATATTGATAAAGTTATTAACATTGATCAGTCCCCGATAGGCCGAACCCCCAGATCCAATCCTACCACCTATACCGGTGCTTTTGACGGTATCCGGGAATTGTTTGCGGAAACAGCCGAAGCCCGGGTACGGGGCTACAAACCGGGACGCTTTAGTTTTAATGTCCGCGGGGGCCGCTGTGAAGCCTGTTCCGGGGATGGCATAATAAAAATAGAAATGCACTTTTTGCCTGATGTTTATATTCCCTGTGAGGTCTGTAAAGGCAAGCGCTATAACCGGGAAACCCTGGAGGTAAAATATAAGGGCAAGACCATAGCGGATGTTTTGGCTATGACAGTTGATGAAGCAGTGGAATTTTTCGAGCCCATACCTAAAATTCACCGCAAGTTCCAGGTACTGCAGCAAGTGGGTTTAGGCTATATCCAATTAGGACAACCTGCCCCCAGCCTCTCCGGCGGCGAAGCCCAGCGGGTTAAACTGGCTACTGAACTGTCCAAACGTTCCACCGGTAAGACATTATATATCCTGGATGAACCCACCACCGGTCTGCACAAAGACGATGTTAAACATTTGCTGGGGGTTTTAAACATTCTTGCCGATAACGGCAATACAGTAGTAATTATCGAGCACAACTTAGACGTTATCAAATCCGCTGACCACATAATAGACCTGGGCCCGGAAGGCGGGGAAAGAGGCGGACAAATAATCGCCCAGGGTACCCCTGAAGAAATAATCCAAAACCCCGAATCCTACACCGGCAAATATTTGAAAGAGGTTTTAAGCAGACGAATAGACGCAGACTAACGCAGACTAGTATGACCTACGCAGACTTTTATAGGAAAAAGCAACAAGTGATTAGGCACTAAGCATTGAAAACCTATTTGGCCTAAATCCTATTTTAAATTTTTATAAAATAGTCAGCGGAAGTCATAAAAGTCTGCGTGCGACAAAGTCGCCAGCGTCCATTACCCTAGAAAGGGCTGATATCTATGCGGGAGCGGCTGAAGAATGTACCCCTGCAGCCGGGGGTGTATATTTATAAGGACCGGGACGGCAAGGTCATTTATGTAGGTAAGGCCAAGGTGCTGCGCAACCGCATGCGCTCCTATTTCCAATCTCCGCAGGGGTTAGATCCCAAGGTCCGGGCTATGATGGCGCGGGTGAAGGACTTTGATTTCATAGTCACCGCCAGTGAAGTGGAAGCCTTAATTTTAGAAAACAATCTTATTAAGGCTTACCAACCCCGCTACAATATTGCCCTGCGGGATGACAAAAGTTATCCTTATTTAAAAATAACCGTGGCCGAAAAGTTTCCCCGTATTCTTATCACCCGGGAGAAAAAGGATAATGTTTCAAAATACTTCGGTCCTTATACAGATGTAACTTCACTTAAAGAAACCGTAAGACTCCTGACCACTATTTTCCCTTTGCGCACCTGTAAAACGTTGAAGTTTAACCGTCGCCCCTGCCTAAACCGGGATATGGGCAAATGCCCGGCTCCCTGCAGCGGACAGGTAAGTCCGGAAGCGTATAGACAGGCGGTGGACGGTATAGTAGATTTTTTGGAGGGAAAAACCCACGGTATAACCCAAACCCTGGCGGAAGAAATGCAAAAGGCTGCGGCCGAGCTGGATTTTGAGAAGGCCGCCCGTCTGCGGGATCAGATTCAGGCTATCCAACGTATCAGTGAAAAACAGAAGATTGATTACGAAACCGAGTATTACCTGGATGTCATTGGCATGATCACCGGGGAAAAAGAAAACCTGGTACAGGTATTCAAAATCCGCAAGGGTAAAATAACCGGAAAAGATACTTTTTGGCTGAAAAGGGCTATAGATGAAGATGAACCGGAAGTAATGGAATTTTTCCTTAAACAATACTATCACCATAACAACGATATACCCGGGGAAATTCTGGTCAGTATTTTGCCCGAGACAGATCTGGTTGAGGACTGGCTCCGGCAAACGACCGGACATAAAGTCGAACTCCGGCTGCCCCAGCGAGGCGACAAGAAAAACCTGCTGGACATGGTGATTAACAATGCCGCCTTATTGTGGGAGGAGAAACAGCATCAAGACTTCCGCAGCCATGAAGCCCTGCTGAAATTAAGCCAGGCGCTGGACCTGGAACTAATACCGGAGCGTATAGAGTGTTTTGATATCTCCCACCTGGCCGGAGAGGAAACGGTTGCCTCCATGGTGGTATTTACCGGCGGTATGCCGGACCGTAAAGCTTACCGCCGCTTTAAAATTAATATGAATCAGAACGATGACTTTGCCTCTATGGCGGAAGCGGTAGAAAGGCGCTTTATCCAGGCCCAAAAAGGTAATGAATCCTTCCTGCCGGAACCTGATTTACTTATAATTGACGGGGGACTGGGTCAGGTTAATGCGGTAAAGTCAATACTTGATAAAATGAACCTGGATATTCCGGTTTTTGGGCTGGCCAAAAAAAATGAAGAACTGTTCTCCCCGGGAAGACCGGCAGCGCTGCGGCTGCCTCGCCGTCATGAAGGACTTATGCTGCTGCAGCGGGTGCGTGATGAAGCCCACCGCTTTGCCATTACCTATAACCGCCAGCGCCGGGCGCAAAAATCCATCGCGTCAGTGCTGGACGATATTCCGGGTATCGGACCGGCCCGGAAAAAAGCCTTGTTAACCCATTTTGGCTCGGTAGCCAAAATAAAACAGGCCAGCCGGGAAGAACTTGTCGCCGTTCAGGGGATGACCAGCACTGCTGCGGCAGCGGTGTACGATTTCTTTCATGAATCCTGAAAACAGCAAATGGATATAATAATAAAACCAAAAATTCGGCCGGGAGAATGCTGTTTTTAGGCATAATATACCCCGGGTAAACATTTTATAACAACAGGTGCGGACTTAATCATTTCCCGGGAAATAAACAGGAAAAATCTCTTAAAATGGTAAATGGTATGATAAGATAGTTTGTAAATAGTCAGCTATTTATGGAAGGAGGAATTGTAGTGCAGGGTTGGGCTTTAAGATGGATTCTTAATATAGTGGCAATCATACTAACAGCGGCTATAATACCTGGTTTTGAACTTACTTTATGGGGTGCCATTGTGGGCTCGATATTCCTGGGGATAATAAATGCGGTTATTCGACCTTTATTAATAATGCTAACACTTCCCCTGAACCTGTTGACACTGGGACTATTTACCTTTGTTATCAATGGCTTTATGTTATGGTTGACCTCGGTAACGGTCAAAGGTTTCGATATCAGCGGTTTTGGCTGGGCCATACTCAGCGCCTTACTGTTCAGTATTATTAGTTTTGCCGTAAGCTACTTTATTGATGACCGTTCCTTCAATTTCAGATAAACATACATCATATTTTGCTCCACAAGCCGGGCTTCAGCCCGGCTTCTTTGCCTGAATTAAGCTTAATAGATGAGACTGACGCAGATGGGGAAAAAATTCAACGCGGATTACGCGGCTTCTGTTATGATTAACGCGGATTTAATTCAACACAGATTTACACAGATTTTTTATGAAAGACACAGATTATTTTTACTTATACTTAAGGAGATGTTACTGTATAGAAAGTTTTGGATTGCCTACCCAGGAAGGTTTAATCGTAAATAATAAATTAATCGCTTTCAAATAACCAGACTTTATATTTCAAATATACTAGGCAGTTATATTAGAGAGAAATCTGTGTTTATCCAAAACAATCAGTGTACGAGCGAAGCGAGTCAGTGTTGAATTGGAATAATCCGCGTTGAATAAGTTGTTAAATTCGTTCTGCGCAAGTCTTAAAAATCTGTGTGCGACAATGTCGCCAGCGTCCATTAAGGCGAGGCGATACATTATTATTGGAGGATAATATGGCTATAAAACTGGTAGCACTTGATCTGGATGATACTTTGTTGGATAATTCCCTAAAGATTTCTCAGGAATGTGTAAATACTATCCGTGAGGTTAGGGCCGGCGGGGTAATCGTCACCCTGGCGACCGGCAGGGCGTTTAAATCGGCTTTGCCCTATGCCCGGCAACTGGACATCGATGTTCCCTTGATTACCTACCAGGGGGCCTGGGTAAAAAATTCCTTGTCTGGTGAAGAACTATATAACCGGCCGGTGCCCCGGGATTTAGCCCGGGAAGTAATGGAGTTTTTCCGTTCTCGGGATGTCCATTACCACACCTATTTTAACGACAATCTGACCATTGAATCCTTATCTGAAGAAGCCCGTTATTATATAGGCATTGCCGGAGTGGAGCCGGTTATGGTTCCCAGCCTGGTAGATGCCCTGGATGAGGGGGAAGCCCTTAAAATACTGGCTGTTTCCTTTGCTGAGGAACAACTCTTGGCTATGGAAAGCGAACTACAAGAGCGTTTCGGCTCCAATTTGCATATTACCCGTTCCAAACCTTATTTTTTAGAAATTATGGATGCCCGGGCTACCAAAGCCGATGCATTGCAGGTGGTTGCGGGGCGCTACGGTATCAAAAGAAATGAAGTCCTGGCGGTAGGGGACAGTTACAATGATCTGGCCATGATAAAATGGGCCGGTATAGGTGTAGCCATGGGTAATGCCTGTGAGGAGATAAAGAACCTGGCTGATTTTGTGACTAGCTCCAATGAAGAAGAAGGTGTAGCCGAGGCCTTGCAGCGCTTAATACTAAAACGATAGGGGAGAGATATATATGGCAGCAAAAGTTTACTTTAGTGATATGCGGATTAAGAACAATACCAGCCTGGTAGATAAAATGGCCCGGCTTCTGAAGCGGGCCGGACTTGAGAGAGTTATTGCCCCTAAAGATCTGGTGGCGATTAAAATCCACTTTGGAGAACGCGGCAATATGGCCTACATAAGACCTCCCTATGTGCGCCGGGTGGTTGATTTAATCAAGGAACAGGGCGGCCGTCCCTTTATAACCGATGCTAATACCCTTTACGTAGGCAGCCGGGCTAATGCTGTTGATCACCTGGAAACTGCCATTCTAAACGGTTTCGATTATGCTGTGGTGGGAGCCCCGCTAGTAATTGCCGATGGTCTAACCGGTACTGACTATATTAAAGTAAAAATAGCCGGAAAACATTTCAACCAGGTTAATATCGGCAGTGCGGCGGTCCATGCGGATGCCATGGTGGTGGTAAGTCATTTTAAATGTCATGAGCTAACCGGTTTTGGCGGTGCTATTAAAAATCTGGGTATGGGCCTGGGCTCCCGCAGCGGTAAACAGCAGATGCATTCCGATGTACGGCCGGGAGTAAAGGAAGATAAATGTACCGGGTGTGCCAAGTGTATATCCTGGTGTCCGGCGGCCGCCATTGAACTGCAGGAATGCGCAGGTAATAAAAAAGGGCAAAAGTCGCATATATTAGAGGAGATATGCTGGGGATGCGGAGAGTGCATCACTGCTTGCCAATTCGGCGCCATTACTCCCAGCTGGCAAACCAGTGTGGAAACCATGCAGGAAAAGATGGCTGAATATGCTGCGGGGGCCGCAGCCGGCAAAGAGGGGAAAATAATCTATTTGTCGTTTCTGACCGATATAAGCCCGGATTGCGATTGTGTTGGATATAATGATGCACCTATTGTACATAATATTGGTATACTGGCGTCTTTAGACCCGGTAGCTCTGGACAAGGCCTGTGCTGATATGGTTAACCAGGCCCCGGCTCTGGACGGTTCGGTAATAGAAGGACTTCCTGCAGGGGATGATAAATTTGCCCAGGTACACCCCGGAATAAGCTGGTTGCCTCAGTTAGAGCATGCGGTAAAAATGGGCCTGGGGACTATGGAGTATGAAATCGTAGAAATGTAACCATAGGCCGCATACGAATATGACCTGGGTTAACTTATAGGATTATGATTTAAGTATGAGAAACACTGATGCTGCCGTTTATGACAAAAACGGACATGGACCTGGGTGCAACAGAGCCGCCAGCGTCGACTAGAATTTTTCAGGAGGACTTATTTTTGGCACGATACATTATCGGAGTAGACCTGGGCGGCAGTAAAATATTGAGTGGTATTGCCGATGAGAAGGGCCGTATTTTGCATAAGATAACTCAGCCTACCAATGCTCACAATGGTGCTGACGATGTTCTCAACCGCATGTGTGCCGACATCAGGCAGCTGCAGCAAAAA